>CAJTQP010000069.1 GCA_910578575.1 uncultured Oscillospiraceae bacterium
CAGCCTGTCAAAAAAGCCTCGCAGAGTTCGTGCCCGCAGGCACGAAAGCAATCCAATCCGTTTTCTCCGGCGGCGTGTACGCCGGAGAAAACACTTCTCGGTCTGCAAGTGTGGGGTTTGTTCGCCAAAGGCGGACAAGCCCTGCGCGCAGTCAGACCGTATCCCCCTCGTCAAAAAAGGCAAAGCCTTTTTTGACGCCCTGAAAGAGGGTGTCACGGCGAAGCCCGTGACGGGTGATTCCCAGAAGTGTGAGTACCCCCCCACCAAAAACCACCCCGCCCACCCCACGATTTTTGAAAAAGATAGACAAATTTCCGCAACATGCAATAAAAATCCAGTTTCCCCTTGACAAATGAATGAAAATGCACTACAGTTATGTGCAAACCAGAGATAGAGGTAGCGCTTCGCCAAGAGTAACCGGTGCCAATGCCTTGCAGGGCAGGGCCGGGGAAAGGGGCTGGCGCCGAAGACGGTTCCCGCTGCAAAGGGGGCCGGGCTGGGCGGACAAACTAAGAGTTGTCCGACTGTCGCAAATGAACATTTGCGGAGAGCTATCCTTGATATAATGTGCGCCTCCTGTGGTGCCGTCTTATTATCAAGCGTGCTTTCTCCGAAGCCTGCTTGATTTTTTTGGTTTTATCGGGCAGAGCAACTGATATATTGCAGGAGGAACTGAACATGAAGACCCAAACCCCCATTTTCCAAGGCATCGCCACCGCCCTTGTCACCCCCACCACCCCCCAGGGTGTGGACTATGACCGCTTCGGCACCCTCATCGACTGGCAGATCGCCCAGGGCATCAACGGCCTGGTGATCTGCGGCACCAGCGGCGAGAGCTCCACCCTCTCCGACGACGAACACCGCCGGGTGATCGCCTACGCCGTGGAGCGGGTCAACGGCCGGGTGCCCGTGATTGCCGGCACCGGCAGCAACGAGACCGCCTACGCCATCGAGCTCACCAAGAGCGCCTGCGCCGACGGGGCGGACGCCGTGCTGGTGGTGACCCCTTATTACAACAAGACCACCCAGAAGGGCCTGGTGGCCATGTATAGCGCCATCGCTGATGCCAGCACCAAGCCCGTGATCCTTTACAACGTCCCCAGCCGCACCGGCATCAACATCGAGCCCTCTACTTACGCCGCCCTGGCGGATCACCCCCGTATCGCCGCCATCAAAGAGGCCAACAGCGACATCTCCAAGATCGTGGAGGCCTTCTCCCTGGTGGGGGATAAGCTGGATATTTATGCTGGCAACGACGACCAGATCGTCCCCATCCTGGCCATGGGAGGCAAGGGCTGCATCTCCGTGCTGTCCAACGTCATCCCCGCCCAGACTGTGGCCCTGGCAGACAAGTTCTTCGCCGGGGACCTGGCGGGTTCCGCCAAGCTCCAGTGCGATTTCATGCCCCTGGTGCGCTCCCTGTTCTGCGAGACCAACCCCATCCCCGTGAAGGCCGCCATGGCTGCCATGGGCTATTGCGAAAACTACCTCCGCCTGCCCCTGGTGCCCATGGAGGAGGACCACTACCAGACCATGCTGACCCGGATGCGCGCCCTGGGCGTCCAGGTCTGAGCACAAAGATCGGAGGATCTCTCTATGGAAGTCATCGTCAACGGCGCCCTGGGGCGCATGGGCCAGCAGGTGTGCCGCCTGCTGGAGGAGGACCGCATCCCCCTGACGGCAGTGGACCGGGCCGGGGGCAGCGGCATCTATGAAAACCTCTTCGACTACACAGGCAGCGCCGACGTGGTGATCGACTTCTCCAACCACGCCGGGGTGGCAGAGCTGTTGGAGTATTGCAAGGCCCGAAAGCTCCCCCTGGTGGCGGCCACCACCGGCTATACTCCGGAGGAGTTCGCCCTGCTGGAGGAGGCCGCGAAGACCATTCCCATCTTCCAGTCCTATAACATGTCTGTGGGGGTGGCGCTGCTGGCCCGGCTGGTGAAGCAGGCGGCAGCCATCTTCGGGGGCTGCGATGTGGAGATCATCGAGGCCCACCACAACCGCAAGGCCGACGCCCCCAGCGGCACCGCCCTGCTCCTGGCCGAGGCGGTGCGGGAGAAGCGGCCGGAGGCGGAACTGGTCCTGGGCCGTTCCGGCCAGGGGAAGCGCAGCCCCAACGAGATCGGCATCCACGCCCTGCGCATGGGCAACGTGGTGGGGGAACACGAGGTGATTTTCGCCACGGACAACCAGACCATCTCCCTCAAGCACCAGGCCCACGACCGGGCCCTCTTTGCCGAGGGTGCCCTCACCGCCGCCAATTTCATCGTGAAACAGGCCCCCGGCTTCTACCACATGGACGACCTGCTGGGGCCCACCTGAGCCATACGCCACCGAGAGAGAAAGAGAGAGGGAAGTATCATGCTGTATGAACATCTGGGGATCAACGAAAAGGGCCACCTGACCATTGGGGGCCTGGACGCCGTGGACCTGGCGGCGGAGTTTGGGGCGCCCCTGTATGTCCTGGACGAGGACCGGGTCCGGGCCAACTGCCGCCGCTATACCCAGGCCATGGGACAGTACATGCCCGCCGGGTCTCAGCCCCTGTTCGCCGGGAAGGCCCTGTGTTTCAAGGGTCTCTACCCTGTATTAAAGGAAGAGGGCATGGGGGCGGACGTGGTCTCCCCTGGGGAGATCTATACCGCCCTGGCCGGGGGCTTCCCGCCGGAACAGCTCTACTTCCACGGCAACAACAAGACCGATGAGGACATCCAATACGCCCTGGACCAGGGCGTGGGCCACTTCATTGTGGACAATCCCCTGGAGCTGGCCCAGTTGAACCACTTCGCCGGGGCGCGGGGGAGACGGCAAAAAGTCCTCCTCCGGGTAACGCCGGGCATCGACCCCCACACCCTGCAAGCCATCAACACCGGGCGTATCGACTGTCAGTTTGGCGTCCCCATCGAGACGGGACAGGCCGCCGCCTTCGTGGCAGAGGCCCTTACCATGGAGCACCTGGAGGTGGAGGGCTTCCACAGCCACATCGGCTCCCAGATCTTCGAGGCGGAACCCTTCTGCGACGCGGTGGATATCCTGCTGAACTTCGCCCAGGACCTCCGGGAGAAGCTGGGCTTCACCGTCCAGGTGCTGAACCTGGGAGGCGGCTTCGGGGTGCGGTATCAGGAAAGTGATCCCCAGGTGGACATCCCCGGCAACATCCGCGCCCTGGCAGAGCATTTGGAGACGGGCTGCGCCGCAAAGGGCTATCCCCTCCCCCGCATCCTTCTGGAGCCGGGGCGGAGTATTGTGGCCGACGCCGGGGTCACCCTCTACCAGGTGGGCGGGGTCAAGACCATCCAGGGTTATCGCAGCTATGTGACGGTGAACGGCGGCATGACGGACAACCCCCGCTATGCCCTCTACCAGTCCCCTTACACCGTCCTCCCGGCGGACCGGATGGACGACCCGGCAGACTTCCTCTGCTCTGTGGCAGGGCGCTGCTGTGAGAGCGGGGATTTGATCCAGGAGAACATCCACCTGCCCCAGATGCAGCGGGGGGATCTGTTGGCGGTGCTCACCACGGGGGCCTATAACTTCACCATGGCCTCCAACTACAACCGCCTGTGCCGTCCGGCCCTGGTGATGCTCCGGGAGGGGAAGGCCCGGTTGGCTGTGCGGCGGCAGACTTTTGAGGATTTGACTGCCTGTGAGCTTTGATTGTAGATATTGATAGATAGCGTAAGGCCCGCCCTGGGTGCGTTCCAGGGCGGGCCTTGTGCTATTCTAAAGCGTTTTTCTCATGTGCGCAAATCAGCAAACAGCTCATCCAGATCGGTATACTTTTTCACAGAGGGGTCATTCGCGATCCGTTCTGCCTCTAGCATAGCGGCAATGGCTTCTTTGTCCGGCT
Organism: uncultured Oscillospiraceae bacterium; assembly: GCA_910578575.1. GTDB lineage: Bacteria > Bacillota > Clostridia > Oscillospirales > Oscillospiraceae > Evtepia. The sequence goes on from CAJTQP010000069.1 coordinate 3,854, forward strand.
TGGGTAGCTTGACCTCAAAGGGTAGCCCTCCCACATAGAGGCACTGACGCAGGAAAATGTTGATGGCAGTGGTCAGGGTCATCCCCAGTTGACCAAAGAGCTCTTCGCAGTCCTCTTTGATATCACTGTCTATGCGGACGCTGAAAGTCGTTGTATTCGCCACAACAAACACCCCTTTGTGTTCAGATTTGCGTATATTATATGTCATTTGCAACACAAAATCAATCTATTTGCCCCCCAAATCAGCGCAACAGCATTAAAAAAGAATAGCGGGGATATGGGAGCGCATGGGCCGCCGAGGGCGGCGGCCCCTACAACGACACGTTTATGTCCTCACCGCCCATAGGTTCACAATGAACGTGGTTGGGCGGTTCCATGTGAACCTCACTTGGCGTGGGGGAATCCCACGTTGGATGTAGGGGCCGGCGCCTTCGCCGGCCCACGGTTACAAAGCACTTTTTTCAAAAGCGACAAATCCTTATACATCCGGCCCGTCCTCGATCAAATCGTGCCGCGTCCCCATCCCCGCGTCAAGCTGCGCAATCGACCGGCGCAATACGTCTTGGTTCGTCTCATTCCAAAAGGGGTCCGTGGTAATGGAGAAGGGGATGCGCTGTCAACGAGGACATAAGAAGCGGGCCGTCCGGCAATCCAGACGGCCCACGAATTTTCAGCGTTATCCCTGACTCGCCGCCAGCACCGGCTTACGGTGCTCCGCCCGCCGCAGCAGGGCAAAGCCCAGCAGGACGCTGAGGACCTCCCCCACCAGGGCGGCCATCCAGATGCCGCTGCTGCCGGTGAGGGCATTCAGGGCCAGGAGGGTGCCAGGCAGGAGGACGAAGCCCCGGCCCAGGGAGAGCAGCATGGAGGAGGGACCCCGGCCCAAGGCCGCGAAGTACCCGGCCAGGGCGATGGAGAAGCCCGTCAACAGGTAGGACAGGGCGTACTGCCGCAGGGCGGAGACCGCGTCGGCGTACAGAACGTTCTCCCCCTCCAAGAGGATGGACACCACCGGCCCTGGGGCCAGTTGGCAGATCAGCTCTATGACGACCCCTGTCACCACCACGGTGATGAGGCACTTTTGCAAGAAGCTCCGGCTGGCAGCGTGGTCGTTGTGGCCCTCCGCCAGGCTCACCAGGGGCATCATGCCCTGGGCGATGCCCTGCATCAAGAAGAACACCAGGATGGTGATGTAAGAGATCACCGCGTAGATGGGAAGGCTCTCCTCCCCCAGGGTGGACACGATCACATGGTTATACAGCATGGTCAAAAAGCCCAGGACGAACTCCACGGAGCAGTCCGCCACCCCCAGGGGCAGGCCCTCCACCACCTTTTTCAGGTTCCACTTGAACTTGCGAAACCGCAGGTTGGACTTGCCGGAGAGGAAATAGGCCAGGAAGAAGATCAAGCTGCCGGTGTGGGACAGCCCCGTAGCCAGGGCGGAGCCCAGGACCTCCAGGTGCAGGTGGAAGATGAAGATATAGTCCAGGCCGATGTGGATGACGAAGCTGATGGCCATGCCGATCATGGCCAGTTGCGGCCGTCCGTCCACCTTCACCATCACCTCCAGGCAGTAGGAGAGGATGATACACACGGAGAAGAGGCACACCACGTGGAGATATTGGGAGGAATAGCCGATGGTCAGCGCACGGGCGCCCAGAAGATAGGCCAAAGGCTTGGCAAACATGGACACCGCCACGCTGATGACAGCGGAGACAATGAGGATCACCACCACGATCTGGGTGAATAGTTCCTCCGCCTTCTTCTGGTCCCCCTTCCCCAAGGCAAAGGCGCAGAGGGTGGAGGTCCCCATGGTCAGCAGTACCGCCAGGCCCGACAATACATTGATAAAGGGCAGGGAGAGGTTCACCGCCGCCATGGCCAGGTCACTGACGCCCTTGGCCACGAAGATGCCGTCGATGATGGTGTAGGAGGAGAAGATCACCATCGCCGCCATGGAGGGGAGGGCAAAGTGGAAGAAGTTCTTCCAGCTAGGATTCAACGCTTTGTTCATTCTAATCACCTGATTCCTTACGACTTACTATGTTCATTCTTTTATGGATTCCGGACAGGCTAGGCCCTGCACTGTCCGGCAGACCGCGGTCTCCAGCGGCCCTTGCGGCCGCCTTTGTTTTTTGCTATACTGAGGATAAACCATGGGGTTACCCCAGAGTCAAGGGGATTTCAAAAAATTTTTCTTTCTTTTTTCTATCGTCAGAAACGGGAGGCTGTCTATGGAAAAGCATCTGTTCAAGACCGCGGCCTTTGCCGCCCTGTGCGGGGTGAAGAAGGACACCCTGCTCCACTATGACCACATCGGCCTACTGCGCCCCCAGGCGGTGGGGGAGAACGGCTACCGCTACTATTCCGCCCGGCAGTTGGCCACCTTCGACATCATCGCCGCCCTGCGGCGGCTGGGCACGCCCCTGTCGGAAATCCGGGCCTATCTGAACCACCGGAACCCAGAGGGCTTTTTGGAGCTGCTACGGCAGAAGGAGCAGGAGCTGGAGGCAGAGCGCAGCCGTCTCCAGCGCATGGAGGATTTCCTGGCGGAGACGGTGCGGCAGTTGGAGCTGGCCGAGGGGGTGACGCCGGGGGAGATCCGGCTGGAGGAGCTGCCGGAGCGCACCCTGGCGGTGGTGCCTGCCCCCCGGTTCGAGCAGTTCGAGGAGGCCCAATATTTATTGCACATCCGGGACCTGCTGGCCAAGGGGCGCAGTGCGGGGAGCGTCTCCATGAACCCCGGCGACATCATCCTCCGGGAGAGTCTGGAGCGGGACCGCTTCATGGAGGACTATTATTACTGTCAGGTCCCGGCGGGAAGCCAGGGCTTCGAGACCTGGGTGCAGCCGGCGGGGACCTATGCGGTGCTCTACCATCAGGGCTCCTACCAGTCGGAGTACGACGCCTGCCGGCGGCTACGGGATTGGGTATGGGCCCAGGGCTACACCATGGACGGGGACCTCTATGAAGAGGACCTGGTGAGCCGCTTCTCCACCGATGACCCGGAGGCCTATTTGATTCGGCTGAGCTTGAAAATCCAGACGCCGGCAGCACAAATCGCCGCTGTCGATTCTTGACAAACGGTTGACTTTCCTGCCGTTTTCTGCTACGATGGCAACAAGCATGATAGAGGCGCGGAGGACAAGCGTACCCTGTCTCAGCACCCAGGCAAGGGGAGAGAGGGGAAAGGGGAATCCGCCGAAGGGAGAGGGGGCCTTGCCTGGCAGCCTCCCCCTGGGCTGTGGGAGAATATCCCGCAGACTGCCGCTGCCCGCAACGCGGGGGCGGAGCGCTGTTGTGATTCATAGCCCATCGTTTTTATGAAGTCATGACATCCCCTGTCATGACTTCATTTTCTATGTAAGAGAGGGAAAACCATGAGAAAATCGAAACTGCTCAAGGGCGGACTGCTGGCAGTGTTTCTGCTGGCGGCGTTCCTCCTCCCCTTGACGGCCAGCACAGGAGAGAGCGCCGCAGAGGGCGGCGGGTTTTACGGCACCGCCTGGGCCCTGCTGCCCCCGGTGGTGGCCATCGCCCTGGCCCTGATCACCAAGGAGGTCTACTCCTCCCTGTTCGTGGGGGCTCTGATGGGCGGCCTGCTCTACTCCGCCTACTCCTTTGAGGGCACCGTTCTCCATGTGTTCCAGGACGGCATCGTCAGCGTGCTGGCGGATACCTATAACATCGGAATCCTGGTGTTCCTGGTGATCCTGGGGGCTATGGTCTGCCTGATGAACAAGGCCGGGGGCTCTGCCGCCTTTGGCCGTTGGGCAGCCCAGCACATCAAAACCCGCGTGGGGGCCCAATTGGCCACGGTAGCCCTGGGGGTGCTGATCTTCATCGACGACTATTTCAACTGCCTCACCGTGGGCTCCGTGATGCGTCCGGTGACGGACAAGTACAAGGTCTCCCGCGCCAAACTGGCCTACCTCATCGACGCCACGGCGGCGCCGGTGTGCATCATCGCCCCCATCTCCTCCTGGGCAGCGGCAGTGGCCAGCTATGTAGAGGACGGCAGCGGCCCGACCCTGTTCATCAAGGCCATCCCCTTCAACTTCTACGCCATCCTCACCGTGGTGATGATGGTGGGGATGATCCTGATGAAGGTGGAGCTGAGCCCCATGTCCCGCTTTGAGAACCGGGCCCAGAACACCGGGGACCTCTTCAACGGCCGCAACCCCTACGCCGACCCCTCCGAGGACAAGCCCGCGGAAAACGGCATCGTGCTGGACCTGGTGCTGCCCATTGCGGCGCTGATCGTGGCCTGCGTCATCGGGATGATCTACTCCGGCGGCTTCTTCGAGGGGGCCTCCTTTGTGGAAGCCTTTTCCAATTCCGACGCCTCTGTGGGCCTGATGCTGGGCTCGGTGTTTGCCCTAGTCTTTACCCTGGCCTACTACTGCCTGCGCCGGGTGATGAGCTTTCGCCAGTCCATGGCCTGTATCCCGGAGGGGTTCCGGGCCATGGTCCCCGCCATTATGATCCTCACCTTCGCCTGGACCCTGAAGGCCATGACCGACTCCCTGGGAGCTGGGGACTTCGTGGAGGGCGTGGTGAAGAGCTCCGCCGGGACCTTCCAGTCCTTCCTGCCGGCGGTGGTGTTCCTCATCGGCTGCTTCTTGGCCTTTGCCACCGGCACCAGCTGGGGCACCTTCGGCATCCTCATCCCCATCACCCTGGGGGTGTTCCCCCTGACAGAGCCTCTGGGCGTGGTGTGCGTGTCCGCCTGTATGGCCGGCGCGGTGTGCGGCGACCACTGCTCCCCCATCTCCGACACCACCATCATGGCCTCCGCCGGGGCCCAGTGCGACCATGTGGACCACGTCTCCACCCAGTTGCCCTATGCCATCACGGCGGCGGCGGTGAGCTTTGTGTCCTACCTCATCGCGGGCTTCGTCCCCAACGCCTTCATTGCCCTGCCCATCGCCATCGTGCTGATGCTGCTGACCTTGGTGGGGATCAAAATGGCGGCGGGAAAGAAGGCCCGTTCAACAGACTGATCCAGTAAGGGAAGGAGGTCCGGGATATGACACCCTTAGTCCGCTTTGAACTCCACTACGGCCAGCCGGTGGCCCTGGCGTCCCCCTCCGATATACACCAAGAGGTCAGCGGAGAGTTGTTCCGCCAGTTGGCAAACCATTTGCTTGGGAAACGCTGCAAGGTCTACCCGGCCCCCCTGGATGTCCGCCTCTTTGAGGGGCAGGGAGACAGCCCGGAGGAGGTGGACACGGTGGTGCAGCCGGACCTTCTGGTGGTGTGTGACCCCAAGAAGGTGGACCGCCGGGGCGTCCACGGGGCCCCGGACTTGGTAGTGGAAATCCTGTCCGAATCCACCCGCCGCAGCGACCGCTGGACAAAGTTCCGAATGTACCAGCAGGCCGGGGTCCAGGAATATTGGATCGTTGACCCGGCGGCCCATGTGGTTTCGGTCCATGTGCTGGAGGAGGGAGCATATCCCTCCCCGGCGGTGTACCAGCGGGACAGCCTCCTCCCGGCTACGGTCTTGGAGGGATGCCAGATCGACCTGTCCACGGTGTTTCCCCAGCCCTGAGCCCTGGGTGAGACCTGGACGTGTCCCAAAGGGGCCGCCCATAAAAACAACAAGATCCCCTCAAAAGGTTATGTCTCCAAAACCTTTTGAGGGGATCTGTTTGTTCTGCACTTATTGGACCCAATACTGGGCGACCTTTTCCTCCGCCACGCCAGGAAGCAGGTTGAACTTTGCCGCCAGGGTCTGGGCGATGGTGCTTCGGTCGATGGAGAGGTCCTGCAACGTGGAGACCATGGCGCCGATGCCTGTCTCCATTCCCTTCTCCATCCCTTTCTCCATCCCTCTTTCCATGCCTTCCTGCCTGGCTTCTAAGGCAACGTTATAGTCGTGGATTTCCCGAATGGTAGCGTCGTCAAACAGCAGTCCCATGATATCACGAACCTCCTTCTGTCGCGTTGCCAGGAATGGCATTAGGATATTTTCTTCCTTACACTGCCGGAGCATCCCGTCGATGGCTTCTGGACCGTTGCCATGCTGCCGCCGGGCGGCATCGGCAATTTGGCAAAAGCGGACGTACTGGGACAGAATATCCCCTTCCTTGCCGCCCCGCAGGACCTTGACGCGAATCTCCGCGTCACCCTTGCCCTCATACAGGTCGGAGAGAAGGACGGTCTCCGGGACCTGCTTCCTATTGCCAGTGTAGATCACATACAGCTCCGGCCGGGGAACACGTACCGGCTTGCTGCCGTACAGATCCAACTTGTGCCCCTCCACATAGCGCTTGTAGGTGTCTGCCAGGTAGAGCAGCACCCGCAGGGCGATGTTGATGGAAAAGTTGGTTTGGGCCTCTATCAGCAGGAGGAGGCGGTCCCGGACCTAGATGCCCAAGTCGTTGTAGATCCCCGTAGAGAGTACGTTTTCCTCGGTAAAACCACGTTGGGTGCCCGGAGACAATCCTCACACCTTCGCACCGTCATTTTCCCATTGGGCCAGGCGTATACTCACCCCCGCGCCCACTTCGTCCCCCCCGGCACGTCCGTGAGGACGATACCCTGGGCGGCCAACTCGTCCCGGATGCGGTCGGCCTCGGCGAAGTTCTTGGCCTTCTTGGCCTCAAAACGCTGGAGGACCAGGGCGTCGATGGCGGGATCCCCCTCGCCGGTGATGGTGCAGCCGTTTTGGGTGGCGGCAGTGGCCTTGGCGGCCTCCTGGCGCTTGGCCTCGGCCTTGGCGAGCAGGTCCAGGCTCAGCACCTTGTCATATTCTCCCAGGACCGCCAGCTTGGTGGCCCCGTTGGTCTTGGCTTTCAGCACGTCATAGACGCAGGTGACTGCCTGGGCGGTGTTCAGGTCGTTGTCCAGGGCCCCCTTGAAGCGCTCCACTAGGGCGGTCTTCTCCCCCTCATCCACAGGGCCGTCCTCCGGTTTCAGGGCGGCGATGCGGTTGAGGAGCTTCGTAAAGGTCCCGGCGGCGTTGTCCAGGTTCTCCCAGCTAAACACCAGGGCCTTTCGATAGTGGCTTTGCAGGCAGAAGAAGCGGTACACCAGGGGGTCATAGCCCTTCTCTTCCAAAAGGGTAACGGTCAAAAACTCCCCCTTGGACTTGGACATCTTCCCCCCCTCGGTGTTCAGGTGGTGGACATGGAACCACTGTTTACACCAGGGGTGGCCCAGGTAGCTCTCGGACTGGGCGATCTCATTGGTGTGGTGGGGGAAGGCATTGTCGATGCCGCCGCAGTGGAGGTCCAGATACTCCCCGTTGAACTTCATGGAGATACCGGAGCACTCAATGTGCCAGCCGGGGTAGCCCACCCCCCAGGGGGAGTCCCATTTCAGGGCCTGGTCCTCGAACTTGGACTTGGTGAACCAGAGGACGAAGTCGTTGCGGTTGCGCTTGTTGCTGTCCTCCTCCACGCCCTCCCGGACGCCTACGGCCAGGTCCTCCTCGTTGTGCTCGTTGAACACATAGTAGCGCTCCAGCTTGGCGGTGTCAAAGTACACATTCCCCCCAGCCAGATAGGCATAGTCCTTCTCGATGAGGGTGGAGACGATCTTGATATACTCGTCGATGAGCCCCGTGGCGGGCTGGACCACGTCGGGGGTCTTGATGTTCAGCTTGGCGCAGTCGGCAAAGAAGGCGTCGGTGTAAAACTGGGCGATCTCCAACACGGACTTGTGCTCCCGCTTGGCCCCGGTGAGCATCTTGTCCTCGCCCTCGTCGGCATCGCTGGCCAGGTGGCCCACGTCGGTGATGTTCATCACCCGGTTCACGTCATAGCCGGAGAAACGCAGGTGCTTTTCCAACACGTCCTCCATGATATAGCTGCGCAGGTTGCCGATGTGGGCAAAGTGGTACACCGTGGGGCCGCAGGTGTACATCTCCACATGGCCGGGGGTATGGGTTTGGAAGGCCTCCTTCTTGTGGGTGGCGGAATTATAGAGTTGCATTAGACATCCTCTCCTTTTTCTTCGGTGTCAGAGGGCAGGCCCTCCTGGTATTTTTCATCCAGCAGCCGCTCCACCAGCTCCAGCCGGGAGGAGACGGCGGCCAAGCGCTCCAAAATGGGGTCGCGGACGTTGACCTGGTCCACGTTGTCGGCATAGGCGGTGGCGGCCCCGTGGACCCGCACCACCTGGGCGGGGACACCCACGGCGGTGCTGTCTGGGGGCACCTCCCGCAGCACCACGGAGCCGGCGGCGATGCGCACGTTGTCCCCCACGGTAAAGGGGCCTAAAATCCGGGCGCCGTTGCCCACCAGGACATTGTTTCCCAAGGTGGGGTGGCGCTTGCCCTTGTCCTTGCCGGTGCCACCCAGGGTGACGCCGTGGTAGATGAGGCAGTCGTCCCCGATCTCGGCGGTCTCTCCGATGACGATGCCCATGCCGTGGTCGATGACAAAGCGCCGGCCGATTTTCGCGCCGGGGTGGATCTCGATGC
>CAJTQP010000070.1 GCA_910578575.1 uncultured Oscillospiraceae bacterium
TAGAATATAAGGACGACGCCACCGCCTTCAACGGCCAGAAGAAGGGCACCATCTTGGGCAAGGGTGCCATCAACAACCGCATGACCAATATGCTCATGCAGATGTTGGAGAAGAAAGGCGTGCCCACCCACTTTGTGGAGGAGCTCAGCGAGCGGGAGACGGTGGTGAAGAAGGTGACCATCGTGCCCCTGGAGGTGATCGTGCGCAACATCTCCGCCGGGAGCTTTGCCCAGCGCTACGGCGTGGAGGAGGGTATCGTGTTTGACGAGCCCACCATCGAGTTCTCTTATAAGAACGACGACCTGGGGGACCCCCTCATGAACCAGTACCATGCCCTGGCCCTGAAGCTGGCCACCAAGGAGGAGATCGACACCATCAAGGCCATGGCCCTGAAGGTGAATGCAGCCTTGCAGGAATTTTTCCTGGGCGTTGGCATCAAACTGGTGGACTTCAAGCTGGAGTTTGGCCGCACCACCGACGGAACGGTGATCCTGGCCGACGAGATCTCTCCCGACACTTGCCGTCTGTGGGACAAGGAGACCAACGAGAAGCTGGATAAGGACCGCTTCCGTCGGGACCTGGGCAATGTGGAAGGGGCCTATCAGGAGGTCATGCGCCGCCTGATGGGGGAATGAGTCCCACTGCGCACATCTGCGCGCGCCAACGAAAAAGGAGGAGACACGAATGTGCGGTATCGTCGGCTTCACCGGAAGCCAGAGCGCAGCACCCCTGCTGCTGGACGGCCTGAAAAAGCTGGAATATAGAGGATATGACTCCGCCGGGATCGCGGTATTGAGCCAAGAGGGCATCCATTTGGAAAAGGCCGCCGGCAAGATCAAAAACCTGGATGAAAAGATCCAGGGTGGGGCCACCATGACCGGGAGCTCTGGCATCGGCCACACCCGCTGGGCCACCCATGGGGCCCCCACGGATGAGAACGCCCACCCCCACATGAGCAACGGCGGCCGCTTTGCCCTGGTCCACAACGGCATCGTCGAGAACTATGTGGAGCTCCGGGAGGAGCTGATGGCCCAGGGTATTCAGTTCAAAAGTGAGACGGACACCGAAGTGGTGGTGAACCTGCTGGACCTGTATTATGCGGGGGATCTGAAAGCGGCGGTCCTCAAGACCGTGGCCCGGCTGGAAGGGGCCTATGCCCTGGGCATCCTCTGCAAGGAGGAGCCCGGACGCTTGATTACAGCCCGCCACGCGGCCCCACTCATCCTGGGGGTAGGGAAGGGGGAGAACTATTTCGCCTCCGACGTTACCGCCCTGGTGGCCCACACCAAGGATGTCATTTACTTAGAGGATGGGGAAATTGCAGATATAACGCCGGAGAGTATCACGATTTATGACACCGCTGGGGAACTTTTAGAAAAGTCCATTGAGCACGTCACCTGGGACGTGGCCGCGGCGGAAAAGGGCGGCTATGAGCACTTCATGCTCAAGGAGATCATGGAGCAGCCGGAGGCCCTGCGAGCCACCATCGAGCCCCGGATCAAGCATGGGGAGATCGTCTTGGATGACTTCTCCCTAAGCGACAGTGAACTGAAAAAGATCAACAAGATCATGATTACAGCCTGCGGGTCTGCTTACTACGCCGGGAGCGTGGGCAAGTATGTCATTGAGCAACTCTGCCGCATCCCGGTGGAGGCGGATCTGGCTTCTGAGTTGCGGTATCGCAACCCCTTGGTGGATGAGCACAGCCTTCTGGTGGTGGTCTCCCAGTCCGGGGAGACGGCGGACACCATCGCCGCCATGAAGGAGTGCAAGGCCCGTGGGGCCCGCATCCTGGCCATCGTCAATGTGGTGGGTTCCACCATCGCCCGCCTGGCGGACGACGTAATCTATACCTGGGCGGGGCCGGAAATCGCCGTGGCCACCACCAAGGGCTACACCACCCAGGTGGCGGTGATGGATATGCTGGCGGTTTATCTGGCCCGCCGCTTGGGCAGACTGGAAGATGGGGAGTACAAGACCCTGGTGGAGGCCATCCGCAGCTTCCCGGAGCTGGTGCAGCAGTCCATTGACCAGAACCCCAAGCTGCCGGAGCTGGCGGAGAAGTACCACGGCCACAACAACCTGTTCTTCATCGGCCGGAACCTGGACTTTGCCGCCTGCCTGGAGGGCTCCTTGAAGCTCAAGGAGATCTCTTATCTTCACTCAGAGGCCTACGCCGCCGGGGAATTGAAGCACGGCACCATCGCCCTCATTGAGGAGGACCGGCCGGTGATTGCCTTGGCTTGCTATGAGGCGCTTCTGGACAAGATGCTCAGCAATATCCGGGAGGTCAAGGCCCGCGGTGCAGAGGTTTTGGCGGTGGTGTTGGATGGGAACCGGGAGATTTTTGACGAGGCGGACGACGTGATCCTGATTCCCAGGACCCATCCCCTCCTGAATACCCTGCCGGAGATCGTTCCCCTGCAACTGTTCGCCTACTACATGGCAAAGTCCAACGGCTGCGACATCGACAAGCCCAAGAACCTGGCGAAATCCGTCACCGTGGAATAACGGCGATATCATAGGAGGAAATAGCCCATGCGTGACTATGCAAAAGAAACCGAAAAGCGGATCGCCTTTATCCGCCAGGCGCTGGAGGAGGCCCATGCCGACGGCATCCTCTTTGGCAACAGCGGCGGGAAGGATTCTGCCCTGGTGGGCATCCTGTGCAAGATGGCCTGCGAGAACACCGAGGGGATCATCCTGCCCTGTAGCTCCAAGCGCAACTTCACCATTGATAAGGACGATGGAATGGAGGTGGCGGAGCAGTTTGGCATCAAGACCCGCTTGATCGACCTGACGGCCCAGAAGGAACTGCTGATGCAGACAGTCTCGGAGGTGGCCACTCTCAACGACGCCGCCATCGCCAACATTGCCCCCCGCCTGCGGATGATCACCCTTTACACCGTGGCAGCCAGCGAAAACCGTCTGGTGGCCGGCACCGGCAACGCCAGTGAGTATTACATGGGCTACTTCACCAAATGGGGGGATGGGGCTTATGACTTGAACCCCATTGCAGATTTGACCGCCACAGAGGTCTTTGAATTCCTGCGGTACTTGAAGGCGCCGGAGGCAGTCATCACCAAGGCCCCCTCCGCCGGGCTCTTTGAGGGCCAAACGGATGAGGAGGACATGGGGGTCACCTATGCGGCCATCGACCGTTATATCCAGACGGGAGAGGCGGAGGAAAAGGATAAGGCCATCATCGACCGCTACCACAGCCGGAGCGAACACAAGCGCCGGGGATTCAACCGCTATCAAGGTTGAGAATCACATCAGAAGAAGTAAAAATGCTTCCAGGTAGTTCGTTCACTGCCTGGAAGCATTTTTGAAAAAATTGTACCGTTTCGGGGGTCATTATGAACTATATGAGCACACTGATTGCAGTGAAAGACATGGAAAAGAGCAAACGATTTTACAAAGAGGTGTTGGGCTTACAAGTGGTGGCGGATTTTGGTGCAAACGTTACTTTAGAGGGCGGTATCGCGCTGCAAACCTTGGAGAGCTGGCAGGAGTTTATCCATCATAGACCCGTTACCTTCTCCAACCATGCCAGTGAGCTATATTTTGAGGAATCGGATATGGATGGGTTTGTCGCCCACCTGGAAAAGTTTGCGATCGTGTATGTCCACCCGCTGTTTACCCACCGGTGGGGCCAGCGTGTGGTGAGATTTTATGACCCGGACCACCATATCATTGAGGTGGGGGAGGATATGGTCATGGTGGTCAAGCGCTTTGCCCAAAGCGGGATGACGCAGGCGCAAATCGCGGCCCGAATGGATGTGCCCTTGGATTATGTGCAAGACTGCTTACAACAGTAACTGGGGAACTCACACCCACGGCCTGTTTGTTGCGGGCTTTCCGTGGCCGAAGTATACCCGGCGGGCCCCCAGGGCGCTGAGCCTTTGGGCACTTCGCAGAAGGGACTGCTCGTCGTGGTAAAGCAGGGACACTGTGGGGGAGAGGAAATTCATCAGCGCATCTCCCACGATCACACCGGCCTCTCCCGCATCCACGCCGATGGAGCCCTTGGTGTGGCCGGGGAGGCTGAGGATGGTTGCGTGGAGTCCGTAATCTTGTAGGGAGTCTCCGTCTTTTAGGAATACAGCGGGAGTGAAAGGTTCAATCAGGTCCCGTTCCATGCTGCGCAGGGAGACGGATAGAAGCAGCTTGCCGAACAGGCCGTGGGAGCGCAAGGGCTGCGCCAGGTTCTCTGGGAGCAGATCAACGTCCTCTTCGGCCATGGCCACCGGGCAGTGGAGGACCTGGGAGAGGAACGCGGCATTTTGTGCGTGGTCCACATGGCCGTGGGTGAGGACGATCAGGGAAATGCGGTAGGGCTTGCAGGCGGCCAGGATGGTGCCTCGATGGGCGGTGCGCCCTGTGTCCACCAGAATGCCGGTGTCACCCTCGGTGAGTAAAAAGCAGTTCACGTTTCCGCAACGGATTTGTTGAATCTGTTCCATACTGTTTTCCTTTCTCATGGTTGGGCCGACAGGAATCGCTCTTATTCTAGCATAATGTACAAGAAAACGCTATCATTTTCTGGGCGTATCGGTTGCCGGGGGGAGGATATCCTGATTTTTTTGCAAATAGGCGTACTCCTGTTTGTCCACCACATGCTTTAAGAGCAGGGCCAAAAGGGCGGACAATATCCTGGCAAGGACCGTACTCCACCAAATCATGATCTGGCCGCCCAGCAGGGGAGGTAAGATCAGCATGAGCACCAGCATGAACAGAGGTTCGATGAAGGTTAAAATGTAGGAGAAGGCGCTGCGCTCGGTGGCGTAAAAGCTGGCGGTGGCAATGCGGTTGATGGCGACAAAGGGGACGGAGAGCAAGAAGATGGGCAGGATGGCGGTGATCTCTGTGTTGACTGCCTCCGAAGCGCCGAACAATAGGCCCAGCTTATGCTTGGTGAGGTATAGGATGATGCAGCCCACCAGGGATAGGAACAGGGCGAAGAGGTAGGCGGATTTTCTGATATGCTTCAGGGCCTCAAACTTCTTCTCCCCATAATATTGGCTCATCAGGGGCTGGCTTCCGTCCCCGACCCCCTGGAAGATCAGGTAGATGATGCAGATCACATAGGCGATGCAGGCATAGGTGGCGATGGCGGGCTCTCCGCCGTAATGGATGGAGAAGCGGTTGATGATAACCAGGGAGATATTGGGGGTCATAGCCAGGCCGAAGGGGGCAATCCCGATTTTCACGATGGAGGCGGAGACCCGTCCGAACTTGGAACCGGGGATGCGCAAGGTGAACTGCTTCTTATGAATCAAGTAAATCAATGCGACTACAGCAGTGACCCCTTGCCCAACCACCGTGGCCCAGGCCGCCCCGGCAACCCCTTGATTCAGCACCCAGACGAAGAGATAGTCCAGGACGATATTGGTGAGAAAACCTGCGACCATGGATAGCATGGCATAGAAAGAACCGCCGAAATTGCGGATCAACGGGATCAATCCTGTGGCGACGGCTTGTAGGCCCGCGCCAGCGGCAATGATGGCGATGTATTCTGCGCCAAGGGACAGCAGCGCTCCTCTGGCACCCAGTAGGCGGACAAGAGGGGTGGCCAAAAAGAAAATGGAAAAGGTGAGCAGGATACTGGAGAGGATCAACAGCCACAAGGTCCCAGCGGTAAATTCTCTGGCCTGCTTCTCCTGCTTTTTCGCCTGGTGGATGGAGTAGTAGACGGCACCGCCCATACCGATCCCGGTGCCCAGGGCTTGAATAACGGCGACGATGGGATAGGAGATATTGACCGCAGAGAGGCCGATGTCCCCGATGCTGTTTCCCACAAAGAACCCATCGACAATGGCGTAAACCCCAGACAACGCGAAGGAGAGCACAGAGGGGATCACATATTAAAAAAATACCTTGAGATTACCCATGGGTCACTCTCCTTCCAGTTCTCGCGCAAAGAGGAGGTTAAACAGCTCCATGGTTTCCTGAGCTACGTCTAGGCGGTCATATCCGATTTTTTTATAGATACGATCTTCCGCCTCCAGGAGAGGTTCGATGAGTTCTCGTGCATAGCGGTGCCCGCGCTGTGTCAAGACCACCAGCTTCTCTCGCTTATCTTCCTTGCAGGGTTCCAGAACGATCAGTTCTCTCTTTTTTAGGCTGGCGATGACGGTATTGACGGTCTGCTTCAACAGCCCAAAATCTTCCCGAATTTCTTTTTGCGTCAGATTTCCCATGGTGGTCAGGGAATAGAGGACGATTAGTTCTGGATAACCAATTCCGTGCTTGCTGGCCCACTGTACATAGAGTGCGGCACCTTTTGCCCACACGGCGTAAAAATCACGATTTACGCTTGGATCATACATGAGATATCCCTCCGAATAGTAAATTTAAATACTGAAATAGTACTTACAAGGACTATTTTACCGTTTTAATTTTGTTTGTCAAGGGTATTTTTGCGAGAATTTTGCGCAATGCTTGGGGAAAGCATCGGGATGTAGAGATGCTCTTTGGAGGTTTCGCCCCCGCTTTCCGCCAGACTCTGGACAAAAGCGATTGACAAGGGGCGCGGGATTCGGTAAAATAAAAAGGCAAGCAAGCTGGACAGCCGCGTGGCCAGGCCGAAAGGCCGTCCATGAGGAAAGTCCGGGCTCCATAGGGCAAGAATAACGGGTAACGCCCGCCGAAGGCGACTTCAGGACAAGTGCAACAGAGAGATACCGCCTGTTGGTTTACCAGCAGGTAAGGGTGGAAAGGTGAGGTAAGAGCTCACCCGCCGGCTCGGAAGTGTCCGGTGCTGTAAACTCTATTCGGAGCAACACCGTGGAGGGGAATGTGACCGGCCCGGTCTCCCCAGGGAGGTGGCTGGAGCGTACTGGCAACAGTGCGCCTAGATAGATGGCTGTCGAAACAGAACCCGGCTTATAGGCTTACTTGCGCCAAAGGAACGAAAAGCCCACGCAGCCTTTCCTGGAGAATGGCCCAGTGGGCTTTTCCAGATGATTTTGGGAGAAGGAGAGAAAACATGGCAATTCCGGTAATCACCATTTCCAGAGAGTACGGCTCCGGTGGCCGCGCCATTGGGGAGCGCCTGGCCAAGGAGCTTGACATCCCCTTTTATAACAAAGAACTCATCCTCATGTCCGCCAAGGAGAGCGGGCTTTCAGAGGAATACATCAAAAAGACCGAGCAGATGAAGTCCACCAGCTTCCTCTATGGCCTGTACATGGGGGCCCAGCAGCTGCCTATGAATGACCAGATCTTTCTGATCCAGAGCAAGATCATCCGCCGGGTGGCGGAGGAGGGGCCCTGCGTCATTGTGGGCCGCTGCGCCGACTATGTGCTCCGGGAGCGCAAGGACCTGCTCAGCGTGTTCATCCACGCCCCCATCGAGTACCGCGCCCAGCGGGCCAAGGAGAAGTATGAGAAGGAAGCCAACAACATGGTGGACTTTGTGAAGAAAAAGGATAAGCAGCGGGCCTCCTTCTACAACTATTTCTCCCAGAACAAGTGGGGCGATGCCCGGCACTACCACCTGGCCATCAGCAGTACCTACGGTGTGGACTATGCCGTGGAGGTGCTCAAGCACGCGGCGGAAGCCTTCCCCAGTGGGGATGCGTGAGATGGGAGGACCGGTAGGGGAAAATAAGATGGGTGTCATGCCCATCCATCGCTTGCTCCTGACTATGTCAGGCCCCATGATGCTATCTATGTTGATCCAGGCGTTGTACAACGTGGTGGACAGCATGTTTGTTTCCTATATCAGCGAGTCGGCCTTGACGGCGGTTTCCCTGGCCTACCCGGTGCAGAACCTGATGATCGCCGTGGCCACGGGCACCGGGGTGGGGGTCAACGCCCTGCTCTCCCGGAGCTTGGGGGAGAAAAACTATGAGGCCGCCAACCGCGCCGCTGGGAACGCCCTGTTTCTCAGCGGCTTGAGTTGCGTACTCTTCTCCGTATTTGGGACGATTTTTGCCAGGGCATATTTTGCCCTGCAAGTCAATGACCCGGAGATCATTTCCTTGGGGCGGGACTACCTCTTTTACATCATGCTCTTTTCTGTGGGCGGCTTTGGACAGGTGATGTTCTCCCGCCTGCTTCAATCCACAGGCAAGACGTTTTATAGCATGGTGATCCAGCTTGTGGGTGCGGTGCTGAACATCATCCTGGATCCGTTGCTGATTTTCGGCCTGGGTGGGTTCCCTGCCCTTGGGGTGGCCGGTGCGGCCGTGGCCACGGTGATCAGCCAGATGGTGGGGATGGCCCTGGGGGTCTATTTCAATTTGAAAAAGAACCCGGAGATCGACTTTGCTCTGTCCTATCTCCGCCCCAGCCTGCCCATTATCTCCCGGATCTATAGTGTGGGTGTGCCGTCGATCCTGTTGCAGACGGTTGCGTCCCTGCTGACCTTTGGCCTGAACCAGATTCTGGTGTCCTTCTCTGAGACGGCTACCGCGGTATACGGCGTCTATTTCAAGCTCCAGGGCTTTGCCTTCCTGCCCATCATCGGCATGAACAACGGCATGGTGCCCATCGTGGCCTACAACTATGGGGCCAGGAACCCAGGGCGTATCGTGCAGACCATCCGCCTGGCCATCTGCTATGCGGTGGGGATCATGGTGGTGGCCGTGGTGATTTTCCAGCTCTGGCCGGACAAGTTGCTGGGCATCTTCCGGGCCTCGGATGCCATGCTGGCCATCGGGGTTCCCGCCTTGAAGACCTTGAGCCTCTGCTTCCTGGTGGGTGGCTTCACCATCGTGGCTTCCTCGGTGTTCCAGGCCCTTGGGATGGGACTGCTGAGCATGACCATCTCTGTGGTCCGCCAGCTTTTGCTGGTCCTTCCCCTGGCATATATCTTCTCCCTCAGTGGCAAACTGGACCTGGTGTGGTGGTCCTTCCCGGTGGCGGAGGTGCTGGCGGGAGCCTTGGCGGCGCTGTTCCTGCGCCGGGCCTATTTGCGGGTGATCCGCCCGCTGCGGGAGCTGGATTATCAATTCTGAAGAGCAGCAGAGGGAAAAGCTTGGAAGCACTAGATGAATCTAGTACAAAAACTGAGAATTTAGTTAATTGGTCCGATTTATTTTGTGGAGTTTAGGAAGTATGATGAGTATGTAAGTTAGCAGGGTCATGGCGAGGAAATGCGCTGTCTCCCTTGGTTTTTGGGAACAATTGTCTGGTGTTCGGGCGCTGTGTCCGGCGTAGACAATGTTTTAGTCTGTCTGGAAACAGACAGGCGATATCAGTCACTACGACGAATTTATTATGGAGGTAGATTACTATGCGGGTACTGAACGAAGAACAGAAGAAGTGGGTAGAAGTTATCGGCGATTTCTGCAAGAAGGAGATCGAGCCCATCATGCTGGAGTGGGACAAGGTCGTTGATCCTTCCAAGGCCATCCCCTTTGAGCCCTATGCTAAGGCTTTCAAGCTGGGCCTGAACTCCTTCGAGATCCCCAAGGAATACGGCGGCAACAAGGTCGACCTGGCTACTGCCGAGGTCATGTACGAAGAGATGGGCTACTATGACGGCAACTTCGCTTCCGTCATGCAGACCACCAACCTGGCTCTGAAGCCCATCCTCATCGGCGGCACTCCTGAGCAGGTCCAGTACTTCTCCAAGCACATCCTGGAGGGCAAGGGCTACGCTGCTTTCGCTCTGACCGAGCCCCAGTCCGGTTCCGACGCTTCCAACGTGAAGACCACTGCTGTCAAGGACGGCGACGAGTGGGTCATCAACGGTGAGAAGTGCTTCATCACCAACGGCGGCGAGGCTGACATCGTCTGCGTGTTCGCTATGACCGATCCCAGCGCTGGCACCAAGGGCATCTCCGCTTTCATGGTTCCCACCAACACTCCCGGCTACTCCGTCACCAAGTATGAGGACAAGAGCGGCTTCCGTACCATCTCCACCTGCTCCCTGAAGTTCGAGAACGTCCGCGTTCCCGCTTTCAACCTGGTCGGCGGTGAGGCTGGTCTGGGCAAGGGCTTCGGCTTTGCTATGAAGACTCTGGACAAGTCCCGTGCTTGCGTCGGCGCTCTGGCCGTCGGTATCGCTCGCCGCGCTCTGGACGAAGCCATTGCTTTCGTGAAGGAGAGAGTCACCTTCGGTGCTCCTGTTTCCAAGCGCCAGGGCATCCAGTGGATGATCGCTGACATGGCCACCAAGATCGAGGCTTCCCGTCAGCTGGTTTCCCACGCCAACTACCTGCAGAGCCAGGGCCTGCCCTTCTCCAAGGAAGCTGCCATGGCTAAGATGTTTGCTACCAACGCCGCTATGGAAGTCTGCACCGACGCCATCCAGCTGATGGGCGGTAAGGGCTACATGAAGGAAGACTGCGTTGAGAAGCTGTTCCGCGACATCAAGGCTTACTGCATCTTCGAGGGCACCAACCAGATCCAGAAGATCGTTATCTCTGGCGCTGTTCTGTCCGGCAAGGGCCACTAATCCCCATTCTGTTCTTCACTGTCGAATGACAGACGAGAGCCGGTCGGTTGATCCGACCGGCTCTTTTGTACGAAAAATCCCCCGGCCAGTTGAAATGATCTGGCCGGGGGATTGGCATTTTGTTTAAGGATTGGGGGTCAACTGCTGGATGCCTACTTGGATGCGGCGCAGGGTTTCTGCCTTCCCCAGGATGTGGCACAGCTCCACGGCCCCGCCGGGGGTGGTGGGCTTGCCGGAGACAGCCACCCGGACAGGCCACATGATCCGCCCGTTTTTCAGGCCATTGTCCTCAGCGATTTTGATGAGGGTGTCGTGGATGCTCTCGAAGGTCCAGGTATCCAGGGACTCCAGAACGGGGAGGGTGAGCTCCAGGGCTTCCAAGGAGTTTTCCGGGTTGGTTTTCATCTTCTTGTGGGTGTAAAGCTCGTTGGAATAGGCCGGAAGGGCGTCGAAGAAGTCCACCATGGGGGGGATTTCCGTCAGCGTATCCAACCGGGTCTGGAGCAGGGGTGCCACCAGGGACAGGTCGATACTGGGGGTGTGGATACCCTCCTTGAGGTAGGGCTCCGCCGCGGCCAGGAAGGCCTCAGGGGAGAGGTTCTTGATATAGCTGCTGTTGAAGTATTTCAGCTTTTCCAGGTCAAAGATGGCGGGGGATTTGGAGATGCCGGTGATATCGAAGGCGTCTACCAACTCCTCCAGGGAGAAAAATTCCCGCTCCGCCAGTTCTCCCCTGGGGGACCAGCCCAAAAGTGCCACATAGTTTAGGATCGCTTCGGTGAGGTAGCCCTGGCTGCGCAGGTCCTCATAGGAGGGGTCCCCGTGGCGTTTGGACATTTTGTTCTGGGCGTCCCGCATCACAGGGGAGCAGTGGATATACGTGGGGATCTCCCAACCAAAGGCCTCATACAGCAGGTTGTACTTGGGGGAGGAGGCCAGGTATTCGCTGCCCCGGACCACATGGGTGATACCCATGAGATGGTCGTCCACCACATTGGCGAAGTTATAGGTGGGCAGGCCGTCCCGTTTCAGAAGGACCTGATCGTCCAGGGTGCTGTTCTCCACGGTGATCTCTCCAAAGCACACGTCCTGGAAACTGGTGTTGCCCTCCTGGGGGATCTTTTGCCGGATGACGTAGGGCAGACCGGCGGCCAGCTTGGCTTCCACCTCCTGGGGGGTGAGGGAGCGGCAGGGGTCCTCTGCCCGCTGGAAGGCGTCCCCTTCCTCCTCGGTTTTTTCACAAAAACAGTGGTAGGCATGGCCCTTTTCTACCAAAAGTTGGGCATACTTACCATAGAAGCCCCGGCGCTCCGTTTGAATGTAGGGGCCCACCGGTCCGCCCACATCGGGGCCCTCGTCGTGGGTGAGGCCGCACTCGTTCATGGTGCGGTAGATCAGCTCCGTGGCACCCTCCACCTGCCGGGACTGGTCGGTGTCCTCCAGGCGGAAGATGAAGACGCCCTTGTTTTTCCGGGCGATGAGCCAGGTGTAGAGCGCGGTGCGTAGATTGCCCACGTGCATGTAGCCGGTGGGCGAAGGTGCGAAACGGGTGCGCACGGTCCCGGTGGGGATGCGTGCCTCCAGTTCGTCAAACCAGGTCATGTCCATAGGGAATGCCCTCCATTTCAACTTGTCGTTTTCTTGTCTCCATATTCTAAAATTTACAGCTGGAAATGTCAAGGCTTATAGTTGACGCAGTTGAAAAGAAGTAAATACTTCTTTTCAACTTGTGCGGCGATTTTTCGCCGTATAGGCCGAAAAACGGCCTTGCGTCAGACTGCATCGTCAAAACCCAGCACA
>CAJTQP010000071.1 GCA_910578575.1 uncultured Oscillospiraceae bacterium
CCCCCGGCCCGGAGATCGTGGAGTTTGCCAAGGAGGTGGGGGTGGACACCATCGTCATGACCCGCTCCTCCCGCGGACCCCTGCGCCGGATGGGCTCGGTGGCCGCCTACGTGGTGAAAAACGCCGGATTCCTGGACATCGTGGTGATGCGGGAGCCCCATGAGGATGAGCTGTAAAACCAAATAACAACAGAAGCTGCGGAGCGTTGCGCGGCGCTCTGGGTCATGGCCCAAAGCGCCCCGGCGCTCCGCACTTCTCTTTGAAGTATAAAATCAAAGGAGGTCGTTTTTGATGAAAGAAGTGTTACTCCCTGTGGACGGCAGCGAGCGCAGTGTGCGTTCCCTGGAGGCGGTGAAACGGATCTATCCTCCAGACCAGGCCGCCCTGACCATCCTGATGGTGGCGCCCGGTGTGGAATCCGCAGGGAAAGAGGCGCAGATTCTGGAGCTGTTGGAGCAGTATGCCCTGGAGATGGAGGGATATGAGGTGAAAACCGTGTTCCTCCGGGGGGTGGCGGGCCCGGTGATTGTGGACTACGCCAGGGAGAAGGAGATGGACGCCATCGTCATGACCCGCTCCTCCCGCGGGCCCCTGATGCGCCTGGGCTCCGTCAGCGCCCACGTGGTGAAACACGCCGACTTTCTGAACCTCTTTGTGCTCCGGGAGAGTGGGTCGCACTGAGGGAGAGGGAAAACAAGTGAGGAACAAAAGCCGCAAGGTGGCAGGACTACGGATGTTGTAGTCCTGCCACCTTGCGGTTTTTGGGTTTGTGCAGAATGCTGAAAATGAAGAAATTTGTAAAAACTTGTCCACTTTTCCTCTTTTCGTGCACTATATATATAGGGGGATTTTCATAGTCGGCCCCCGCGCAACAAGCGGTTGCCCCCAATGTAAACAGATAGTGGTTTACATCAGCGGGAAAATCTTTAGAATGGAGGCAGAATTTACATGAGCTTACAAGAGAAATTGATTAGGTTGAGAAAGGAAAAGAAGCTATCTCAGTTTGACGTGTCTGAGGCCCTGCGTGTGTCCCGGCAGGCTGTGTCCAGATGGGAGGTGGGAACCGCCCAACCATCTACTGATAACTTAAAAGTTTTAAGCGAACTATACGACGTGTCAGTGGATTACTTATTGGACGACGATGCCGATAGGCCGGAACCGCCGGAGGAAGAAACCCAGGCGGCCAAAACACCAACGGCTTCGGGGAAAAGATTTACCCTTGAGAGGAAACGCATCGTTGCCCTCTCTTGCGCCGTGGTTCTGTTGCTGGCACTGCTGATTTACACGGCGATGCCGAAGGATGTGGAGGAAGAAGTCCCGATCATCCCGATTGGGGAGTTGGAGGAGGTAGAGGAAACGGACGATGGCACTCCCTATGTGGAGTTCTCTTTGGAATGGCCATGACCTAGAAATGAGGGGAGGTGAACAGAATGAAAGTGAAGAAAATCCTTTGTACGGTGTTGGCAGTGGTTACTGTGCTGGGATGCTCAGGCATCACCGCATGGGCGGTTGAGGTAGAACCGGAGGATACAGAATCATCCGTGGTATTCATGGACATTGCACGGGCGACAGGAAGAATCAACGTGAATATCCCCGCCAACACAAAGGCACGTGTGGGCACAGCCTTCCCGCTAGAAGCGGGGGCGGTGGTGACGATCAATGCGTCCTACTCCCCTCGGACCGCCAGCGTGGACTTCGGCCTGATTAGCCCCAACGGCAGCTTCCACTATATCAATGTGAAAAATGGGAGTATTAACAGGGGTATCCAGGTAGCCCAGCGGGGGAATTACACCTTGCAAATCAGAAATAATTCCGCAAGTGCCGTGCAGGTCACGGGGTTTGTGAGTTATTGATTTGGATATTGGAGAAGGGAGGGGAGTCCGATGTGGAAGTAGGCCGCTACGGGAACGTGGAACCATCGAGGAAGCCGAGGACGAAGGCTTGTCTGTCACAAGCCAAGCCCGAAAGCACATCCTGTTAAAACCCAGAGAGATAGAATTGGAGGTAATTACATGAAGTCACGTTTTTCTAAGACACTGTCGTTTATGTTAGCCGTCATTTTTTGCATCTCAGCGCTAACAGTACCGGCGTATGCTACGGATACCGCAGATACAGAAAATAAACTTGTCCTGGATGGAGCAAACGCACGTTCGGGAGAACCCATGCTTATTGACGGGTTGGAAAAAGCAGGCGATACCATGGATTATGAAATGGAAATCGATCATTCCTTATATCCCGAAGCGATTTTGTATGCCTTTTCTTATGGTGTGCCTGGCAACGCGACCATAAGGGTATACGATGAGAACGAAAAGCTCGTCTCCGGCATATATCTGCAAGGGTATTTAAATGACAGAAGTGCCAACACACATTTTTCTCCTAAAGGACGCTGTGGAATTAAGAGCACAGAGTCAACTATTAAAAAATATAAAGTCACTGTAACCGCAGAGACTGACAATGTGATTTATGCGATGAACGTTGGAACCAGGGACACAATGGCCGAACATTTTGGCGGGATAGACAATACCACTGCCATTGCTAAGAATATTCCTTCCAAAGCGGCAGAAGGGTCAAAGACGGCGGACTTCGCTGGTTATCAGACACTACTAGACGGTGAAGGTGAATGGTTCTATTATGTTGCAGATGGATACACTTATATAACAGCCAGAGCCTCAATGAGAACAGGTTTGGCTTTTGAGGTGTACGATGCTGAAACTGGTACTAGAGTTTATCAATCGAGAAGTGAAGATACTGGAAAGAAGGATAATTCTGTAAGTTCCTATTCCTATGTGGGCTATGTCCAAAGAGGACTTAATTTAGAACCTGGCAGAGATTACTTTATTCGGTTCTATTCCACCTTGGATACCCCTGTAACAGATTCGAGCGCACGCTATTACATTCATATTGGTCTTCCATGTTTGACAACACAAGATGTCAAATACAACGCACAACAGTCATTTTATGTCCCTGCCAATCGCACCGTAACATTTACGATCAATGTTCCTAAAGATACCTTCCTCCCTTCCACACGGGCGAACGCCATGACTGCTGTATACTTTTCAGCGAACAGTTCAATGGAAAATGCGTATGTTGACTCTTGCACGATAACTACGCCCAATGGGCAGAAAGTTACTCCGCTTAACGGAAGATATTCACATTTCGAGACGCCCTCGTCCATAAATTATTTGACGGATGAAAACCATGTTCCCCTGACAGGCAACTGGAAAGTAACAATCCGAACATCGAAATCATTGTATTTCCAGTTTGCTTTAGGCGGAAGTAGTGAGATAATATTGGGGGAAAGTGGTAACGAGGTGACGGGATAATTATGGATATCAGCATCAAACGCACCAGTATTACTGTAACAAGGCCATCCACATCCTCCGGCGCAAATGCGCCGGAGGATGCGGTGGCTTCCCCTACTCGCGTCACCTACCGCAGAGGCGACCCGGAATTTGATACCTTTGAACACGCCTACGACAATGTCAGGTATCAATTTACGAACGAGAAGGGGTTACCCAAAAACTTTTTAGGTCCAGGCTCTTTGGGTACATCAATCCCTGGATTTATGTTTAATCAAGAGCTAGACGATATGTTTGAGCAATACTATCGAGGTCAAACGGATGTGTCAGCCGTAGAGAAAAAGATGAACGACATTGTAGAGGATTTGAAAGCCTCTTATGTGGAAAAGGGCTTTAACCCCGACGACTTTATGCCGAAGTTGATCGAGGATGTTTACAATGCGGCCCGGCTGGGAAATGTGCGCGGCGCTGGGATTGGAAGCTGGTACGATGGGCGGGAGGTTCTCAAGCAATTCATGGGGCCCAATGAGTACACAGGGTATTATGTCTACTATGACGCCAAGTATTATTACCAGTCTGAGGACATGAAGGACACCTTGCAGGACATTGCATGGAAGCTTGCGGAACAGCACGGGGTCACCGAGCTGAACCTCCCCACAAGCTACCCTGACAAGGACCCGCGGAAAGGGATGTATGAAAACTACAATGCCGCCATCAATGACCGGATGCGCAGCGAGCAGCACATTGGGAATTTCCTCACTGAGGATTTTGTCCCCCCAAAGGACTTTCACTTTTTCTATCGGATGTATGGCGGGGTTGGCCCCAAGGTTCCTCCGTTGCCCGCCCCGGTCAACGAGCCGGAAGCCGAGTTTGACAGCTTGCTATACGTTTGGTGTGACAACTGGTCCTTCATGGGCCGGGTCCCGGTGCGCATGGACCCCACGCGGTATCCGGTAAGCGTCAATGCCTATGAACTCATCCGCCGGTCTGTTTCCAACATCCCCCCGGACATTGCCGCCGTGCTGAAAAACATGGACTTCTATGCCCAGAACCGGGGGCAGGAATATGAGCGGGCGCATCCAAGACAATACGCTTAAAGACCGCAGCTCGATAGCTTTACTATTGGTCTAGGAGGCAGGGCCCCGCTGTGAAATCACGGGGGCCCTGTTTTGCCACCCGAAGTAGGAACAAGCACCCAAGCCTCACGCCTAGGTTGAGCATAACCGTCATAGACGGGGAGCTGTATGCCGCTGCCAAAGCAGAAAACGGTTGATGTCACCGCTATTAGCTTGTATACTAAAACTGAAGGGAGTGTTATTTGTGAGGAAGGGTATATTGTGTGCGTTGGTGGCGGCGCTAGGGCTTACACTGTGCTCCTGCACTGCGCCTGACGGGGAGGAGGTTGCCCCTGCCGAAGCCAGCCCTGCCGAGACTACGCTTGCCCAGGGCAGTGAGGAACAAGCGCGGTATGTGATCTTATTTTCCAATATGCGGATACGGGATATCCAGGAGCTGCAAGGCTTTTTCAATGCCGTCGATCATTTGAGTAGAAATCATGATTATGGAGAACGAATGTATCTCGCTGGCTATGGGGATGCCCTACTGTGTGATCCCTACGGCTCTTACAATACGCTTGTGGAGATTGTTTCCCAAGAAGCAGCACAAGAACTCTTGGGCGAGAACTTGTGCGCAGCCTTTGCCAGGGAGAGCGACGCAAGAAGAGGGTTTCTTGAGCAAGTACGAAGCAATACGATTGCCCCCAGCCTGATGGACCCGAAGTCGGAATTTCACGCCCTGATGCCGAAGGTCCAAGATGCCTACAATGAAATCCTGCCGTATAGTGTATACATAGTATGCACGAGCGGGTCGGAAGAGGAGAAGGCTCGCTATTGTGAAGCCGTGGAAGAATTTGCTGGCTTGCTGGAAGAGGCCACCGAGTTGCTTCGGGCGGATGGGGATTAAGATGAACTGGGATGATCGTTCAATTCTTTGAGATATAAGTATAACTCTACTAGGGAGAAAGCAAGCCAGAGTTGCTGTCCAACGCAGCGCCCCTAGTTTGCCTCAAAATTATACAAAACGCTGAAAATAAAAAAGGTTGCCAAAACCTGTCCACTTTTGGCCCCGTTCGTCGATCTATAAGTAGAAGGTTTTTTAAGGTCTGCAACGTGTGAGGAGGATTCTTATGATAGATCTGGTTACTTTTTTTAGTGCAGTGCTCTTTCTGGCTACTGGCTATATTCCCGGAGGAGATCATGCGGAATGTGCAACAGGAACGGTTGTGGCGATTTCGGAGGAAATGGCTGTGGTTGAGATCGAGGAGCATCCGCTGATATCGAACATCCGGTTTTCTTTCGAGAACACCCTCATGGACCCCAACGATGTAGTCGTGGGGGATCAGGTCAACCTGACCTATGTGAGCAAACTGGTTCCCGCTGACGTTGGGGAGACCGATGTGGGCAGTTGGTGCCTTACACGGAAGGATTTGGACGGCATCGTGGTTTCCATGGACGAAAACCAGGTGGTGGTGCGTCCTTTGCCAGAGGACCCTTTGGCGGGACAGGTGGAAACGCTTCGCTTCCTGCGAAACAACAGGGATTTACAGCGGGATATTGGCGTTCAGCCGGGGGATGTGGTTGGCATCTCCTATGTCCGCGATGTGATCCCTGGGGACCCACCGCAGATCGAAGCGGTGAGCTGGGGTGTGTAAGTGGAACAGGAGAATGCGGGAACCCCTGATTTACTTGTTGACGGGATCCCCCTGGTTCTGGTATGATAAGATAAAAACGGAGAAAATGAGCCATGAAAAAATTTCTAATAGGGGTGCTTCTCCTTTTGGCTGTGCTCTCTGGGTGTGGGCAACCGCCGGAGGCGGAAGCACTGGCGGAAGAGGGGACACTCTGCGGAACCCTGACGGCATTCAAACGGGAAGGGATTTATGTTCAGACAGAAAATAATGTGAGCTATTGTTTTGAACTTCCCTGTGGCATTGATCTGTCTGACTTTGAAGTTGGCGACATGGTGTGCGTTTCCTACAACACAGAGCATGGCCCGGTTGCGGATCACGTTGCGGCAGTGGAAGTGGAATATGGGGCGCTCTTTTTGGTTTGCTCCGACAGCTTTACCATCAGCCTAGGGGGCGGGGCCGCTATGACGTTTGAATATGGAGAAAGCATAGATATGGATGCCTTTGAACAGGGAGAACGCCTGCGGGTGGAGTATTATGTTGACAGCTACCACACCGAAGCCATCGCAGTTTCAAGTGCGCAGGAGGACTAGGCGCCTTCCTGCTTGTTGACGGTATGCGCCTGCTCTGGTATGATAAAGCCAAAGGGGGGATTTCCATGAAACGTAGCATTGCTTTCCTGACCCTGCTGGTGGCCTGCCTCCTGTTGGGGGCCTGCGGCGGCGACGAGCATTGTGTGACAGGGACCATTGCGGAATGCTCGGAGGACCGGGTGGCAGTTGAGGTAACACGCATGACAGACGAGAACGACACAACGGATGTTTCGGGCACCAGGGTGACCTTCCCGCTGGCGGAAACCGACGTCCCGCCGATTGACGGGGCTGTTGTGGGGGATGTGGTGGAGGTCATTTACCGGGGGAAATTGACCCCTGCTGACAAGGGGGATCTGGATGCCCTGGGGTTCAACTTGGCAACAAAGGAGCTCAAGGCAACGCTTCAGGCCGTTGAGCCGGACTATTTGCTGGTGAGTCCCCTGGAATCCGACCCATTAGCCCAGGAAGCCGAGATAATTCAAGTGCAAATTGATGGAGATGCTCCCCTCAAGATCCGTGGGGCAGACAAGGGTGATACACTTCTGATCCCTTACGTTCGGGAATTGGTCCCCGGTTCTCCGCCGCAAGTGGAGGCAATCGACGGGATGATCGACGTGATTGGATAAAATGCACCCAGGGGCCGCGCTGTGTGGCCCCTGGGTTTTACAATGAACACGCCCGAAAGGAGGTCCATCATGAACCAATACAACCTGTTTGAACTGGCAATGGTCCTGCTGTTTGGACTGCTGGGAGGCATGCTGTTTTACGGGCGGAGGGGATTCCTGCCGGATCAGGAGGCCCGGCAGCGGGGTGTTTTCCTGGCTGGAGGAATCCTCTGCGTTGTGGTTGGCCTGCTGCGTGTGTACATGCCGCTTTCCCTCTATATCTATGGCGTCCAGACAGCGTCTTTGGGGGGAGGAAGCTGGATATGCTGCTACGGCCCCCTCTGGCCCAGTCTTTTGGTGGCGCTGCTGTCAGTGGCGGTGCTGGTGTTTGCCATGGTGCTGTGCCGCTGGAAGGAAGCGTTGCTGGCGCAGGCAGGGAGCAGAAAGGCGTACAGGATCTATCAACTGATGTGGTGGCTGTGTGTGGCGGGTTTCGGCGTGCTGTTTTCCGTGGAAACCTATCCGATTTTACGGGAGATGTTTCCCGGTTGAACGGATTCCTGGCGACGGGCTCCTTTACTGACTGGCATAGACCGACCGCCTATGCCCCACGGACAAAGCGAGAATTACCAGCGCATGATCTTCTATCTGGCAGATTAGGCGGTAGTCTCTACGCGATATATCATAGGTCCAATTCCTTCCACAGCTCGGAAATGGGCCTGCTCTTCCTACCGTCTGCCACATACTCATCATAGGCTTCCTCAGCAAGGGTGATGTCAAACTCGTTCTCTATTTGCTCAAACAGCGCCCGTTTGAATGCTTCTGCCAAAGACATGGAATGAAGCTTTGCATAGCTCTCTGCAAGTGACCGTTCTTCCTCGGTCAGTCGGATGGAAAAAGCCATGAGATCAACTCCCTTCTTTTTTGCCAATGCTAGTTTGCCCGTTTGGTCCCATCAATCAATGTCCAGCTTTTCCCCACAGTGGGGGCAGTATTCCCCGGAACCAAAGCTGCCAAACCGCCCCAGGTGCTCTCCGCAATGGGGGCAGCGCCAGAAACGCCCCCAGATGGTGAGATCAATGACGCCCGCGACGATGGCCACCAAACCGGAGACAAGGACGACGGTATCGTAAACGGAGACACAGGCCAGCAAGGCAGCGAGTATGATGATACAGGTCAGCGCGATCTGTAGATATTTCGCAGTAGAAAGCTTCATCGATGCCCCTCCATTCCACACGTTTTAGAAAATACTGCTGCGGTCACGCCGGCCGTGTAAAAACCGGCGCAGTTCCACGTGCTCAGGGAACACCGCGTAATAGAGTACATAGTTTTTGATTGGAACTTTCCGAATTTCTGTAGCCATTGGGCGGTCAGAACGGTAGAGTTCATGGGCATAGGGAAACTGCGCAATCTGTTGGACGGCGCGGTTAAATTCCCGTAGCAGGGTTTCTGCTGCCCCCGGTGCATCTAGGATTGTGACCAGGTATTCCAACGCCTCCATCAAATCGTTTTGTACTACGGGCAGATAGACGATCTTATGCACGGCGGTTTTCCTCTAGCTGGCGGAGCTTCTGCCATGCCGCAGCCATGACCTCCTCATGGGAGAAGCGCTCTGCCGTCTCCGCAGCCTGAATCTCCGCTTCCCGGAGCTTGTTGTAAACCTCGCTCTCATACTGCTGCGCCTCATAGCACTCCATACTCATGACAACCAATGTGCCAACGCCGTTTTGGGTGAGAAATACTGGGTGGCTCTGTACATCCTGGGTGATTTCCGCGAAGTGGTCCCGCAGGTCAGATATCGGTCGGATATTCGGCATAAACTCCCCTCCTGATAGGTTTATATTATTCACTATTATATACAGAATGCAGGGAAAGGTCAATTGGATTTCCCAGTATAAAAAACCGGCTGTGGGAAAATACATCCCACAGCCGGTTTTCCACTTACCGAACCACCAACTCCCCATTGACACAATCCACCGTAAGGGTGGTGCCGGGGAGGATATCCTCCGCAATGAGCTTCCGCCCCACCAAGGTCTCCACACTGTGCTGCAAGAAGCGGCGCAGGGGCCGGGCGCCGTAGAGGGGGTCGTAGCCCTGTTCCACCACGTAAGCCTTGGCGGCGGGGGTGAGGGTCAGGTGGAGCTGTTTGTCCGCCAGCCGCTTTTCCAGGCTCCCCAGGAGCAGGTCCACAATGGCGGTGATGTTCTCCCGGCTCAAGGGCTTATAGCACACCACCTCGTCCAGCCGGTTCAAGAACTCTGGCCGGAAGGTGGCCTTCAAGAGCTGGTCCACCTGGACCTTGGCCTCCGGGGAGATCTCCCCATCTGCCCCGATGCCCTCCAGAAGGAACTGGGAGCCCAGGTTGGAGGTCAAAATCAAGATGGTATTCTTAAAGTCCACCGTGCGCCCCTGGCTGTCGGTGATGCGTCCGTCGTCCAGCACCTGCAAGAGGATGTTGAACACGTCCGGGTGGGCCTTTTCGATCTCGTCAAAGAGCACCACGGAGTAGGGCTTGCGCCGCACCGCCTCGGTGAGCTGTCCCCCCTCCTCATAGCCCACATAGCCCGGCGGGGCCCCGATAAGCCGGGAGACGGAGAACTTTTCCATATACTCCGACATGTCAATGCGCACCAGATTGCGCTCTGAGTCGAACAGCGCCTCCGCCAACGTCTTGGCCAGCTCCGTCTTGCCCACACCGGTGGGCCCCAGGAAGAGGAAGGAGCCAATGGGCTTGTCTGGGTCCGCGATGCCGGCCCGGCTGCGCAAAATGGCCTCGCTCACCAGCCGCACCGCCTCCTCTTGCCCCACCACCCGCTGGTGGAGGATGTCCTCCAGGTGGAGCAGCTTCTCCCGCTCCCCCTCCATCAGCCGGGCCACGGGGATGCCCGTCCAGCGCTCGATGATCCGGGCGATCTCCTCCTCCGTCACCTTGTCCCGGAGAAGAGATGCCGCCTTGCGTCCCGCCGCCGCCTGCTCCTCCGCCTCCAGCGCCCGGCGCAGGTCGGGGATGGTTCCGTATTGCAGCTCTGCCGCCCGGTTCAGATCATATTCCCGCTGGGCCTGCTCCAGGGCAGCGTTGGCGGCCTCCAGCTCCGTGCGCAGCTTTTGGACCTTCCCAATGGCCTCCTTCTCGTTGTCCCACTGGGCCTTCTTGGCATTGAACGCCTCCCGCATGTCCGAGAGCTCCTTTTGGATCTCCGCCAAGTGCTCCTGGGACAGCGGGTCCGTCTCCTTCTTCAACGCCGCCTCCTCGATCTCATGCTGGATGATCCGCCGCTGGATCACATCCAGCTCCGTGGGCATGGAGTCGATCTCCGTGCGGATCAGGGCGCAGGCCTCGTCGATGAGGTCGATGGCCTTGTCCGGCAAAAAGCGGTCGGTGATATAGCGGTTGGACAGGGTGGCAGCGGCAATGATGGCCCCATCCTGGATCTTCACCCCGTGGAACACCTCATAGCGCTCCTTTAACCCCCGGAGGATGGCTACGGTATCCTCCACCGTGGGCTCGTTCACCTGCACCGGCTGGAACCGCCGCTCCAGTGCCGCGTCCTTTTCAATATACTGCCGGTATTCATTCAACGTGGTGGCCCCAATGCAGTGGAGCTCCCCGCGGGCCAGCATGGGTTTCAACAGATTCCCCGCGTCCATGGCCCCCTCGGTTTTCCCCGCCCCCACAATGGTGTGGAGCTCATCAATGAACAGCAGGATGCGCCCCTCCGAGCGCTTCACCTCGTTGAGCACCGCCTTCAAGCGCTCCTCAAACTCCCCCCGGTACTTGGCCCCTGCCACTAGGGCCCCCATATCCAGGGCGAAAATGGTCTTGTCTTTCAGGGAGGCGGGTACGTCCCCCTTGACGATCCGCTGGGCCAGCCCCTCGGCAATGGCTGTCTTGCCCACTCCCGGCTCCCCAATGAGCACCGGGTTGTTCTTCGACTTCCGGGAGAGGATCCGTATCACATTCCGAATCTCATCGTCCCGCCCAATCACTGGGTCCAGCTTGTTGGACCGGGCCCGCTCCACCAGGTCCGAGCCGTACTTCTTCAAGGCATTGTAGGTCTCCTCCGGGTTGTCCGAGGTCACCCGCTGGCTACCCCGAACCGCTGCCAGGGCCTGCAACACCTTCTCCCTGGTGATCTGATACTGGGAGAACAGCCCCGCCAGCTCCCGCCCGGCGGCGTCCAGCAGCCCCAGGAAGAGATGCTCCACGGAGATGAACTCGTCCTTCATCTCCACCGACGCCTGCTCCGCCCGGTTCAGGGCCTTGTCCGTTTCCGACGAG
>CAJTQP010000072.1 GCA_910578575.1 uncultured Oscillospiraceae bacterium
ACCATGGCCTCCACGGAGAAAAATTGCTTTGCCTTGGCGTAAAGACGTTGGCCCATGGTCTGGCGCAGGGCGGGGTCCTTGGCTAGGGCCAGTAAGTGGGCGGCTAGGGCTTTGTGGTCCCCCGACGGGAAGAGGAAGCCGTTGACCCGGTGGTCGATGAGCCGGTCCACACCGCCCACCTTGCTGCTCACTGTGGGGAGGGAGGCCCTGGCTCCCTCGGTGAGGGCGTAGGGGAAGGTCTCAGAGATGGAGGTGAGGGTGTTGATGTCGATGGCCTGATAGAAGGAATTGGTGTCGGAGACCCAGCCGGCAAAGCAGACCTTGTCCTCCAAGCCCAGGCGTTGGGCCAACTGCTTCAGGTTGTCCATCTCATCGCCGTCTCCGGCGATGAGCAGGCGCAGGGCGGGGAACTCCGCCTGGGCCAGGGCAAAGCCCCGGATTAGGGTGGAGATGTCCTTCACAGGGTTCAGACGGGCGGCGATGCCCACCACCACGCAGCTTGCATCCGCCGACAGCCCCACGGAACGGAAAAATTCCTCCCGGTCCATGGCGGGGGGACGGTGGGTGAAATCCAGGCCGTTGTAGATGGAAAACAGGCGCTCTGGGTTAAAGTTCCGGGAGATCAGCAGGTCCACCATGGAGTCGGTGACACCGATGCGGTAGTTTAGCTTCCGCAGGGCCAGGGTGTTGATGTTCCCATACACCAGCCGAGAGATGGGCCGGCCCAGGTAGTCCAGCCGGTAATCACTGTGGACGGTGGACACGGTGGGTAGGTGGGTCCGCCGGGAGAGCAGGGCGGCCATCATGTTGCCTCTGGCGCCGTGGCTATGGAGCAGGTCAAAGCCCTCCTCCCGGACCATGCGGCTCAGAATACCCAGGGCGGAGAGAAAGTTGGGGCCGGGAATCACATAGGTGTCGATCCCCAGCTCCCTTGCCTCCTGGGCAAAGGGTCCCTCCATGAAGCAGACCAACCGCACCGGGATCTTGGCTTTCAATCCGGTGAGAAGGGAGTGAACATGGGTCTTCGCGCCGCCTGTGTCGCCGCCGCTGATGAGGTGAAGGACCTTCATACTGGATTCCTCCCGAAAAAAGACTTGAGAATTTTGGAATTATATTATACAATGGTTTAGAAATTCGGTCAAGCGATGGAGGTTACTACACATGATTGATGAAAAGGGAAAACTTTTTGGGAAATTGAATATCATTGACCTCATTGCCATCATTCTCATCGTAGCGGTGGTGGCTCTGTTGGGGTATAAGCTGACGTCCAGCAGCGGGGGCTTTACGGAGAACGGCCAGCAGGTGCGCTTCACTGTGAAGGTGGAGGGCGTGGACGCCCAGGTCTATGAGAACATCCAAGATCTGATCCCCGGCCAGCTCATGACGGGCAGCCAGATGCTCAACGGTAAGATCGTCGCGGTGGAGGGGACTCAGGTGGAGGAGGACAGCATCCACTACAGAAAGGATGCCGGTTCCAATCAGCTCACCACCTACCGCAGCGATGCCGGGAGCTATGACCTGGTGTTTACCATTGAGGCCACCCTGGAAAACGTGGCCAACAACGCCCTGGGGACCCAGGAGGTCCGGGTGGGTCGGAGCTACACCGTCAAGACCAACAGCTTTGAGCTGGCCAACGGCCTGATTTTGAGCTGTGAATACTTAGAGGCGGAATAACAGGAGAAAGCCCAGGTCCTTTCAATGGGAACCTGGGCTTTCTTGCATTTGGGCTTCACCGCCCTTGTCCTTGTGAAAGAGCTCCCGCAGGCCGATATAGAGGAGGAACAGGCCGAACAGTTTTCGGAGAATGCCGGTGTCCAGCCCATTGGAAAACCAAGCGGCCAGGGCCGAGGTGACCAGCCCTGCCAGGATCGCGGGGAGGATGGTCTTTTTCTCCAACAGCCCGTTTTTGTGGTGGGCGGGGAGAGCCGCGGCGGCGGCAGGGAGGAAATACAGGAGGTTGATGCCCTGGGCCTGGTGCTGGCTGACCCCGGCCAGGGCGGTGAGGTAGATGAGCAGCAGTGAGCCGCCGCCAATGCCGAAGGCGGAGAGCACGCCGGTGGCAGCACCAGCCAGCAGGGCGATGAGCCAGCTCATTGGAACAGGGCGCTCCAGGCCCCATAGAGGATGAGCAGGGCAAAAACTCGCTTGAGCCACACCACGGGAACCTTATTGAAAATTTTACCCCCCACCAGGCCCCCCAGCAGCCCGCCCACCAGATAGGGCAGGGCCTGGAGCAGGTCCAGGTTCCCCTTGGTGTAATAGATCACAGCCGACAGGGCGCACAGGGGAAAGATGATGGCCACGGAGCAGGCAAAAGCCTTCCGGCGGCTGAGGCCGCATTTCGCCACCAACAGGGGCACCAGCACCATGCCGCCCCCGCCCCCAAAGAAGCCGTTGACCACCCCGGCCGCGCCACCTGCCACAGCGGCTGGAGCCCAGCTTTTCCAGGACTTTTTCACAAAATCCCTCCCAAATCTAGGATGGGACGCCATAGGAAACAGCGCCCTTTCCTGCTAGTTTGCCGGGAAAGGGCGCTGTTTATGATTGGAACGGGGAAAAAATGCAAAATTGTTTCAGTCACTTTGGTCAGGCGTTTGACTCAGCGCCTGAATTACCGTCCCGGCCAAGAGGAACCCAGCCACCGGGGGCACCCAGGGGGCGCTGGCAGGGACGGAACGCCGCCCTGGCGGTGGGGCCTCCTCCTGCCGGGGTTTCACAGGGAGTTCAGGGGAAAAGACCACCTTGTGGTGGAGGATGCCCCTGGCGCGAAGCTCCTTGCGCAGAATACGGGCCAGGGGACAGCCCTCGGTTTTGGAGATGTCCGCCACCCGGAATTGGGCGGGGTCCAGCTTGTTTCCCGTCCCCATGGAGGAGAGGATGGGGATGCCCCGCCCAAGGGCGGTTTCGATGAGGTCCAGCTTACAGGAGACCAGGTCGATGGCGTCCACGATGTAGTCATAGCCGCAGTCCGGTGGGAAGAAGCGGGTCCGGCTGGCTGCCTCGTACTTTTCCGGAATCAGGTGGAGCTGGCAAGCGGGGTTGATATCTCGGATGCGCTGCGCCAGGGCCTCGGTCTTGTCCAGGCCCAGGGTGGAGTGGAGGGCTTGGACCTGGCGGTTCAGGTTGGTCAGGCCCACCTGGTCGTTGTCCACCAGGGTGAGGGTCCCCACCCCGGCCCGCGCCAGGGCCTCCGCGCACCAGCTCCCCA
Organism: uncultured Oscillospiraceae bacterium; assembly: GCA_910578575.1. Lineage (GTDB taxonomy): Bacteria > Bacillota > Clostridia > Oscillospirales > Oscillospiraceae > Evtepia. The sequence goes on from CAJTQP010000072.1 coordinate 3,209, forward strand.
CGCCCCCCAGGCCAAAAACGGCTACATGGGCCTGGGAGAGCCGCGCCATAGCGGGGGCGCCCAGCAGCATTTCAGTGCGGAGGAATTGTGTTTGATCCATGGTCATTCTCCTTGAAAAAGCCCCTGCGGAGGGTTCCGCAGGGGCTTAGTAAACCGTTGGTTGCGTTGGTGAACGTCTAATCAGGACAGGTCGGGAACCTTCTTTGCGGCGTCCTTCAGCTCTGCGGGGTACTGCTCCACCACGCCGTTGTACCACTCCTCATAGTCGGCGGAACGCAGGGTGGTGAGGGCCTGGTGCTTCCAGCGCAGCTCGCCAAAGTCCTCAGCGAAGATGATGTTGTAGCCCAGGACATTGTTGTTGCTGTCGGTGTGCTCCACGATGCTGGCTTCCCCAGCCTTGCGCCCTTCGGCAAAGAGCCACTTTTGGATGTTGGCACTGACGGCGCCCCGGTCGGCGTCTTTGTTCAGGCCGCCGTCCTCCTTGTTGCTCTCGTCAGCGCTGTTCTCCTTGACCAGAGCAGCGAAGGCATCGGCGTTGTTGCCGTCCTTCTTCCACTGGGCCAACAGCTCGTCCGCCTGCTTCTTGGCGGCTTTCAGCTGCTCCTCAGAGGGCAGAGAGGGCGTGTCGCTAGACTCGGAGGGGGTGGTCTCCGCCAGGACCAGGAGGTTGCGGTAGTCGGCGGTCTGGTAGCTGTGCTCACCCTTGTCCCGGCCCAGGAACTGCACCACGCAGTAGCCCACGTTTTCCACCTTGATGGCGGTCACGTCGCCGTCCTGACGGCTGTCGTTGGTGAGCCAATCCTTGAAGTTGGCAGGGATGGTGTTGCCCATGGCATCGGTGACGTGGGCGTTTTCCGGGTCTTTGAAGGACTCAGCAGAAGTCTCGTCCAGGTATTCCACAGCAGCGGTGTTGAAGGCGGTGCCTGCCTGGACGTCGGCCACCATGGCGTTGGCCTTTTCCCCGGCGGCATCCATAGCGGCAGCCATTTCCTCCTCGCTGGGCTCAACGGGGTTGCCCTCGTCGTCGGTTTTTTCCTCGGTCTCAAAGTGGACGTAGCAGGAGCGGTAGTCATAGAGGTCCAAGTCAGCGGCGTTTTCGCTATAATACTTGTTCAGCTCCTCATCGGGATAGGTGAACTCCTCTGCCTTATAGGCGGCGAACTCGTCAGCAAGGATGGCTTTGGTGATATAGTCCTTGAACTTGGCCTTGTCGATGAACTTGCCATAGATCATGTGGAGATAGGCTGTCTCCGTGGTGTTCTGCTGGAGGCTATAGGTATACAGGGCGTCCATGTTCTCCTGGACAGCCTGTTCCCCCTCTTCGGAGAGGGTGTAGCCTGCGGCCTCCGCCTCGCTGCACAGGACGGTGACCCGCTGGAGCTGGGTCAAGGCAGTGTCGAGGAAGTAGTCGGCATAGGTGGTGCCAGCCTCCTCGTCATACATCTGCTGAGAGGGGGAGAGGTTGGTGTCATAGCCCATGTCGATGCCGTAGGCGGAGTAGCTCTGGGCCTGCCGCAACAGATCGCTTTCGACATTTTTGTAATAGTAAGCCAACTCAGAGGCGTGGAAGTCCTGGTCCCCCACGGTGGCCACGGCGCTGTTGCGCACCAGAATGCCAGAATTCCAGATAATCAGAAGGGCGGCAACGATGACGGCGATGATGCCGATGGCCCAATAGAGCTTCGCCTTGGAAGCACCGGACTCGTTTCGATTTGATGTGCTCATATTCTTGTAATGATCCTCCTTCATTCCTTAGGATAGGAAAAAACGTTTGCAGATATTATACTAAACCTCCACAGCTTTTGCAAGTACAAAGCGCGGCATGTTTCATTTTGAAAGAAAGTGCATGAAAACCTGCAAAAATGTGGAACATTGGCTGTGGCTTGAAATTTATTCCTATGGCGGTTATAATGGAGAAACTGCGGGGGTCAACACCCCGGAAGGGATGGAACATGTATGAAACCGATCGTTTCCGTCGCCACCATGCGGGAGAGCGACGCCTATACCATTGCAAACCTTGTGCCCAGCAAAGAACTGATGTACCGGGCCGCCATGGGGGTTTTCCTGGCGGTGGAGTGGAGGGGGCGCGTGGGCATCCTCACCGGGTCCGGGAACAACGGCGGGGATGGCTATGCTTTGGCCTGCATCCTGGCGGACCGCGGGATTCCCTGCCAAGTCCTTCGGGTCTCGGAGAAGTTTTCGGAGGACGGAAGATATTATTATGAGAAAGCGGTGGAGAAGGGGGTCCCCACCACCTTGTTTGCCCCAGAGGACAACCTGGAGGGTTTTGATATCCTGGTGGACTGTATGCTGGGTACCGGCTTTTCCGGCACACCACGGGGGCTGTTCCAGCGGGCCATCCAGGCCATCAATGGCTCCGGGGCCTATGTGGTCAGCGTGGACATCAACAGCGGCATGAACGGGGATACCGGGGAAGGTGCGCTGGTGGTGCATGCGGACCGGACCGTCACCATCGGCTTTTTGAAAACAGGATTTTTCCAGGGGGACAGCCAGCGGTATTTCGCCTCCCTCACAGTGGTGGACATCGGCATCCACTTGCTGCGGGCCGACGGTTATCTGGAGGAGACCCCGCCCTTCTCCTTACACAGCATTTCCCTGGAGGAAGTGACCGGGGAACTGGGCGAAAATGGCCCCAATCCACAAGAAAGATAAACGGTGAAACTATGACAGAAGAGAAACAACAGCGCTTCGCGGCGCTGCGGCGGGAGCTCATCGCCCGTGAATTTTCCAACTTGAACCCCCGGCAACTGGAGGGGGTTCTGACCACGGAGGGGCCTCTACTCCTTCTGGCCGGCGCGGGCAGCGGCAAGACCACGGTGCTCATCCACCGCATCGCCAACCTCCTGCGCTACGGCAGGGGGTCCGATACCCAGGACGTTCCGGAGACGGTGACGGAAGGGGATTTGGAATTTTTAGAAGCTTACGCCAAGGAGTCCCAACCAGCGGAGGCCATGCACAGCCGGGCCCAAGCCCTGTGCGCCCTGGACCCGGCCATGCCCTGGCAGGTCATTGCCATCACCTTTACCAACAAGGCGGCAGGGGAGCTGAAGGCCCGTCTGGAGGACGCCATCGGGCCCGCCGCGCGGGATGTCTGGGCGGCGACCTTTCACTCCGCCTGTGTGCGTATCCTCCGGCGGGACATTGAACGTTTGGGCTTTCCCTCCTCCTTTACCATTTATGACACGGACGACTCCCTGCGCATTGTAAAGGAGTGCTTGAAGGAACAGAACCTGGACGATAAGATGTTCCCGCCCCGGAGTGTATTGGGCTATATCTCCCGCGCGAAAGACGATATGCTGTTGGCTGCGGACTATATGGAGCAGTGCCGGGCCAAGGGGGATATCCGCCTGCAAAAGATCGCCAACCTCTACATAGCCTATGAAAAAAAGCTGTGGTCGGCGGGGGCCCTGGACTTTGATGACATCATCCTCCACACCGTCCGGCTCCTGCGGGAGCAGGAAGAGGTGCGGGCGTACTATCAAAAAAAGTTCCGCTATGTGCTGGTGGACGAGTATCAGGATACCAACCACCTGCAATACCTCCTCACCACCTTGCTGGCGGGGGGGAGGAAAAACCTCTGCGTGGTGGGGGATGACGACCAGTCCATCTACCGCTTCCGGGGGGCCACCATTGAAAATATCCTCTCCTTTGAGAGTGAGTACAAAAATGCCCGTGTGATCCGCTTGGAGCAGAACTACCGCTCCACCGGCAACATCCTGGAGGCGGCCAACGCCGTGATTCGCAACAACCAGGGGCGGAAGGGGAAGAAGCTATGGACGGACCAGGGAGAGGGCGAAAAGGTCCAGTGCTACACCGCCGTCAATGAGCGGGAGGAGGGGATGTATGTGGCCTCCCAGATCCTCAGCCTCTATAAGGCGGGGAGACAGTGGCGGGACTGTGCGGTCCTCTACCGGATGAACGCCCTGTCCAACCAGGTGGAAATTGCCTTGAAAAGCAACAGCATCCCCTACCGGGTGGTGGGGGGCTTCCGCTTCTTTGAGCGGGCGGAGATCAAGGATATGCTCTCCTATCTGTGCGTGATCCACAACCCCGGCGACGACCTGCGGCTACTGCGGGTGGTGAACAATCCTCCCAGAGGGATCGGAGCCAAGACGGTGGAGACCGTCCGTGCCATTGCTTTGGAAGAGGATCTGAGCTTGTGGGAGGTCTTGTGCCGGGCTGCTGAGTGGGAGGCGCTGCGCAAGTCCGTCCCCAAATTTCAAAAGTTTACCACCCTCATTCGCAACATGGCCCGGCTGGCGGAGAACGTCCCCCTGCCGGAGTTCTATGAGACCCTGATCCAGGAGAGCGGCTACGCCACCATGTTGGAGGAGAAGAAGGACAACGAAAGCCGCTCCCGCTTGGAGAACATCCATGAGTTGAGCTCCTCCATCAGCGGCTATCTGGAAAACGCCGAGGAACCCTCTCTGGGGGGCTTCCTGGACGAGGTGGCCCTGTATACGGACCTGGACGGGGTGGAGGACGCCGACAACTGCGTGACCCTCATGACCATGCACGCGGCCAAGGGCTTGGAATTTCCCGTGGTGTTTGCCGTGGGGATGGAGGAGGGGGTGTTCCCCGGCTTCCGGGCTATTGGCGAGACAGACGAGCTGGAGGAGGAACGGCGGCTGTGCTACGTGGCCCTCACCAGGGCCAAGGAGACCCTCCACCTGACCTGCTCGGCCCAGCGGATGCTCTTTGGCCATACCTCTGCCAATCTGCTCTCCCGCTTCGTCAAGGAGATTCCGGAGGAGTATTTGGACCTGAGAGGCCGTCCCCGCCACCAGCCCCGGCGGGAGAACCAGGCGTGGGACAGGGAAGAGGACCTCTCCCAAATCCCCCGGCCGGCAGTTCAGGCGCCGCAAAAGAGCTACCGCAGCGGCGGACCTGTGGGGAGGACTGCCTACCGCAGCCCCACCCCCAAGGCGGCCCCGCTGCCCCAGCTACACAAGGGCGATATGGTTCGACACACGGCCTTTGGGGCAGGGATGGTATTGTCCATCCAGCCTATGGGTGGGGATGCCCTCTTAGAAGTGGCCTTTGATAACGTGGGGACCAAGCGCATGATGCTGAAAGCTGCGGCGCAGTTTATGACAAAGGAATAAAAAAATACGCTTCCAGGCAAGCCGTCTGGAAGCGTATTTTTCTGTAATAGATGGCGGTAAAGAGCTTACCAAAGCCCCAGAACATGCTGCATCAGCAGGCTCGTCCCGGTGATGCCTGCCCAGCAGCAGGCCCCCATGGCCAGAGGAAGCCCACCGGTTTTGATGAGTTTCACGATATCGGTATTGAGCCCGATGGCGGCCATGGAGAGGACGATGAAGAATTTACTGAGGGTCTTGATGGGGGAGAATACGGAAGCATCCACCCCAAAGTGGACGGCCACGGTGGTGATGAGGGAGGCAGCGATAAAATAGAGGATGAAGAAGGGGAATACTTGGCGGAAGTTCACGGCCGTTCCCTCGGTCTGACTGCCCTTTCTGGTCTGGAGGAAGGCCAGGACCAGGGTGATGGGGATGATGGCCAGGGTGCGGGTGAGCTTCACAGTAACGGCCTTGTCCAAGGTCTGGGAGCCCAGGCGCCACATGCTGTCCCAGGTGGCGGCGGCGGCAGTGACGGAGGAGGTGTCGTTGACAGCGGTTCCGGCAAAGATGCCAAAGGCCTCCCCGGAGGTGGTGTCGAAGCCGATCAGGTTCCCCAGGATGGGAAAGAGGATGGCGGCCAAGACGTTGAAGAAGAAAATAACGGAGATGGCCTGAGCTACCTCTTCATCGTCGGCGTTGATCACCGGCGCGGTGGCGGCGATGGCAGAGCCGCCGCAGATGGAGGACCCCACCCCCACCAGGGTGGAGATGCGGGAGGGGATATGTAACGCCCGGTGGAGCAGGTAGGCGATGAGCAGGGCCACGGCAATGGTGCAGACGATGATGGGGAGGGATTGCTTTCCCGTCTCCAGCACCACGTTCAGATCCAGGCCAAAGCCCAGCAGGATGACTGCCCACTGGAGGATTTTTTTGGAGGTAAATTTGATCCCGGAGGCAAAGGGGGCCTTTTCCTTTAGAAACAGCGCCAGGAGCATCCCCAACAAGATAGCGATGACCGCGCCGCCGATGAGGGGGAAGCGGAGGCCCAGGAACCAGGAGGGGACAGCCAGAAGCAGGCAGAGCAGAAGGCCCTTTCCATTGGTTTTGATCCATTCCATACGATGTATCCACTCTCTTTCTATTCACAGAAAAAAATCAGTGTCATTCTACTAAATGTCATAAAAAATGTCAAGACAAAGGCCGTTATGCAACGTGGGACGGGATGAGTTGCAAAAAGGAGGCAAAGTTCTTCGTCAAAATGACCGGAAACGGGGGAAGTTTTTGCTACCACACCTGGAGAGATGCGCGGAGCGGACCCCAAGCAATGGGGGGAATGGGGAAAATGCGCCATTCTTTCTGGTGGATTTCCACAAAGGAATGCAGGCAGTTTTGTCAGGTTTTTTCCGCGTTGGCATTATCCCGGTATTATGACGGCTTTCGTGCAGGAAGTTTGGGTAGAAACTTCATTTACAAACCACGGGAAAAGATGATAGGATTATAGCATGATAAATGGAACCTAGTGCCTGTGTCCATTTTGGAATAGGATGGATACAGGCACTTTCGTGAAGAAAAAAATGAACCAAACGAGGCCCTATTCGTTTCGGTTAGGAGGAATACGCATGGCAAGAAAGCGAAAGACAATGGATGGCAACACGGCGGCAGCCCATGTGGCGTATGCTTTTACAGAGGTTGCAGCGATCTACCCCATCACCCCCTCGTCGGTGATGGCGGAGCTGTCTGACAAATGGGCGGCAGAAGGTCGGAAGAATATGTTTGGGCAGACGGTCAAGGTTTCCGTCATGCAGTCTGAGGGCGGTGCCGCCGGTGCGGTCCATGGTTCCCTCACCGCTGGCGCCCTGACCACCACCTTTACCGCCTCTCAGGGCCTGCTGCTGATGATCCCCAACATGTATAAGATCGCCGGCTCCCTGCTGCCGGGGGTCACCCATGTCTCTGCCCGTGCCCTGGCCACCCATGCCCTGTCCATTTTTGGTGACCACAGCGACGTCATGTCCTGCCGCAGCACAGGCTATGCCCTTCTGTGCAGCAACAACCCCCAGGAGGTCATGGACCTGGGTGCCGTGGCCCATCTGGCTGCCATCGGCGGGCGGGTGCCCTTCCTCCACTTCTTCGACGGCTTCCGTACGTCCCATGAGCTCAAAAAGGTGGAGACCTGGGACTATGAGGACCTGAAGGAAATGGTGGACATGGACGCCCTGAACGCCTTCCGGGCCCGCGCCCTGAACCCCGACCATCCGGTGCTCCGTGGCTCCGCTCAGAACCCGGACATCTTCTTCCAGACCAATGAGACCCGCAACCAATACTATGACGCTCTACCCGCAGTGGTGGAGGAGTACATGGATAAAGTGAACCAGCGCCTGGGCACCAACTACCAGCTCTTCAACTACTATGGCGCTCAGGATGCCGAGACGGTGATGGTGGCCATGGGCTCTGTCTGCGACGCGGCAGAGGAAGTGGTGGACTACATGAACGCCAAGGGGGAGAAAGTTGGCCTGATCAAGGTCCGGCTCTACCGCCCCTTCGTCACGGATCGCTTCGTGGCAGCCATCCCCGCCACCGCCAAAAACATCGTGGTGCTGGACCGCTGCAAGGAGCCCTCCTCCATCGGGGAGCCTCTGTATCAGGACGTGGTCACTGCCCTGGCTGGCAGCCCCTTCGCTGGGGCGAAGATCGTAGGCGGCCGCTACGGCCTGGGATCCAAGGACACCACCCCCGGCGGCATCCTAGCCGCTTTCCGCAATGGCCAGCAGGCGGAGCCGGTGCGCAGCTTCACCATCAATATCGTGGACGATGTGACCAACCGCTCCCTGCCTATCCCGGAGGAGCCCGATGTGGCCGACGAGGGCACCATCGCCTGTAAGTTCTGGGGCTTGGGCGGCGACGGCACGGTAGGCGCCAACAAGAACTCCATTAAGATCATCGGGGACAACACCGATATGCAGGTCCAGGCCTATTTCCAATACGACTCCAAAAAGTCCGGCGGTGTCACCGTCAGTCACCTGCGCTTTGGCCGCAATGAGATCAAGGCCTCGTACTACGTCACCAAGGCGGACTTCGTGGCCTGCCACCTGGCCTCTTACATTGAAAAATTTGATATCGTCCAGGATGTGAAGCCC
>CAJTQP010000073.1 GCA_910578575.1 uncultured Oscillospiraceae bacterium
CGGCGCCCTCGCCGTCCCGCGATTTACCGCCCACCTTGGGACCTGACAGGTGGTTCCCTGATATCGTAAGAGAATCCCACAAAACGATTGACAATTCCGTGAAATTTTGCTAAACTAAGCCTAGAAAATGAAATTTTCGTTTATCTTAAGAAAGTCAAGATAAACATTATACGGCAGCTATGGGGAGTTGCCGCTCCCCACAGCCTGCGCAGGCGACCAGACCGCCTACACAACGGGATTCTATCCCGCGCCTATCAAACATTATAGCATATCTCTAGCCTACTTTTCAAGTCCGTATACGGCCCATAAACGGCAGCGCAGACACACAACGGGGTAGGTGTGGGGGTAGAGTATTCCCGCTTCTGATGTTGAAGAGCACTGTGTAGGACATAAGATCATTATGCCTGCATGGTGTTTTCTTGCTTTCTCCGACGTCGAGATGGGGCGGGGGAACGGCGCCTCCCCTGCCCCCGGCGAAGGGGTATACACGACCACGAAGCAGCCCCCGGACCAGCAAGTCCGGGGGTTTTTGCACCGGGAGGCTGTGGCAGGAAGGATTCCCAGCTTGTAACTTGCCCTGGGTTTCGGAGATGCACTATGCTGTGTTGGCGGAGAGAGTGCGGTATTTTAAGGAGAGTAAGGAGGGTTCAGCGATCATGTGTAAAGTGATAGAAGATATGCGCCGGGAAGAACGGGAAGAGGGCCGGCAGGAGGGCTTACTGGAAGGCCGGCAGGAGAACATGAACGCCATCGCCCGGCGTATGCTGACCGCCGGACGCTATGCCCTAGAGGAGATCGCGGAGATCTCCGGGCTGTCCCTGGACGAGGTGCGGAAGCTGCAAGGCGCCCAAGGCGCTTGACCCCCGCAAAACAGCGAAAAGGACGGAGACTGACAGGCTCCGTCCTTTTTTTGCCGCCGCGACAGCCCATCCCCCCTGGCATCCGGGGGCGGGCTGTGGTACAATACAAAACAATGCTTCCCACTTAGGAGGATATCTCATGATCCGACCCCTGGAAAAAACAGACCTGGAGACGGTGGCAAAGCTCTGGCTGGAAACCAACCTCCAGGCCCACGCCTTTGTCCCCGCCCAATACTGGCGGGAACACGACCGCCCCGTCCGGGCTGCGCTGGCCCAGGCGGAGGTGTATGTTGATGAGACCGACGGCCTCCTTCAGGGCTTCCTCGGCCTGGAAGGGGATAACATCGCGGGGCTGTTCGTCCGGCCCCAGGCTCAGTCCAAGGGCATCGGAAAGGCGCTGCTGGACTTCGTCAAGGCCCACCGGCAGAGCTTGACCTTGCAGGTCTACCAGAAAAATACAAGGGCCCTGGACTTCTACCTGCGGGAGGACTTTGTGATCCGGGAGGCGGGGGTGGACCCAGACACAGGGGAAAGGGAATACACCATGGCCTGGCCCGCCAAGCCTTAACCCATCTCCCCCAGATCCTCCGGCAGCAGGGCCATGAGGGCCTCCCGGCTGGGGGCCTCCAGCTGGGCCACCCGGTCCGCCTGGCGGGACACCACCGTTTCAAAGAGGTTGCGCACTTCGCGGGCATTGCCGAAATTCTCGTCCCGCTGGGCGTACAGAGCCTGGAAGCCCTGGGCGGCCAGGGTTTCCGCCGCCTGGGTGAGGGCATAGCCATTCTTTTTGCACAGGCCAGTGAAGATCTCCAACAGCTGTCCCCCGTCGTAGTCCGAAAAGTGCAGATATTGATTGAACCGGCTCTCCAGGCCGGGGTTGCTGTGGATAAAGCGTTCCATGGGGCCGGTGTACCCCGCCACGATCACCACCAGATCCTGGCGGTGGTCCTCCATGGCCTTCAACAGCACCTCAATGGCCTCCCGGCCAAAGTCCTGCTCCCCCCGCTCCGGGGAGAGGGCGTAGGCCTCGTCAATAAACAGCACGCCCCCCAGGGCGCTGTCCACCACAGCGCGGGTTTTTAAGGCCGTCTGGCCGGTGTAGCCCGCCACCAGCCCCGCCCGGTCCACCTCCACCAGCTGTCCCTTGGACAACACCCCGATGGCCCGATAGAGCTGGGCCACCAGCCGGGCCACGGTGGTTTTGCCGGTGCCAGGGTTCCCCAGAAAGACCATGTGCAGGGACAGAGGCGGCGTGGGCAGCCCCGCCGCCTCCCGCAGGCGCCGGACCTTGACCAGATTGATGAGGCTGTGGACCTGGGCTTTCACCGTCTCCAGGCCCACCAGGGCGTCCAATTCCGCCAATAGATCTTCCAGGCTGGGGGTCTTCTCCTGGGCCTGGACAGGCTCCGGTATCTGCGTCGGGGTCTGAGTCTGCGCCGGGGAAGCCACCGGCACCGGGGCAGGGACCGCCTCCGGCAGCGGCGGCAGGGCGGGTGGTGTTCTCTCCCCCGGCAGGTCCTGGGCCAACCAAGTTTGATATAGCCGCCCTAGCCCCTCCTGGATACAGGCGGTGACGGCACTGCCCCCCGCACCCCCCGCCTGGGCCAGCAGGCCCAAGATGGGCGGCAGGGCCTCTAAAAACTGCCGGGCGGTGCTGTGGCCGGTCTGCTGGTCATAGCGGCACAGCCGCTGGAAAAAAGGGGGCTCCGGCAGGGACCCCGCCTGCCCTACCTGGTGGACCAACTCCCAGAACAGGGTTTCCTCACCGCCCCCTTCCCCCAGGGCGTTGTACAGCTTGGCGTGGTCCGGGGTGATGGTCACGCCCCCCGCCTGCCACAGGCTTCGGGCACAGGCCTGGAAATAGACGTCCGGCTGGAAGGCCAGACGCAGGCCGGGGTCCGGGAGCTGGCGGCGGAAGGTGTTCACCCAGCGGCGGTACGTCTGGTGGAGGCTATGGTCGATGGACATGGACAGGGTCCCCCTCTCGCGTGGAAAGTTTCCTGATTATACCATACCCCGTCCCCCACTGGCAAGCTTCCCCCCAGGGATAGCGGACAAAGGCCAAGAAGAACAGATATCTAAGGTTGACGAATTTTGTGTATGTGTGGTACAATATAACCCAATGATTACAAATGATTACAAAAGCGTGGGCCGAGAAGGAGGAAACGGAATGGACAACAGGAATACCCTGCGCAGTCAGACGGTGCGTTGCGCCCACTGCGGGGAATACTATTCTGTGACCTATGATTACTGCCCCTTCTGCGACGCGGGGCGCAAAGAGGCAGAGAAGAAAAAGGGCTCCTTGCTGGGTGGTTTGCTGGGAAATCCAGAGCCGGAGAAGAAGAAGAAACCCCGCAGCCAGAGCAGTGATAAGACCGGTGGCCGGGACAGTGGCAGACGCGCCGCCCCCCGCCGCCGGGACGAGGAAGGTTGGGAGACCGGCCGGGTAGGCCGGGAGACGGGCCGCATCCCTCCCGTGAGTCGGGAGACAGGCCGTATCCCCCCCGTGAGTCGGGAGACAGGCCGCATCCCCCCCGTGAGCCGGGAAACAGGCCGCATCCCCCCTGTGGGCCGGGAGACAGGCCGCATCCCCCCCGTAGGCCGGGACACCGGCCGCATTCCCCAGGAACGCAAGGAGACCGTTGTGGCGGATGAGCCCCCCCGCCGCAGGAAGAAGATCAGCGAGATGACCGAGGAGGAGCGTGCCGCCAACCGGGCCCAGCGGGAGGCCCGCGCCGCCCAACGGAAAAGGGAGCGGGAGCGTGCCGCCGCCGAAGCCGCCGCCAAGGCCGCCCAGAAGGAGGCCGCCGCCAAGGCTGCCCGCGCCGCAGAGCAGGGGGAGGCCCCCGGCCCGGTGTTCGAGACCATGACGCCGCCCCCCAGCTTCGGCTTTGAGCCGGACAGCGAGACCCATACCCAACCCACGGGCCACCCGGAGGAGGACAAAAGCGCGTCGGGCATCATCCGCACCATCACCATCCCCCTGAAGGGGGCGGGATTGGCCGCCGCCGTGGCCGCCGCGGCAGAGCTGGCGGAGACGGCAGAGACGGGCGAAGGGCCCCAGCAGCCCACCGGGGAGACCCAGGAAACGGCCGAAGCCCCCACCCCCCCGGCGCCGGGGGAGGAGGAGCTGGCCCAGAGCCAGTGGGCCTTCATGCGGGACCTGGAGCAGAGCAGCAGCGAGACCGTGGTAGAGGTGGGCAGCGACCTCAACGACTTCGGCAAGGAGAAGTCCGCCCCGGAGGAGAAGAAGGCGGTCCCGGCTGAGGAACCGGAGGCAGAGAAGGCCCCGGCGGCGGCCCAGGAGGATGGCCCTCAGGCGGCCCCGGAAGCCCCGGAGGCCCAGGAGGCCGCTCCGGCCCAGGGGGCTGCTCCGGCCAAGGGGGATGCCCTGCTGGAGACCAAAGAGGCGGCAGAGCCTACGCCGCCCCCCAAAGAAGCTGACGTTCCCCAGCCCTCTATCACAGAGGATGCACTGTTTGCCGGCCTGCCCCTCAGCGCCTCCCGGCGGATGAACCGGGTGCCGCCCCCCCCGCCGCCAGAGGGGGACGCCACCCAGGACAGCCAGACCCAGGGGGACCCGGATATCATCATTCCCAAGATCGAGACCGAGGAGGACTTGGACAACCTCCTGGCAGAGATCCGAGAGATCTTGGCGGAGGACAGCCCAGGGGCCGCCCACGCCAAGGCCAGCGAGGAGGCCACCACGGTGTTCGCCCCCCAGCTGGAGGTGGACGAGCCCACCAAACCCATCCCCGTCCTGCCCAAGAAGGGGGAGGCCAAGCCCTGGCAGCTCCCCCCAGAGGAGAAGGAGACCCCGGAGAAGGACGCCCCGTTGGAGGAGATCCCCGACGAAGTGGAAGAAGAGGACGAGGAGGAAGAGGACGACGACGAGGCCCTGTTCCTGGACGAACAGCCCGGCAAGAAGAAAAAGAAAAAAAGCGGCTTCCAGGTGGCCATGCTGGCCCTGTCTATCGTGATCATCGCCGTGGCGGGCTTTATCGTGGTGCGCAACCTGGTGCCCGCCCTCCAGACCGGGATCTTTGCCGGATGGGGGAAAGGCGGCGAGGAGGAGGGCCAGGTGGACACCGCCCAGACCTTCATCCTGAACCAGAAGGACATGGTGTTCAGCGAACCGGGGATGACCGCCGACCTGGTGCCCACCTTCGCCCCGGTGGGGAGCACCGCCCAGCTGAGCTGGTCCTCCAGCAACAGCGCGGTGGCCAGCGTGGATGAAAACGGCAAGGTCACCACCCTCAGCCCCGGCGAGACCACCATCGTGGCCTCTATGGCCAGCGGACAGAGCGCCCAGTGCCAGGTGCGCTGCAACTGGACCGTGGACGGGGACGGAAACGTCACCCCTGCCCAGCCGGAGGGAGAACAGCCCCAAGAGGGCGCAGCCACCGGGGAACCGGCCCTTAGCGAGACCAATGTCTCCCTGGACAGCCCAGGGGGCACCCGGCAACTGACCCTCAACGGGGCCACCGGGGAGGTGAGCTGGAGCTCCAGCAAGCACGCCGTGGCCACCGTGGACCAGAGCGGGACCATCACGGCCGTGGCCATAGGCGGGGCCACCATCACAGCAACTTGCGACGGCAAGACCTACACCTGCGAAGTGCGGTGTGTTTGGTAAACGTTTTAGAATAAATGGAAGGTCGCCCTCTGGGGCGGCCTTCTTCTGAAGGAGGCAAGTTTTTTATGGCAAACGGATTGTTTTACCCCGGCAGCATCCTCTCCCTCCACCGGAAGGCCGCGGACCGGCTGGTGGCCTCCGGCAACGGGGACGCGGCCCTGTTGTACCTCTGCCTCCTGGGGGAGCGGGATGCCGCCGCCCTGAAATGGGACAGCCAGCGGCTGGAGAACGCCCGCAGGGCCCTGGTCTCCCTCCAGCTGGTGGGGGAGGACACCCCGGTGGCGGCTCCGCCCCCCCAGAAGCTGGAGGACAACACCCCCCCGGACTACAGCACCCAGGACATCACCCAGGCCCTCCAGGGGGGCGGGAGCTTCGCCCTGCTGGTGCCGGCGGTGGAAAAGGCCCTGGGGAAACTCCTCTCCCCGGCGGATTTGAAGAGCCTCTATTTCATCTATGATTATCTGGCCCTTCCGGCGGAGGTGATCTTGCTGCTGGTAAGCTTTTGCATCGAAGAGGCGGGGGCCAAGCACCCTGGCCGCAAGCCCACCCTCCCCCAGATCAAGCGGGAGGCGGCCAAGTGGCAAAAGGCCGGGGCCACGGATCTGGACCGGGCGGATGAGTACCTCCACCGCCGCCAGCGGCTCAGCAGCCGGGGCATGGAGATTTTGGCCCTGTTGGGCCGGGGGGACCGGAAGCCGGTGCCCAAGGAGGAGACGTACCTGGACGCCTGGAGCCAGATGGGTTTCCCCGACGAGGTGCTCACCCTGGCCTACGAGCGCACCCTGTTCCACGTGGGGGAGTTCCGCTGGAGCTACATGAACGGCATCTTGGGCAGCTGGCAGAAGCAGGGGTTGTACACCGTCCAGGCCATCCAGGCCGCCGAGGGGCAGCGCCAGCCCAAGTTCAACAGGCCCGCCCCCACCCCCCAGGCCCCTGGCGGTGTCCAGAACAGCGCCAACATCTCCACCGACGACATCGACCGCATGATCCAGGCCGCCCAGTGGGCTGCCACCCAGGGAAAGGAGGACGCCCATGGCATACAGTGAAGCCGCCGTCACCCGCGCCCAGCAGCGGCGGGAGGGGCAGATCAAGGCCCACCGCCAGCAGCGGGAGGCCCTGCGCCGGGAAGTGTTTGATAAGCTCCCCCAGGCCAGGGAATTGGACCGGCAGCTCCGGCAGACCGCCCCCAAGGTCCTGGCCGCCGCCCTGCGCCAGGGCTTGGACCAGCAGGCGGCCCTGGCGGCCCTGCGCCGGGAGAACCTAGCCCTCCAGGACCAGTTGGCGGCCCTGCTGGACCAGGGGGGCTTCCCCCACGACGCCCTGGAGGACACCCCCCTGTGCCCCCTGTGCAACGACCGGGGCTGGCGGGGCAGCGCCATGTGCAGCTGCCTGGAGGAGCTGTGCCGCCAGGAGCAGATCCAGGAGCTGTCCTCCCTGCTGAATTTGGGGGAGCAGACCTTTGAGAACTTCCGCCTGGACTACTACGACCGCCAGGTCTGGCCGGACTTCCAGCGCTCCCCCAGGGAGAACATGGAGTTCGTTTTGTCCAACTGCCGCAGCTACGCCGAGCTCTTTGGCAGCTATCCCTATAAAAACCTCTTCCTCTACGGCAACCCCGGCTTAGGAAAAACCTTCCTCTCCGCCTGCATCGCCCGCGTGGTGGCCCAGGGGGGACACTCCGTGGTGTACGACACCGCCTCCAACCTCTTCGCCCGCTTCGAGGCCCGGAAGTTCAGCCGGGACGACGATGCCGCCGGGGAGGACGTGCGGCGGTACCTGAACTGCGAGCTGTTGATTTTGGATGACCTGGGCAGTGAGTTCTCCTCCCCCTTCATCCAGGCGGCCCTGTATGAGGTGGTGAACACCCGCCTGGCCCAGGGGCAGCGCACGGTGATCTCCTCCAACCTGAATATGCCGGCCATCCGCCAGCGCTACACCCCCCAGCTGGCCTCCCGCTTGGAGGGGGAGTACCTGTTTTTGCCCTTCTTTGGGCAGGATATCCGGCTGTTGAAGAAGGGGCGGGGGTGAAGTTGGGGGATTGACATAAGGTATCTAGCATGGTATATACTAGGTAGGAGGAGGTGACAGCCATGGAAGTGGCAAAAATCTTTGAAACGGGCAGAAGCCAAGCGGTACGCCTGCCAAAGAAGTTCCGCTTTGCGGACAACGAAGTGCTGATCCAGCGGCTGGGGGATGCTGTCATGCTAGTGCCCAAGGACGCCGCATGGACCACCTTCCTGGAAGGGTTGCATGGATTTACGGATGACTTTATGGCGGAGGGACGGGAGCCGGAGATCCCCTCTGGGAGGGATGTATTGTGACGTATATGCTGGATACCAACATCTGCATTTATGCCATGAAGAACCACCCGCCCCAGGTTGAGGCACGCATCAAGGAGCACATAGACAGCGGGCTGTGTATCTCTGCCATTACCTTGGCTGAGTTGGAACACGGCGTACAAAAAAGCCAGCGTGTTGCCAAAAACATGGAGGCACTGCTCAAGTTCCTGACGATTTTGGAGGTGCTGCCCTTTGATGACAGCGCTGCGGTAGAATATGGAAAAATCCAAGCGCATCTACAAGAAAAAGGCACTCCTATTGGGACTGCCGATGCCCTGATTGCCGGACACGCCAGAGCGGAAGGCCTGACCCTGGTAACCAACAACCTGCGGGAGTTTGCACGGGTGCCGGGGTTGCAGGTGGAGAATTGGGCGGAGGGATAGCGGGAAAAGGCCGTGGAAATTTTCTCTCGGAAACTTAAAACTCTTGTAACATTTCTGGCCTTATTTTGCAACATCTCTTCTCTATAATAAAAACCACGATACGAAACCCGCACAGCGGAACGCGTCTCGTACTGCTTACGTCTCCGATCCAGTGCCGGGATCGAGGCAAGAGATCTTCTTTTCATTTTTAACCTTCGGGATGAGAGGGCGGAGTGATCCGCCCTCTTTTCCTGTCCGGAAAACTCCGCATTGACAAACCCGCCCTTCCCTGCTATATAATAGAGAAATGATAGAGAGATAGGAGGGTTTTTTGTGAAGCTTCCTGTAAAAGGCGCCCCACGGGGCCACATCTTCGCCCTGGTCACGGTGCTGATCTGGGGCATGACCTTTGCCGCGTCCCAGATCATGGTGGGGTATCTGGACCCCTATTGGTTCATCGTCCTGCGCTTTGGCCTGGCCTGGTTCCTGCTCTTCCTCCTCTCCCCCAAACCCTTGAAGCCCATGGCGTGGCAGCAGGAGCGCTGGGTGGTGCTCTGCGGCATCCTGGGCATCACTCTATACTACATCCTGCAAAACATCGCCCTGCTCAACAGCACCGCCTCCAACACCGGCATTCTGGGCTCCACCTCCCCCATCTTCACCGCCCTGTGGCTGTGCATCTTCTCCCGGAAGGTGAAGCTGCGGCCCCTGTTCTTCCTGGGCTTTGGGCTGTGTATGGCGGGGGTGGTGGCCATCTCCGGGGGCGGGGGCGGCGGCGTCCACCTGCTGGGGGACAGCATCGCCCTGGCGGCGGCCCTGTGCTGGGGGCTGTACTGCGTGTTCGTGGTGAACACGGAGGGCTTAGGCTACACCGCCCTGCAAATGACCCGGAAGATCTTATTCTGGGGGGTGCTGCTGTGCCTGCCCTTCGCCCTGCTGCTGGGGGATGTCACCACCGCCCGCGCCTTCGCCACCGAGGGTGCGCGGATCTGGGGGGCCTTCCTCTATGTGGTGGTGTGCTCCTCCATGCTGTGCTATGTGTTCTGGGGCAAGGCCACCACCCTGCTGGGCAGCGTCACCACCAGCCTTTACATGTATCTCATGCCGGTGTTTACGGTGATCGGCTCCGCCATCATCGTCCACGACCCCGTCACCCCCTTCACCTTCCTGGGCATCGCGGCGATCTTGCTGGGGGTGGGCCTGAGCCAGCGGGGCAGCGTCCCGGTGGAGCCCCCCCAGGGGGCGGAGGAACCCCCGGCGGAGGTCCCGGAAAAATGACGGAAGCGCCCCCGTTTCCTGCATGGCTTTTGACGCTTCCTACAAAGGGAAGCTTAGCTGGAAAAACACCCTCTTTTTTTCGTGAAAAAGGGGGTGTTTTGGCTTGACTTTTCGCCGCTGCCCGGCTAAACTTAGCGTGAACGATTTAGGCCCTCTTGGGGCGGGGGAAACCCCTGTGCCCCGTTTTTTACCAAGGGCCTAGCTATTCTTTGATTTGGAAAAAAGGAGACTGCAACGATGGATTTTCAAGCCCTGTACAAGAGCAAGCTGACCACCGCTGACGAGGCTGTGAAGCTGGTGAAGTCCGGCGACTGGGTGGACTACACCTGGTGCACCAACCACCCCTACGTCCTGGACCAGGCCCTGGCCAAGCGCCAGAACGAGCTGGAGGACGTGAAGGTCCGGGGCGGCGTGACCATGTGGATGCCGGAGATCGCCAAGGCCGACGACGCCGGGGAGCATTTCGCCTGGCATTCCTGGCACTGCTCTGGCATCGACCGTAAGATCATCGGCAAGGGGATGGGCTGGTTCTCCCCCATGCGCTATTCCGAGCTGCCCCGCTTCTATCGGGAAAACCTGGAGGGCGTGGACGTGGTGATGATGCAGTGCCCCCCCATGGACGAGCACGGCAACTTCTCCCTGTCCCTGGCCCCCTCCCACCTGTATGACATGTGCGCCAAGGCCAAGCACATCATCGTGGAAGTGAACACCAACATGCCCCGCGTGCTGGGCCTGTTCAAGACCGAGGTGAACATCCAGGACGTGACCTACGTGGTGGAAGGCCCCAACCCCTCCATCCCCGAACTGGGCAGCGTGCCCCCCACCGACGTGGACCGCACCGTGGCCAACCTCATCGTGCCCCAGATCCCCAACGGCGCCTGCCTCCAGCTGGGCATCGGCGGGATGCCCAACACCGTGGGCGCCCTCATCGCCGAGTCCGACCTGAAGGACCTGGGTGTCCACACCGAGATGTACGTGGACGCCTTCGTGGACATCGCCAAGGCCGGCAAGATCAACGGCAAGAACAAGGCCGTGGACTATGGCCGGGAGGTGTTCGCCTTCGCCGCCGGCACCAAGAAGCTCTATGACTACGTCAACGAGAACCCCAACGTCATGGGCGCCCCTGTGGACTACACCAACGACGTCCGGGTCATCGCCCAGCTGGACAACTTCATCTCCATCAACAACATCGTGGACCTGGACCTCTTCGGCCAGGTGAACGCCGAGTCCGCCGGCATCAAGCACATCTCCGGCACCGGCGGTCAGTTGGACTTCGTCATGGGCGCTTACCTGTCCAAGGGCGGCAAGTCCTTCATCTGCCTGTCCTCCACCATGCAGGGCAAGGACGGCTCCCTGAAGTCCCGCATCGTGCCCACTCTCACCAACGGCTCCATCTGCACCGACCCCCGCTCCACCGTGCAGTACCTGGTCACCGAGCACGGCATGATCAACCTCAAGGGTCTGAACACCTGGGAGCGTGCGGAGAAGATCATCTCCATCGCCCATCCCCAGTTCCGCGAGGAGCTGATCCAGAGCGCCGAGAAAATGGGCATCTGGAGAAGATCCAACAAGCGGTAAAGTTTCCAACAAGGAATATGCGCCCGGACGAGCTTTCGTCCGGGCGCTTTTTGCATAATATGAGGGGAAAGGCTGTCAAAAGGTGTACCTTTTGATAAAATCTGACGCTTTTCGTTAGAAAGCGATTCCCCCGGATTTATCTGGTGAAAAAGTCAAAAAGGCCCTTGTAATACCAGGGTTTTCATGATACAATGCCCATGAAAATAAGGCTATCAAAAGGTACACTTTTTGATAGCCCTGGCCAAAGGAGGGAAAGGTCATGGTGAGTCCGCCGGTCCACGCCCCCGCGGCCCGCA
>CAJTQP010000074.1 GCA_910578575.1 uncultured Oscillospiraceae bacterium
TACACGACGCTCTTCCGATCTTCCCGCCGGCCCCACTGGCCCTGCCAACGGCCTGTCTGCCTATGGCGGGGCGTATAGTGCCGCCCCCCAGACCCTGACCCTGCCGGCCAACACCCCCACCCAGGTGGCTCTGGCTACCGCTATGCCGGGGAGCGGCGTGACCAACACCCCGGCCAACAGCGTGACCGTCACAGAGGCGGGGACCTATGAACTCAGCTACAACGCCATTCTCTCCCCGTCCAGCAATGGGCCTCTGACCCTGGCGGTGCGTCAGAACGGCACGGAGATTCCCAGCACAGCCATCACCAGGACGACGACCCCTGCGGGTGTGGCTGTCTATAGTGGAGATGCCATCGTGACCCTGAACGCCAACGACGTTCTGGATCTGGCATTGACTTCCGCTGCTGCGGACACTGTAACCTTGGGTACCGGCATGAATGCCGCCCTGACGGTGAAGCGTTTGGACTGAGGGTACAGTTTCCCGCATCCGTAGAGAGAAACACTCCCTCCCCTGCCTTCCGGCGGGGGAGGGAGCCATCATGCTATATCTAATGTAAGGAGGGGAACGCATGGGCAGGTATCAGGTCTATGTGTATGCCATCTGCAAGAATGAGGCGCAGTTCGCCCGGCGGTGGATGGAGTCCATGGGAGAGGCGGACGGCGTCTACGTATTGGACACCGGCTCCGACGACGGCACCCCCCAGCGCCTGGAGGAGTTGGGGGCCACGGTGGCGGTGGAGCAGGTGACACCCTGGCGCTTTGACCAGGCCCGCAACCGCTCCCTGGCCCTGGTGCCGGAGGAGGCGGACATCTGCGTGTGTACGGACCTGGACGAGGTGTTTCGTCCCGGCTGGCGGGCAGAGGTGGAGGCCGCTTGGCCCCAGGTCAAGACCCGCCTGCACTACCGCTATGTCTGGAGCTTCCTCCCCGACGGCCGGCCGGGGATCAGCTTTTGGGCGGATAAGATCCACTGCCGGAAGGGCTGCCGCTGGGTGGGGCCGGTCCATGAGGTGTTGCGTTTTGACCAGGGGGAAGGGCAGCGGGTGTATGCCCAAGGGGTGACCCTGGAGCACTACCCCGACCACAGCAAGCCCCGGAGCCAATACCTGCCCCTGCTGGAACAGGCGGTGGCGGAGGAGCCGGACAACGACCGCAACGTCCACTACCTGGGCCGGGAGTACTTCTTCTACCAGCGCTGGCAGGAGAGCATCGCCACCCTGAAGCGCCACCTGGCCCTGCCCACCGCCACCTGGGCTGACGAGCGCTGCGCCTCCATGCGCCTGCTGGCCAAGGACTGCCTGGCCCTGGGCCGGGAGGGGGAGGCGGAACAGTGGATGCTCCGGGCCATCGGGGAGGCCCCCCACCTCCGGGAGCCCTGGCTGGACTTGGCAGACCACTGCCGCCAGCGGGAGGACTGGCAGGGGGTACTGTGGCTCACCAGCCGGGCCCTGGCCATCCAGGAACGGCCCCGGACCTATATTGCAGAACCCGCCGCCTGGGGAGAGGCCCCCTGGGACCTGGCAAGTTTGGGCTATTACTACACCGGTCAGGTGGAAAAGGCCCTGGAGGCGGCGGAGACCGCCCTGTCCTTCGCCCCGGAGGACGCGCGGATTCAAAAGAACGTCCAGCTGATCCGGGCGGCGCTCCAAGGGTGAGCGCCTGAGAGGATTCATTCCGTTTCCACGTATCCCAAATCGTGGTTGGCCTGGGCGTATTGGATATCCAAGGCGGTCCCCGTGGGGTCGAGGCGCCGGAGCTGGTGGAGCCTGTTCTCGTCCTGGGTGGTCACTGTCACCCGGAGAAGGTTCTCCGCTTCCATCAGGGAGGATGTGGAGACATAGGGGAGCTTCCCATCCACCATGCCTTCGGTGATGCGCTCCTGTAAGTCCGTGAGGTAGGCCAGGGAGTGGGCCGCTGGTTGGAAGACCACCGTGTCCGCGTCCAAATCGGGGCGCTCCCGGAGGACCAGGGCCCGGTTCTCCGGCGTGTCCTGGGTGATCAGGACGACGGTGTGCCCACCTTCCCAATAGCAGCCTCCCCAGAGCGCCTGCAAGTTGGCGGGGATCCGCTGGGTTTCCAGGTAGGGTTCCTGGGCAGGGGCGTCCCCGTTGTGGATGGGGAGGCTGGCGGGGTCCTGCTCTGGGGTGCCCACATCCGCTTGGGCGTCGGGCGTTTCTACATAGGTGGGCGGGGGGGCCACTGGGCTGCTATACTGGCTGGGGTTGCCATCCATGGTGGCGTCGGTGGTCCCGCCGCTGTCCAGATCAATGGGCGCGGTTTGCCAGACCCCCACCAGGGTCACCAGGCAGAGGACGGCCAGGGGAGGGACCGCCCGTCTCCGCCGCCGCTTCTGCTGGGCCACATAGTCATCCCGGCGCTGCAAGACCCGCGCCGCCATCTCATAATAGTCCATCATAGGGAAAACCCTCCTGTTCTAGTTCTGCTTTCAGGGCCCGCTTGGCCTGATAGAGCAGGTTTTCGATCTGCCGCTTGCTCTTTCCCATCACCTTGGCGCTCTCCTGGTTGGTCAGCTCCGCGAAGAATTTTAGGTATAGCACCTGGCTATACTCCGCCTTGAGCTGGGACAAGGCCCGGTGGAGCTGGACCTTCTGCTCCTCCCGGAGGTAGTTGTGCTCCAGGCTCTCCTCCTCCCGGTGCAGCAGTTCCAGGGACTCCAGGGGGAGGGCCGGGTGCTGCCCCGCTTTTTTCAAATGGTTCAGGGCGGTGTTGCGCCCGATGGTGTAGAGCCAGGTCTTGAAGCTATAGTGGGGGGAAAAGCGGGGCTTTTTGGTGACCAGACGGAAAAAGGTGTCCTCGGTGAGCTCCTCTGCCAGGGAGAGGTTGCCCACGTAGCGGTTCAAGAAGAGGAGCAGCCCGTCCTTGTAGTCCCGCACCAGGTCCACCAGGGCACTGTCGTCCCCGGCGAGAAAGCGCTGGTAGTTGCTGGCACCGCTGTCCATGGTGTTCCCTCCTTTCACACGGATTCATTCCTTAAACAAACGGGATGAGGGTTTCTCTTAGCGATCGGGAAAAATTTTTTCCATCATAGCATAGTTTGTGAAGAAAATGGCGCAATCCCTTTTTTTATTTCGTCAATCGGAAGCTTGAAGCGGCGGGGGTAATGTGATAAAATGGGCAGAAATTCAACGCTTCACACCAGTATACTGAAAAGGAGGGCGCACGATGGGACAACAAATGGACCTGACAGAGGGCGTCATTTGGAAGAAACTGCTGATCTATGCTGCCCCGGTGATGCTGTCCTCCCTGCTCCAGTCGGCCTATTCCATCACCGACTTGATCGTGGCCGGGTGGTTCATTGGGGACAACGGCATTTCCGCCATCAACAATTCCAGCCAGGTGATGGTGGTGCTCACCCAGATCATCATGGGCATCACCACCGGCGGGAACATCCTCATGAGCCAGTACTATGGGGGGAAGGATACGGACAACCGCCATAAGACCAACGTGACCCTGTTCACCCTGGCCCTCCTGGCGGGGGCGGTGATGACCGTTGCCCTCTATGTCCTCAGCCGCCCCATCCTGATTGGCTTGAAGGCCCCGGCCCTGGAGGAGGCCACGGTATACCTCCAACTCTGCGCCCTGGGCTTGCTGCCCATTT
Source organism: uncultured Oscillospiraceae bacterium (assembly GCA_910578575.1). GTDB lineage: Bacteria > Bacillota > Clostridia > Oscillospirales > Oscillospiraceae > Evtepia. Next base: position 3,620 of record CAJTQP010000074.1, read on the forward strand.
TTGGCTACAACGCCCTGTCCTCCATGCTCCGGGCAGTGGGGAACTCCCGGCAGCCCTTTTACTGCGTGGCGGTGACTGCCGCCTGCAACATCGCCCTGGACATCCTCTTTATGGGGCAGTTCCACTGGGGGGTGATGGGCGCGGCCCTGGCCACCACCCTGTCCCAACTGCTGAGCTTCCTGGTGTGCCTGGTGTATGTGCTCCGGCAGAGGGGGCTCTTTGGCCTGGCGCTGAACAAGCTCTTTGTAAAGAAGGACAAGCTAGTGCAGATGCTCAAGCTGGGCCTGCCCTGCGCAGTGCAGATGACGGTGGTGGGTCTGTCCTGGCTGGCCATGACCTTCCTCATCAACGACTACGGGGTGGAGGCCTCCGCCGCCAGCGGGATCTGCGCCAAGATCAAGGACGTGGCGCTGATGTTCACCGTGGCGGTCTACACCGCTGCCACCACCATGATCGCCCAGTGTCTGGGGGCGAAGAAGTTTGACCGGGCCAGCCGGGTGGTCCACATTGCCATGCGCCTGTCCATCGGGGTGACGGCGGGGATCATCCTGCTGGTGGAGCTCCTGGCCCCCCAGCTTCTGGCCATCTTCCACCCGGACGCCGTCACCATGGAGATCGGCCTGCAAAACCTGCGCATCGAGATCTTAGGTCAGATCTTCTACGCCAGCTTTATGGTCTACAATGCCCTGCCTCTGGGGGCGGGGAACACCATGTTCGCCCTGGGCTCCAGCCTGCTCAACTGCATCGTGGTGCGGGTGGTGCTGGCCCTGATCCTCAACCATACCATGGGCCTGGTGGGCATCTTCATCGCCTGCGCCATCGCCCCTGCCTCCTCGGTGCCTCTGGGCTACATCTATGAGCGCTCCGGGGTGTGGCGCAGGTCCCTGGTGGCGAGGGAGTCAGAAGAAAGGGAGGGGAATGCCCTTTGAAAATCATCATCGTCGGCGCCGGCAAGGTGGGCGCCACCTTGGCCGACTACCTCTCCATGGAGGAGCACGACATCACCATTGTGGACAACGACGAAAAGGCCATCCACCGGGCCAGCAACACCCTGGATGTCATGTGCATCAAGGGCCCCGGCGCGGCCCCCTCGGTCCTCCGGGAGGCCGGAGCGGCGGAGGCGGACCTGCTCCTGGCCACCACCAACATGGACGAGGTGAACATGCTCTGTGCCCTGGCCGCCAAGCGCATGGGCACCGGCTACACCATTGCCCGTATCCGGGATGTGGCCTACACCGAGGACGTGGACTCCCTGCGCCAGGACCTGGACATCGACGCGGTGATCAACCCGGAATACTCCGCCGCCCTGGAGATATCTCATCTGCTGCGCTTTCCCGCCGCCGCCGATGTGGACACCTTTTTCCGGGGAAAGGTGGAGATGATCGGGGTGATGGTCCGCAGCAGCGACCACATTGTAGGTGTGCCCCTGGCCAGCCTCTTTGAGGGGCGGCGCTCGGTGCTCTTCAGCGCCGCCCAACGGGGGGACCAGGTGATCATCCCCGACGGCAGCTTCGTTCCCCAGGCGGGGGATAAGCTCTATATCACCGGCACCCCCAAGGAGCTCTCCGCCTACCTGCGCAGCCTGGGCCGGGACCTGCCTCGGATCCACTCCGCCTTCCTGGTGGGGGGCGGACGGATCGCCCACTACCTGGCCAAGCTCCTGCTGCCCATGGGGGTGCGGGTGACGGTGGTGGAGAGCCGGGAATCCACCTGCCGGGCCCTCTCCGAGCGGCTGCCGGAGGTGCTGGTGCTCCATGGGGACGGCACCGACCAGGAGCTGCTGGCCTCTGAGCACTTTACCAACAATGACGCCTTTGCCGCCCTCACCGGCCGGGATGAGGACAACCTGGTGGCGGCCCTCTACGCCCGGCAGCAGGGCCTGCGGAAGGTGGTGGCCAAGTGCAGCCGGGAGAACTACGCTGCCATCGGCCGCTCTGCGGGCTTGGACAGCGTGGTGGCCCCCAAGCTCATCACCGTGGAGCGCATCCTCCGGCTGGTCCGGAGTCTCCAGGATAAGAGCGGCAATGTGATGACCGCCCTCTACCGCATCGCGGATGCCCGCGCCGAGGCGGCGGAGTTTATCCTCCAGGAGAACACCCCCAACCTGGGGGTGGCCCTGAAAGACCTGCGCATCCGCAAGGGCTTCCTCGTTGTGGCCCTGCTCCATGAGGAGGCGGTGGTGATCCCCGACGGCAACACCGTCCTCTCCGCCGGGGACCGGGTCATCGTCATCTCCCATGGCCAGGGCATCCAGACCTTTGGGGACATCTTCGAGGGCGGCGGCCTATGAACTATCGTCTCATGCTGCGCACCCTGGGCCGTACCCTCCATGTGGAGGCCCTGTGTCTGCTGCTGCCCCTGATGGTGTGCTTCCTCTATGGGGAGGATCCCCGGCCCTTCCTCTATACCATCCTCCTCCTGGCGGGGCTGGGGCTGGCCCTGGTGCGGCTGCGGTGCCGGGCGGATTTCTTCCAGCGGGAGGGCTTCGTGGTGGTGGGGCTCATCTGGATCACCCTGAGCCTCTTTGGGGCCCTGCCCTTCTGGTTCTCCGGGGAGTTCGGCAGCTTTGTGGACTGCCTCTTTGAGATCGTCTCCGCCGTGACCACCACTGGGGCCTCCATCCTCACGGATATTGAGAGCCACAGCCGGGGCATCCTGTTCTGGCGCTCCTTCTCCTCCTGGATCGGGGGGATGGGGGTGCTGATTTTCACCCTGGCCTTTCTCCCCAAAGTGGGGGGTCGGGCCCAGGTGCTGGTCCAGGCGGAGTCCACCGGCCCCGTGTCCTCCAAGCTGGTGCCCAAGACCGCCCAGTCCTCCAAGATACTCTATTTGATCTATATCGGCATGACCTTGGCGGAGCTGGGGGCCCTGCTCCTGGCGGGGATGCCCTTGTATGACGCCGCCACCACCACCTTTGCCACGGTGTGTACCGGGGGCTTTTCCGTGATGAACGCCAGTATGGCCGCCTACGGCCTGCCGGCCTGCGAGATCATCGTCATCGTGTTCATGCTCCTGTGCTCCCTGAATTTTGCCGTGTTCTTCCTAATCCTCACCGGTCGGGGACGGCAGGTGTTGGGCAGCGACGAGCTGCGCTGTTTCTTGGGGGTGGTGGCGGTGGCCACCTTGTTGGTGTTCCTGGCGGTGCTGCCCAGCTACGACAGCGCCGGACGGGCCCTGCTGGACAGCCTCTTCCAGGTGAGCTCCATCATCTCCACCTCCGGCTTCGCCACGGCTAACTATGACCTCTGGCCCACCTTGGCAAAAATCGTGCTGATTTTGGTGATGTTCATCGGGGGCTGCGCCGGGAGTACCGCCGGGGGACTGAAATGCTCCCGCGTGCTCTTGCTGGTGCGCTGTGCCTGGCGGAGTTTGAGCCGGGTGCTCCACCCCAGGGCGGTGAAGGTGGTGAAGCTGGACGGCAAGGCGGTGGACGAGGACACCCTGTCCACCCTCTCCGCCTTTGTGACCCTCTTCTTCCTCACCCTAGGGGGGACCTGCCTGGTGGTGAGCCTGGACGGCTTCTCGCCTACCACCAGCTTTTCCGCCTCCCTGGCCTGCCTGAGCAACATCGGCCCCGGTCTGGAGATGGTGGGCCCGGCGGGGAATTTTGCCGCCTTCTCCTCCCTGAGCAAGCTGGTGCTGACCCTGGCTATGCTGGTGGGGCGCTTGGAGATCTTCCCCATCCTCATCCTCCTGCATCCCGCCACTTGGCGGCGGACTTGAGGGGAAAAGCTCCCTGGGGCGTCCCCCGTCACCCTGCTTTTTTTGGCGAAAGGTTCCCTGGGTTTTTTGTGGTTTTTGTAGAATTTGTGAAAAATCCTGGAATTGGGAGAAAAAGGCCGGGATGGGCTTGCAAATCCCACCTCTTATGCTAAAATTGGTGTGTTAGACGTATCGGCGCCAGCTTTCAACAGAGGGTGTCGGGGCGCTTGTGGAATCTCTTGCCCCAGGGCAGCACAGGCGTCGAGTTAAGAAAAGAAAAGGAGTGTAGTATCTGTGGAAAAGTATCTGTGGATAGGCTTCATCGGCGCTGTGCTGGCGCTGCTGTTTGCTCTCATCCAACGAAACAAGGTCATGTCCTACTCTGAGGGCAGTCCTGAGATGCAGAAGATCGCAAAGTCCATCCGTGAGGGTGCCAATGCCTATCTGAAGCATCAGTATGTGACAGTGGCCAAGGTGTTCCTGGTGGTCTTTGTGATCCTCCTGGTGATCGCCTTTGCCAGCGGCGGGGAAATGCTCTCCCGCTTCACCCCCTTCGCCTTCCTCACCGGTGGTATCTGGTCCATGCTGGCCGGCCTCATCGGTATGAAGATCGCCACCAACTCCAACGCCCGGACTGCCCAGGCGGCCTCTGAGGGCCTGAACCGCGGCCTGCGGGTGGCCTTCTCCTCCGGCTCCGTCATGGGTTTCACCGTGGTTGGCTTGGGTATGCTGGACATTACCATTTGGTTCACCATCCTGCGCTTTGTCGCCGGCATCAACGACCCCGTTGAGCTGGGCAACATCATCGTCATGAACGGCATCGGCGCCTCCTTCATGGCCCTGTTCGCCCGTGTGGGCGGCGGCATCTACACCAAGGCCGCCGACGTGGGCGCGGACCTGGTGGGTAAGGTGGAGGCCGGGATCCCGGAGGACGACCCCCGGAACCCCGCCACCATTGCCGACAACGTGGGCGACAACGTGGGCGACGTGGCCGGCATGGGTGCTGACCTGTATGAGTCCTATGTTGGCTCCATCCTGGCCACCTTCTCCCTGGGCGCCATCGCCGGGTATGAGTGGCGGGGGATGCTGCTGCCCATGGCCCTGGCTGTGTGCGGCATCATCTGCTCCATCATCGGCTCTTTCCTGGTGAAGACCAAGGAGGACGCCACCCAGAAGAGCCTGCTGACCTCCCTGCGCACCGGCACCTATACCGCCGCTGTGCTCTCCGCCATCGTGGCTGCCCCCCTGACCTACTTCATCATCGGTGAGGGCTGGACCGGCATCTTCGTGGCCATCCTCTGTGGCCTGGTGGGCGGCTGCGCCATCGGCTACTTCACCGAGTATTTCACCTCCGACAACTACAAGCCCACCAAGGAGCTGGCTGCCGCTTCTGAGACCGGCGCCGCCACCATCATCATCGGTGGTATCTCCCTGGGTCTGATGTCCACCATCGCCTCCATCCTCATCGTGGCCGCTGCCATCCTGATCTCCTACTTCGCAGCCGGCGGCAGCGTGACCATCATGGACCCCAACGGCGGCTTCAGCGCCACCTTCAACCAGGGCCTGTACGGCATCGGCATCGCCGCTGTGGGTATGCTCTCCACCCTGGGTATCACCCTGGCCACCGACGCTTACGGCCCCGTGGCCGACAACGCCGGTGGTATCGCTGAGATGTCCGGCCTCCCCGAAGAGGTCCGCGACCGCACCGACGCTCTGGACTCCCTGGGCAACACCACCGCCGCCACCGGCAAGGGCTTCGCCATCGGCTCCGCCTCTCTGACCGCTCTGGCCCTGCTGGTGTCCTATGTGAACATCGTCCAGCACCGCACCCCCGAAGAGCTGAACTTCACCCTCACCAGCCCCACTGTGCTGGTTGGCCTGTTCATCGGCGCCATGCTGACCTTCGTGTTCTCCGCCATGACCATGCGCTCTGTGCAGACCGCTGCTCAGTCCATCGTGGTGGAGGTGCGCCGTCAGTTCCGTGAGATCAAGGGGATCATGGAAGGCACCACCGACCCTGAGTACGGCAAGTGCGTGGCGCTGTGCACCAAGGGCGCCCTCCATGAGATGGTGGCCCCCGCACTGCTGGCCATCATCGTGCCCATCGTCACCGGCCTGATCCTGGGCCCCACGGGCGTTGTGGGCCTGCTGGGCGGCGTGTCCGTCTCCGGCTTCGCCATGGCTGTGTTCATGTCCAACGCTGGCGGCGCTTGGGACAACGCCAAGAAGTATATCGAGCGGGGCAACCACGGCGGCAAGGGCTCTGAGCAGCACAAGGCAGCTGTTGTGGGTGACACCGTAGGCGACCCCTTTAAGGATACCTCCGGCCCCTCCCTGAACATCCTCATCAAGTTGTGCTCTACCGTTTCCATCGTGTTCTCCGGCCTGATTTTGGCCTTCCACCTGCTGTAAGCGGTTGAGAAAAGCGTAACACAAAGAAAAAGCCCCCCGGACTTCATAGAAGTCCGGGGGGCTTTCCGTGTGTCAAAAAAGTTTGAGGAAGCCTGTTGGGACGCCGAGGGCGGCGTCCCCTACAAAGACACGCCGGGGCCCGCACCACCCGTATGTTCACAATGTACGTGGTTGGGCCTGCCGTGTGAACAAACCTGTCTTGCGTGTGCCCACGTGGGATGTAGGGGCCGGCGCCCTCGCCGGCCCGCGGTTTCTCGTCTACCTTTGTCAGGGTATTTCACGCCGTGGGCTGATTCACTACCCCCACGAACAGGGGCAGGCCGTCCTGGTTGGTGATGGCGAAGAGGAAGGGGCGGTCCAGGATGAAGTCGATCTCCTGTTCCTCCATCAGGGCCCCTGTGGCGTCCGCTGCCATCACCGTATAGGCGGCGGCAGTGCAGCCCTCCTCGTCGATGGTCACCCGCGCCGCATGCTCCGCCTGGGAGAGGACCAGGGAAGTGGCGGTGGTGGCGGGGGAGAAGTCTGCCAGACTGGCGTCTAGGACATCGGTGATGCCCAGGGCACGCAGGCCGTCCATCAAATCCAGATTGGAAGCCACGTCGAACTTGGGCAGGGACAGGTTCACCTGGTAGAGCTTGGACTGGGGCCATTGGAGTCCCCCATCCAGAAGGAAACGGTAAAACTCGTCATCTTGGAGCAGTGCCTCCGGGGAGAAGCCCTCCTGGGGGAGGATCAGCCACATCTCCCCGCTGCCGTCCAGGCCTTGGGCCAGGGCGGAGAAGTGGGCCCCGGTATAGAGGCTGCGGATGTCACTCTGGTGCATGAAGTCACAGTCCAGGTCCCCGTCCTGGGCGTGGAACACACCGGGGGCGGTGGCGGAGGGGGAAAACTCGTTGTGCCAGTGGCCCCGGAAATACACCGTGGTGGCCAGGGCCAGGGCGGTGTCCGGGGTCATTTCCAGCCCCGCCGCCTGCTCCTCCAACAGGCCCCCGGTCTGCTGGTTGATCCAGTCTTGCAGGGCCTTGTTGAAGGCATCGTCCCCCATGGGGCCCTGGAAGGAGGAGGCGTGGTAGACCTCCGCCAGGCGCTCCATAGTTTCCTCCA
>CAJTQP010000075.1 GCA_910578575.1 uncultured Oscillospiraceae bacterium
CACCGGCAATGAGGAGCGCTCCGGCATGGGCTTCACCATCATGGAGAGCTTCACCGACACCTTGAAGGTCCGCTCCCATCCCGGCAAGGGCACCACCGTGACCATGCGCAAGCGCTTCGCCCTCCGGGCGGGAGGGGGGCAACACGCTTGATCGCCCAAGACCGCTTCACCCTCATCCAGGCCGCCCAAGCCGGGGACCGGGAGGCCTGCGGCCGTCTGGTGGAGGAAAATGCCGGACTGATTTGGAGCATCGTGCGCCGCTACGCCCGGAAGGGGCTGGACAACGAGGACCTGTACCAACTGGGCTGCGTGGGGTTCTTGAAAGCCGTCCAGGGCTTCGACCTGGAATACGGCACCCAGTTCTCCACCTACGCCGTCCCCAAGATTGCCGGGGAGATCCGCCGTTTCCTCCGGGACGACGGCCTAGTAAAGGTAGGCCGGGGGACCAAGGAACAGGCCCTATTGATCCACCGGGCCAGAACAAAGCTCCTGGACAGTCTAGGCCGGGAGCCCGCCCTGTCGGAGTTGGCCCAGGAGACGGGCCTCACCCCGGAGGAAATCGCAGAAGCCGACTTGGCTGTCTCCTCCGTGGCCTCCCTCCAGGCGGAGAGCGGGGAGAATGGCTTCTCCCTGGAGGAAATGCTGGGGGAATCTCCGGAGGAGGGGCTCATCGAACGGCTATCCCTGCGCAGTGCCATCGACCACCTGCCTCCACGAGAACGGAAGCTCATCCTCCTGCGTTACTACAAGGGCCTCACCCAGGACAAGACCGCAAAGATTTTGGGTATCAGTCAGGTGCAGGTCTCCCGTTTGGAGAAGAAAGCCATCCAGTTTTTGCGCTGGGAGCTCACAGAGCGCTGAACTTCCCCACAAAGCGGTCCTCCCGCCCCACCTTCTCCCAGGAGAACCCCGCGATCAAATCCCTGGGGCGCAGGGGTTCCGGCTTGGGGAGCAGGTGGGCCAGCCAGGCCAGGTAGCCTGTCAGGGCCTCCGGGGTGGTGCGGGCCCGGAGCACTCCCATATCCGGGTCCCCGTCCCGCTTGGCCAGCCGCCGGCCATCCCGGCTCAGCAGCAGGGGGATGTGGCAATAGCTGGGGGGCTGGTAGCCCAGTTGTTCCAGGAGCCAAATCTGCCGGGGGGTGGAGGAGAGTAGGTCCCAACCACGGACCACACGGGTGATCCCCATGCGCCCGTCGTCTTCCGCCACCGCCAGTTGGTAGGCAAACACTCCGTCGGAGCGGCGGAGGATGAAGTCCCCGCAGTCCCGGTCCAACCGCTGGCTCTGAACACCAAAGCAACCGTCCGTAAAGGAAATTTCCTTTACGGGCACTTGGACCCGCCAGGCAGGCCGCCTCCTCTTGGCCGCCAAGGTCTCCCGTTCCTGTTCTGTCAAGTTCCGGCAATGGCCGTCGTACACCCGTGCCCCGTCGGCGGCGTGGGGTGCGGAGGCCGCCAAAAGCTCCTTCCGGCTGCAATAGCAGGGGTACACCAAGCCCTCCGCCGCCAGCTTGTCAAAGGCCCTTTGGTAATACGCCCCCCGCTGGCTCTGGCAAAATTCCGCCTGGCCCGGTTTCCAACCTAGGTCCCAGTCCAGACCCAACCACAGGAGGTCCTCGGCCAGTTGTTCTATATACGCCTGGTGGCAGCGCTGGGGGTCCAGGTCCTCCATGCGCAGCAGCATCTCACCCCCCAGGCTGCGGATATCCAACCAGGCCAGCAGCGCCGCGAAGAGGTTCCCCAGGTGCATCCGCCCACTGGGACTGGGGGCAAAGCGCCCTCGGATGGGCCCGCCAAACCGTTGTTGTTTCCTCTTGTCCATGGTCTCTCCTTCCAAACCTTGCCAAGGCCCTCTGCCTATGGTATAGTGGTGTGAACACCAAAAGAAAGAGGGCAATCACCATGTCTATCGCCGCAGTCCGCGACTATTTCGCCGCCTTTGGCCTGGCGGAAAAGGTCTTAGAGTTCGACACTTCCAGCGCCACCGTGGAGCTGGCCGCCCAAGCCGCCGGGGTCATCCCCGCCCGCATTGCAAAATCCCTGTCCTTCCTGGTAGACGGGCAGGCGGTGCTCATCCTCACCGCCGGAGACGCCAAGGTGGACAACAGCAAGTTCAAGGGCTTCTTCCACACCAAAGCCAAAATGCTTACCCCCGACCAGGTGGTGGAGCTGGTGGGCCACGCCGTAGGCGGCGTGTGTCCCTTCGCCATCCGGGAGGGGGTCCGGGTCTATCTGGACATCTCCCTCCAGCGCTTCGACACCGTGTTCCCCGCCGCCGGCAGCGCCAACAGCGCCATCGAGCTCAGCTGCGCCCAGCTAGAGCAGTACGCCTGCGGCTTCCAAGGTTGGGGGGATTTCTGCAAAGGATGGCAGAGTGAGGACTGAACCCCTTCTCCCCACCATTTTACCATAGTTCCCGGCAAGTTTCCATTGAAAAAGCCAGTCTGCGCCATGATACGCAGGCTGGCTCTTTTTTTATTTGTATCTACCGTTCATAACGATAATCGTTATAATCTTTCCTGGGCATAAATAAGCCTGGAAGATCGCACCGTCCTTACCATGTGTGTGTTTGATTCGACTTCCCCCGATCTCATCCAGAAAGAGAGGAGCCAACTATGACCTACAGTTATATTCGTGTATCCAGCGCAGAGCAAAACGAGGACAGACAACTGGACGCCATGCGCCGCAGCGATGTGCCGGAAAAGAACATCTATATAGACAAGCAGTCCGGCAAGGATTTCAACCGGCCTCAGTATCAAAAACTCCTGAAAAAGCTCAAGGCCGGGGACCTGGTTTACATCCTGAGCATCGACCGCCTGGGCCGCAATTATCAGGAGATCCAGGATCAGTGGCGGGTGCTGACCAAGGAAATCGGGGTCGATATCTGCGTCCTCGACATGCCCCTTCTGGATACCCGCCACGGCAAGGACCTGATGGGGACCTTCATCGCGGACCTGGTGCTACAAATTCTCTCCTTCGTGGCCCAAAACGAGCGAGAGAACATCCGCAAGCGCCAGGAGCAGGGCATCGCAGCGGCCAAGGCCCGTGGGGTGAAGTTTGGCCGCCCCACCCTGGAGCCCCCGGAGGATTTCGCCCAGGTGGTGGAGGCCTGGGAGCAAAAGGACCTGAGCTTTTCCCGTGCCCTGGCCGCCTGCGGCATGAGCCAGGCTACCTTTTACCGCCGTTTGAAGGAACATCGGGTGGCGCAAGGTAGCGCAAAATAAGGGGGGCTATCAAAAGGTATACTTTTTGATAGTCCCCCACTGCTGGGCATTATATCATGAAAATTGTTCCTTTTCAAGGGGTTTTCCGGCTTTTTCACTATACTATTCCGGTGGATCTCTTCCTGTTCCCTTTTGCGGGAAATTTGTCATAAAGTATACTTTTTGATAAGTTTCTACGATTTCCCCGCGAAAGCAGGTGATGCAAAATGGGACATTCCCGGAAAAAACTAGAGCTCACAGGCCAGCACTACGGCCACCTCACCGTCCTAGGGCCAGCGGAGAACATCGGCACCCGCACCGCCTGGCACTGCCGCTGCGACTGCGGCAGGGAAACCGTGGTGCGCACCAACCGGCTGCGCAGCGGCCACACCACCAGCTGTGGCTGCCTGGGACCCGGCGCGGGCCTCATGTCCCTGACCTACATCGACGGCACCTGCGTGGAGATGCTCCGGGCCAAGACGGTGCGGAAAAACAACACCAGCGGGGTCCCTGGGGTGGATTGGTGGGCGGCCAAGCAGCGTTGGCGGGCCTCCATCTGCTTCAAGGGCAAGCGCTATTACCTGGGCTGCTACGCCCGCTTTGAGGATGCCGTCCAAGCCCGCAAGCGGGGAGAAAAACGGCTCCACGACGAGTTTGTCCGTGAATTTACCGAGGCTTCGTCAGAGGCGCGGTCCCCGGTTCATTCAAAATCTCCAATGAGAGGAGGCAGCGTGATGGAGCAGGCGAATCCCCCCTGGGGTTGTCCCGCCGTCCGGGGCGTCGAGGCCGGCGGGGAGACAGGGTAAGACGCAGGGCAAACCATTGGAAACGATGGGACGCAAAGCCAGAGGCTGAGGCGCCAGCGGGAGCCCCCACCGGCGCGATGCTCGTTCGGTTGCAATTTGGCAAACCGCTGGAAACAGCGGGACAGCAAAGCCAGAGGCTAAGGGGTTTTTGCCCTATGCTCGTTCGGCTACCGGATCCTTTGCGTCCGATTTTGCAAAGAAAGGAACATTGATGATGAAACGAAATAAGGACCTGTGCAGGCGTTGGCTGGCGCTGTTCTTGTCTTTTGTCCTATGCGTGGGGATGCTCTCCACCACAGCCTTCGCCACCGGCGAAGGTACCCCCCAAGAAACCGAGATCACCCAGGCCGCCCCAGAAGCACCGGAAGAACCGGCAGCCCCCACCCCCAAGCCGGAGGCACAGCCGGAACCCACACCGGAACCGGACCCCAAGCCGGAGGTCACGCCCGATCCCCCCACCCCGACCGAACCCCCGGCGGAGCCCGGACAGGATGAGGAGACTACAGAACCGGAAGTCCCCGGCCAGACGGAAAAACCCGCAGAGCCAGAGACGCCTGGTCAGGGCGAAGAGCCCAGGCCGGAGGATTCCCCTGTAGAGGATGATATCCAGACGGCACCGCCAGAGCAGAAGCCCGATGATTCGTCTGACGAACCCTCGGACGAACCTGCTAACGAGCCCACAGAGGAACCCCCGGCCGTCGTGGAAATTCCCGCTATCGTGCAGGACTTTTTAGATGCCGTTAAGGCGATTCCCAAAATCACACTGGATAACGCTATAGAAGTGGCGGAATATGTTTATGGCAAGGTATCCGAAGCCTATGAGGCTCTCCTGGGTACCCAGTACATGTTCCGCACAGATGTCCAAATGGCCGTTGCCACGTACGCAGCCGCTGTCAAGGCAGTGGATGCTGCGTTGGAAATGAATAGTGGCACCCTGGCCAGCGGCTATACTCCTGTAACTAACGTCACAATTAACCCCAACAAAAAGCCGACTGGCCAAACTGCAACCGGAAAAGTCAGAAACTCCGGGCAGTCCTTGACGATGAAGGTGGGGCAAAAGGGCAGTTTCCTTTTAGGCGCTCCAACGAACACTTTGGTAGGCTCAAAGTGTGGACACACTATCGCAGTATACAATCCGAGTGATTATTGCGATATCAGCCTAATCGACAACAGTGGACAAAACCTTGTCGGCAACCCAACGTATGCCGCCGGGAACAACAACGGAGCGCGTGTTTTTGACACTGTTTTTGAGGCATTGAAGCCCGGCAGCAGCAATGATGTACGTGTTTGCTATTATGCAAACTTTGGCATTGTTTTCACAAATCCAAACCTCAATTATGCGTATGTACCATGTTGGTGTGGTGTAAATTCACTGGTGTATAAAGATATCAAGTGGTACCGCTACAACGACGTTTTTGGCATCACTGTCAATGCCGATTATGTCCTGAACTACGATACCCAGGGTGGCAGTGCTGTTTCCCCAACGAAGCAAGCTGTTCCTGCAACCTCCGCCAGCTTTACCGTTACCAACACCAAACCCTCCCAAGAAGGTTACACCTTCAAAGGTTGGGCTGAGACGCCAAATGCAACCTCTGATACTAAACTTTATCAGGCTGGCGACTCCATCACCCTAAACTGGTCCGAAGGCAAAGGGAGTTCTGCCAATCCCGTCAGCAAAACCCTGTACGCGCTTTGGGAGGAAGATAACTCTGAACCTGATTCTACCACCTACACTGTCCTTTACACCGACGGTGTACCAGGTAAGACCGTTTTTGCCGACCAGGGCTTCGAAGGCCTGATTGCAGGTGCGAAAACCCCTGCATTTGAGGAAGAGAACGGCAAAACTGAAACCGTGACTGATGCGGACGGTAAGACTGTTGTGAAACCTATCCGTGAGGGCTACACCTTCATGGGTTGGGCTCCCGCCATCAATCCTGTAGTAAGCGCCGATGATGCCGACGAGAACGGGGTCATCACTTATACTGCCACATGGAAGAAGGACAAAGCCCCCACTCAGTATACGGTAACATACACCTGGACTGGACTGCCTGAAGGAACGACTGAGCCCCAGGTGCCCGACGCCAAGACTTATGACGTAAATGCCACAGTCACTGTGGATACCACCTTTGTGAAGGATTTCGAAGTTACCATCGGTGATAAAACCTACGTTTTCTCTGGTTGGAGCACCAGCGATATTACCATCGATAACGGCACTTTCACCATGCCAGAGAAACATGTGACCATCCATGGTACTTGGACAGTGAAGGCCACCGATCCTGGTCCTGGCCCCGGTCCTGAAACACCTGAAACGATCGTGTACAAGGTTATCCGGTATGTGTTGGATGCTGTGACAGACAACACAGAGGATGCAGAAGTAATCGACTCCGACGAGCGCAACGGCACGTTAAACCAAACGGTCGAAGTTACGGAGAGCGACAAAATTCTTGATGGTTATACCTTTATCCAGGATTACAATGGCAACGTATTGTCTGCCACCTTGGACACAGCGGGCAAAGTCTTGAAGCTGTACTTCACCAAAGACCCCGTCACGCCTCCCGAACCGAAGGAGGTTACCTACACAGTCGAGTGGTACGACACCAACGGCAACACCATCAAGCCCACCGCAACCCGTACCGATAAGGCTGGCAGCACCGTCAGCGTGACTGACAACGACAAGGTCATCAGCGGGTACACCTTCGTACCCGGCGACAACCGCAACGTTTTGAGTGACACCTTGGCCGACGACGGCAACACCGTTTTGAAGCTGTACTTCAGCAGAAACTCCGGTGGCGGCAGCTCCAGACCGGACCCCGACCCCAAGCCTCCGGCGGACCCAGAACCCCCGGTAGACCCCGACCCGCCGGTGAACCCGGAGCCCCCTGTGGACGTCCCTGACCCCGATGTCCCCCTGGTGCCGCCCCCTGAGGAGCCCCCTGTTGTGGACGTTCCCGAAGAGGACCCGCCCCTGGTGGACATTCCCGAAGCGCAGCCGCCTCTGGTAGAGGTCCCGGACACGGACGTGCCCCAGGTCAACGTCCCCCAGAAGCCCAAGCCCCCCAAACCCCAGCAGCCCCAAAAGACCCAGCAGCCTCAGACGGACATTCCCGACGAGGCCGTCCCCCTGGCAGAGGTACCCCAGACCGGTGACAACAGCGGTCTCTGGGCCTCCCTGCTCCTGCTCTCCGGCGCAGGCCTGACCTATCTCCTCTTGGATGAAAAGAAGCGCCGGGACAACAGCAAGTAAGCCCAACGCAAAGACGCGGCCCACAGCGGGCCGCGTCCTTTTTTATGTCGATGCAGTTTTCAACACAAACCCTGAATCAAGATCGCCAGCACCAGCACCGGCAGGATGAACTGGAAATAGGGCTTCATCCACCGGGGGAGCTTCAGCCCCTTCCCGGCGTTGGCTTCCGCCAGATAGTTGTCATAGCCCCAGCCCCACTTGCTCACGCAGAACAGCAGGTACACCAGGGAGCCCAGGGGCAGCAGCAGGTTGCTCACCAGGAAGTCCTCAAAGTCCAGCACGTCCCGGCCCCCCAGGAAGTGCAGGTCGCTCCACAGGTTGTACCCCAGCACGCAGGGCAGGCTGGCGACAAGGATAAACACGCAGTTCACCACCGCAGCCTTTTTCCGGGTCCAGCCAAAGTTGTCGATGCAGTTGGCCTGGAGGTTCTCAAAGACGGCGATCACCGTGGAGAAGCTGGCGAAGGTCATAAACAGGAAGAACAGCGCCCCCCACAGCCGTCCGCCGCTCATGTCCAAAAAGACCTTGGGCAGGGTGATGAAGATCAGGGAGGGACCGGAATCCGGCTGCACCCCGAAGGAGAAGCAGGCGGGGAAGATGATAAGCCCCGCCATCAGGGCCACAAAGGTGTCCAGGGAGCAGATACGCACCGCCTCGCTGGCCAGGCTGTGGTCTCTGGTCATATAGCTGCCAAAGACCTCCATGGCGGCGATGCCCAGGCTCAGGGTAAAGAAGGCCTGGTTCATGGCGGCGGTGATCACGTTGCCCATCCCGGCCTCTGCCGCCCGTTGGAGGTCCGGCAGGAGGTAGAACTTGACCCCCTCCAGGCCGCCGTCCAGGGTCAGGCTGTGGATGGCAAGCACGGCGATCAGGGCCAGCAGGCCCAGCATCATCACCTTGGTGATCCGCTCCAGGCCCTTTTGCAGGCCGAAGCTACACACCAAAAAGCCCACCAGCACGGTGACGGCCATCCAGGCCCCCATCTCGCCGGGGCTGGCCAGCATGGTGCCGAACACCCCGTCCACCGCCTCGCCTTCCAGGCCGTCAAAGCTCCCGGCGGCGAACTTGAAGAAGTAGCCCAGCATCCAGCCGGACACGGTGGTGTAATACATCATCAGCAAGCAGCAGCCGGCCACGCAGAACCAGCCGTGGATATGCCACTTGCTCTTTTTCGGCTCCAGCGCCTTGTAGCCCAGCACCGCACTCTTGCGGCTGGCCCGGCCCACCGCCAGTTCCATGGTCAGCACAGGCACGCCCATGATGACCAAAAACAGCAGGTAGAACAGCACGAACACGCCGCCGCCGTTCTGCCCCGTCACATAGGGGAACTTCCACACGTTCCCGATCCCCACTGCGCAGCCTGCACTCACCAGCAGAAAGCCCAGCCGGGACTGAAATCCTTCCCGATTCATTGGAATCTACCTCTCTTTCTCAATCTTCCTTATCATATCGGAGGCCGCCGGGAAAGTCAATACTTTCCCACACAGAGAGGGGATTTGTGTCAAAATTTTGTGCCCTCTAGCACGCCTTCTCCCCCGCCTCCACCGGCACCTCGATCTGGACGATATAGTCCTCGATCCGATCCACCACCGTCTCATTGATGCCCATTTCGTAGGCATACCCCCTGGGCTCCAACCCCTGGGCCTGGGTGAACGCGAAAATCTCCCGGTACTTTTCCGGGAACCGCTCCCAAGACCCCTTGTAAAAAGCCCGGATATACCGGCCCTTGGGCTGCACGTGTAAGCCCCGCTTTTTCAGCGGGAAAGGGGGCTCGATGAACAGTTTTGTGTAGCCATCAAATTCCCCCCGGCGCAGGGCCTCTACAGAGATCATGGTGCCGTAGGCGGCGTCGTGGAGGCGGCGGAGCTGATACTTCTGGGTCTGTGCAGTGATGAGCTCCACCTGCTTCTCAAAGGAGGTAGCGCCGTCGATGTCCACCGTTACCAATTGCCGTGCCGGCTTCTCCACCACGCTGAGGCTGGACAGGTCCATGGTCAGCAGGGCTTTGGTGTGCTGCTGGTGGTGGGCCAGGGTCTTGCGCAAGCCCTGTAGGTGGGCGATGCGCTGGTCCAGTTCCACCATCTTTTCCTCCAACAACTTTTGCAGACTGGCGGCGGAACGGTGCTCCATAAAGCCCCGGATCTCGTCGATGGACACGTCCAGCTCCCGCAGCAGCAGGATGGTCTCCAACACGGCACTCTGGTGGTAGCTATAATAGCGATAACCGTTCTCCGGGTGGATCCAGGCGGGGCGGAACAGGCCCACCTGGTCGTACCACATCAGGGTCTTTTTGTTGATCCCATGGAGGGCGGCAAACTGGCCGATGGTGAGCAACTTGTCCTGTTTCTCCATTGCGAAATTCCCCCTTGACTGTCCAGTTACTGTACGGTTTATCATAGTCCATGGCGCCATAAAACGCAAGGAGAAAAACAACGATGGAAACACAAACCGCTTACAGCAAACCCGTCAGCTTGAAAAATGTCCTGGCCTTTGCCCTGCCCACCATTGTCATGTCCCTGTTCATGTCCTTTTACACCATGGTGGACGGGCTTTTCGTGGCCAACCTCATCGGCACCCAGGCCCTCTCCGCCATCAACCTCACCGCCCCGATGATCCAGCTGGTCACCGCCGTCTCCACCATGCTGGCCACCGGCGGCAGCGCAGTCATTATGAAAAAAATGGGAGAGAAGAAGGA
>CAJTQP010000076.1 GCA_910578575.1 uncultured Oscillospiraceae bacterium
GGCCAAGGACAGTGGCCTGGCCCATAGCTTTGCCGCAGCGGCGGACCGCCGCCGGGTAAAGATCGTCCTATTGCTTTTTATATGTGCTGCGGCGGGAGGAATGACGGTACTGGGTGGCATTGGTGGCAAAGCAATGGCCTTGGCGGCCTTGGCTGTGTTGATTTGGTACTGGAGGGTGGCAAAGCGGCAGTTTGGCGGCGTAAGCGGGGACTTGGCGGGATGGTTTTTGCAACTGGCTGAGCTGTGGCAGTTGACCGCCCTGGTGGCAGTTCAACTGCTCTTCCGAGCATTGGCAGGATAGGGAGGACAAGATGATTTTTATTACCGGGCCGCTGTTCAGCGGCAAACGGGAGCTGGCAAAAGAACTCCTGCACTGCCGGGAGGAGGCGTTTTCCCGGCGGGCCATCTGGAACGTGGAGGAGTTGGCAGCCGGGGATGAGGACCTTGACGCCCTAGCCGGCCGCTTGGCGGAGCAGTATGCCGTTGTGATTGCCACAGAGGTGGGGGGCGGCGTGGTCCCCCTGGACCCGGCCCAGCGCCAGGCCAGGGAACGGGCGGGCCGCCTGGCCTGCTTGTTGGCCCAACGGGCGGACACTGTGGTGCGGGTGTTTTGCGGCATCCCCACCGTACTGAAAGGAAGACTGTAATGGAGATTTATTTGCTGCGCCACGGGGAGACGC
Organism: uncultured Oscillospiraceae bacterium; assembly: GCA_910578575.1. Lineage (GTDB taxonomy): Bacteria > Bacillota > Clostridia > Oscillospirales > Oscillospiraceae > Evtepia. Next base: position 681 of record CAJTQP010000076.1, read on the forward strand.
AATACAACCGGGAGGGACGCTACCAGGGCCTGCGGGACATTCCCCTGTCCCCGGAGGGGGCAGCGGCACTTTGCCAGGCTGAGGTTTTTCCCAAAACCGTGTATGTGTCCCCGCTGACGAGAGCGAGACAGACTGCCCGATACCTCTTCCCGGAGGCGGAGCAGCTTGTGTGGGAGGGGCTCCAAGAAATGGATCTGGGGGACTTTGAAGGGCGCACGGCCCAGGAAATGGCCCAGGATGCAGCCTACCGCGCCTGGGTGGATGGAAACTGCCAGGGTAAGATTCCCGGCGGTGAGAGTATGGGAGAATTTGCGGACCGGGCCTGCGGGGCGTTTGCCACCCTTGTGGAGGAGGCCTTTGCCAGAGGAGAGGCGCTTTTGTGCATCGTGGCCCATGGCGGAACGCAGATGGCGGTGATGGAGCGCTATGCCCGCCCCCACCGTCCGTATTTTACATGGTACGCCCCCAACGGCGGGGGGTATCTTCTCCGAACAGACCAAGTGCGGTGGAACAGCGGCAACGGGATGGAAGTGGTGCGGGAGCTCTCTTATGTGTCCAGGGGCAAGGACGGCGCGTGATGGGGCTTTTGGGGGCGATAGCCTGCGGCTTTTTCCTGGATTTGTTGCTAGGAGACCCGGCCTGGCTGCCCCATCCGGTGGTGTTGATGGGGAAAATCATTGTGGGGCTGGAGGGTGTGTTCCGCCGTGTGTTTCCCGCTACACCCAGGGGGGCACTTTTGGGTGGGATGCTTTTGGCTGGTTTGCTGCCGTTGGGGACGCTGGTGATTACATTGGGTATTTGTCTGGGAGCGGCGTATCTGCACCCGGCCCTGGGCTTTGCTGTGCAGACGCTATGGTGCTGGCAGGCCCTGGCGGTGAAGGGGCTGGCCCAGGAGAGCAGGCGGGTCTATACCGCCCTGACCACAGACAGCTTGTCCGCCGCCCGCAAGGCCGTGTCCCGCATCGTTGGACGGGACACCCAGGCGTTGACCCCTGAGGGGGTGACCCGCGCAGCGGTGGAGACGGTGGCGGAGAATTTTGCCGACGGCGTGGTGGCGCCGTTGTTTTATATGACCATAGGCGGTGCGCCGCTGGCCCTGGCCTATAAGGCCATCAATACCATGGATAGTATGATCGGCTATAAAAATGAGCGGTATTTGTATTTCGGCCGTCCGGCGGCGAAGCTGGATGACGGGGCCAATTATCTGCCTGCCCGTTTGGCGGCGCTGCTATGGATCGCCGCTGCGTCCCTGGTGGGGCAGGATGCCAAGGGGGCCTTTCGCATTTGGCGGCGGGACAGATACAACCACCCCAGCCCCAATTCCGCACAGACGGAGTCTGCCTGCGCGGGGGCTTTGGGGGTGCAGTTGGCGGGTCCGGCCTGGTACTTTGGGACGTTGTATGAAAAGCCCACCATCGGGGACAACAACCGCCCCATTGAGGCGGCGGACATTTTGCGGGCCAACCGGGCGCTGTATACCGCCAGTATCCTGGCCCTGGCCCTCTGCCTGGGCCTTCGGGCGCTGGTGGTGGCACTGTGGTAAAGGAGGGAGAGACATGAGAAATATCCCGCCCCATGGGGGCGATTGGTTGAGCTTTGCGCTGGAGTATGGGAAACTCCCCCTGGATTTTTCCACCAACGTGAGTCCCTTGGGAACGCCCAAGGGGGTGCAGGACGCCCTTGCCCTGGCGGGCCAGGTGGCAGACCGCTACCCGGACCCCCTGTGCCGGGGGCTATGCAAGAACTTTGCTGAGGTGGAGGGATTGGAGCCGGAACAGGTTTTTTGCGGCAACGGGGCGGCGGAGCTAATCTACCGGACCGTGTTGGCCTTCCGGCCTAGGCGGGCCCTGGTGCTGGCCCCCACCTTTTCGGAATATGAGGCGGCGCTGGATTTGGTGGGCTGTGAGACCTTGCGGTATCCGTTGCAGGAGGCCCACGGCTTTGTGGTGCAGGAGGATATCCTGCAAGCCATCACCGACGAAACCCAGATGGTGTTCCTCTGCGAACCCAACAACCCCACAGGACGCACCACCCCCCGGCAGCTGCTCTTGCGGATCGCCCAACGCTGTCAGGCGGTGGGGGCGGTGTTGGTGGTGGACGAGTGCTTCAACCCCTTTTTGGACAATACGGATGCCCATAGCCTGCGGGATATTCTGGACGAGTTCTCCAACCTCCTGCTGCTGAAAGCCTTTACCAAGTTCTTTGCTATGGCGGGGGTGCGCCTGGGCTATGTCTTGGGCCAGCCCGTGTTGTTGGAAAAGCTGGAAAAGGCTGGCCCGCCCTGGTCTGTTTCATCCCTGGCCCAGGCGGCGGGGGTGGCCGCCTTGAAGGAGGGGGACTATATGGACACCCTGCGTAGATTGATTCAGGAGCAGCGGCCTTTGCTGCGGCAGGGGCTGGAATCCCTGAGGCTGGCCGTTGTGCCGGGGGAGGCCAACTACCTGCTTTTTCATGCCCCCAAGCCCCTGTATGTTCCCCTGCGCCAACGGGGAATTTTGCTCCGGGATTGCGGGAATTACCACAACTTGGAGGGGAACTGGTATCGCGCCGCCGTGCGCACAGGTTTGGAAAATCAAGCCCTGCTCCGCGCCCTTGAGGAGGTGCTGACATGAGAAAAGCCCGGTGCATCATGGTCCAGGGGACCATGTCCGGGGTGGGAAAAAGCTTGCTGTGTACCGCTTTGTGCCGTATCTTCGCCCAGGACGGCTATCGTACCGCCCCCTTCAAGAGCCAAAACATGGCCCTCAACAGCTATGTGACCCAGGACGGCTTGGAGATGGGTCGGGCCCAGGCGGTCCAAGCCCAGGCGGCGGGGGTGGAGCCGGACGTGCGGATGAACCCCATCCTTTTGAAGCCCTCCAGCGACACAGGCAGCCAGGTGATCCTCCGGGGGGAGGTTTTGGGGCAGATGCCGGCGGTGGAGTATTTTCGCCAAAAGCGGAAGCTGCTCCCGGATATCCTAGCTGCCTATGAGAGCCTTGCGGCCCAGTATGACGTCATCGTTATCGAGGGAGCGGGGAGCCCGGCGGAGATCAACTTAAAAGCGGACGATATTGTGAATATGGGCCTGGCGGAGTTGGTGGATGCCCCGGTACTCCTGGCGGGGGACATCGACCGGGGGGGCGTGTTTGCCCAGCTCTACGGGACCGTTGCCCTCCTGGAACCCCAGGAACGGGCCCGGATTGGGGGGCTTATTATCAATAAATTTCGGGGGGATGCGGCTCTGCTGCGCCCCGGCCTCACCATGTTGGAGGAAAAAACCGGCCTGCCGGTATTGGGGGTGGTGCCCTACCTCCCGGTAGACCTGGACGACGAGGACTCCCTTGCCCCCCGCCTGACCCAACGCCAGGGGGGAAAAGCCCTGGATGTGGCGGTGCTGCGCCTGCCCCATATCTCCAATTTTACAGACTTTGCTCCGCTGGAGGCCCATCCCCTGATGGGGGTGCGCTATGTGCAGGCGGCAAGGGACGTGGGCACGCCGGATCTGCTCATCCTGCCGGGGACAAAGAGCACCCTGGACGACCTGCTCTGGCTGCGGAAGCAGGGGTTCGAGGGTAGCATCCTGGATTGCGCCGCCGCCGGGACCCCGGTGCTGGGGGTGTGCGGCGGGTATCAGATGCTGGGGGGCCGCCTGTCCGACCCGGAGGGGACAGAGGGGATACCGGGGCGAAGCCTGGAAGGTCTGAGCTTGCTGCCGGTGGACACGGTATTTACCGCCCAAAAGACCCGCACCAGGGTAAGGGCTACTGTGCAGACACAGCCCTTGGCAGGGGCGGAGTTAGAGGCCTATGAAATCCATACGGGAAGGACCACGGTGGCGGGAGAGGCGTTTGCCCGTTTTTCCGATGGCCAGCCAGAGGGCTGCGCCAGGGGCAACGTGTTTGGAACCTATCTTCACGGTCTGTTCGACTCCGGCGCACTGACAGACCGTCTAGTGCAGCTGCTGTGCCAGCGCAAGGGCGTGGAGATGGAGCAAATACCGGTGCTGTCCCATGGGGACTATCAAGAGGAACAATTCGATAAGCTGGCAGAGGGTGTGCGGGCCAGCCTGGACATGGCGGCAATCTATGGCATGATGGGACTGACTGGAAAAGAGGGGAGGAAGAAGGTTTGCCAGACGCAACGATGAAGCATACCCTTCCAGGGGATATTGAGCGCAGCAGTATGGCAATCATCCGCCAGGAGCTGGAGGCGCGAGGGATCGTGCTGCCGGAGGAAAACGTCGCCGTGGTGCGGCGGGTGATCCACACCACGGCGGATTTTGATTATGTAGAGAATTTGCGCTTTACACCCAATGCTGTCCCCCTAGGTGTAGCGGCCTTGGGGGCTGGGGCCTCCATCGTCACCGACACCAACATGGCCCTGGCCGGGGTGAGCAAGGCAGCGTTGGAGCGCTTGGGCGGTGAGGCGTATTGTTTTATGGCAGACCCGGAGGTGGCCCAGGCTGCCCGGAATCAGGGAACGACGCGGGCGGTTGCCTCCATGAGAAAAGCGGCACAAACTGTATCCCATGGGGTCTTTGCCATAGGTAACGCCCCCACAGCTTTGCTAAGCCTCTGCCAGGAGATGGAAGAGGGCTTTCGTCCGGCGCTGGTGATTGCCGTGCCAGTGGGCTTTGTGAACGTGGTGGAGAGTAAGGAGCGGTTATGGGATTGCTGCCAGCGGTATCAGGTCCCCGCCATTGTGGCCATGGGCCGCAAGGGGGGGAGCAATGTGGCCGCCGCGATCTGTAACACTCTGTTGTACACCGCCACCGGGACTCTGGACCCTGCGGACCGGGGCTGGCAGGGGTGAGAAATCAATCAGGCAGTTGCCTGGGATGGGCAACTGCCTGATTGATTTCATATCCCAAATTCTTTTGCATAGGTTACAGTTCCGCCGATTGTTTTGGCATCTTCTTGTAGTTTAATGGCCATAAAATTTTCAGTAGGAACACCTACGGGGACGATGATCCCAAATTGTTCCGCAGGAATATATCCAGTTCGAGGATAATAGCTTTCACTCCCCAGCACCAAAGAATACTGATATCCTAATCTTTTGGCGATTTTATGTCCCTCTCTCATAAGGGCAGTCCCTACACCTTGCTTTTGATAACAGGGCTTAACTGATAATGGAGCCAAGACAAGGATATCATCCATTCCAACTTTACCGTGTGTAAATAAAATGTGTCCTATCACGGTTCCATTGTGCTCGGCCACCAATGATAATTCTGGAATGAAGGCGTTTCCTTTCCTTAAAGCGACAACGAGGTCTTGCTCATTGCCATCGGCGTGTTCTGCGGTTGCGAAAGCCTCAGTAACCAATTGATATACTGCTTTATGGTCTTTGTAATTTTCTTGCCTTATGAACATGGTATATCTTTCCTATCAAGATTAAAATTGATTTCTCTGATTATACCATTGACAGTTATGCGCCGCAACAAGAAATTGAAAAATACCCCCTTTTCAGAAGGGGGAAAATCATGTATAATAAAGCATTCATGCAATCGTACCAAACAAGGTATGTGTAAGAGAGGGGGGACGGTATGAACATCCAGTGGTACCCCGGTCACATGACCAAGACCCGGCGGATGATTGCCGAAAACCTAAAATTTGTAGACGTGGTGGCGGAGGTCATTGACGCCCGCATCCCCATTGCCAGCCGGAACCCAGATATTGACGAGCTGGTGGGGGAGAAGCCACGGGTTGTGATCCTCAACCGGGCCGACCAGGCGGACCCCGCCGCCAGCAAGGCCTGGGGGGCCTATTACCGGGCCCAGGGGATGTCCGTGCTGGAGTGCGACGCCCGCAGCGGCACGGGGGTGAAGCGGTTCTCCCCGGTGATGCAGGAGGCGCTGAAGGAGCAGATCGCCCGCTGGCGGGAGAAGGGCCAGGTGGGCCGTCCCGTTCGGGCCATGGTGGTGGGCATCCCCAACGTGGGGAAATCCACCTTTATCAATAAAGTCGCCAAGCGCAAGTCTGCCAAGGCCTCTGACCGCCCCGGCGTGACCCGCGGGAAGCAGTGGATCACCGTGGACCAGAGCCTGGAACTGCTGGACACCCCCGGCATCCTCTGGCCCAAGTTCGAGGACGAGACCATCGGCCTCCACTTGGCCTTCACCGGGGCGGTGCGGGACGCCATCATGGACGTGGAGACCCTGTCCTGCCACCTCATCGAGCTGCTGGCCAAGCGCAAGCCGGAGGCCCTCACCGCCCGCTTTAAGATCCAGCCCCAGGAGGGCAAGACCGGCTGGGAGCTGTTGGAGGAGGGCGCCCGGAAGCGGGGCTTTTTGATTTCCGGCGGCGAGGTGGATTTGGAGCGCATGGCCAACATCCTCCTGGACGAGTTCCGGGGCGGCAAGCTGGGGCGCATCACCCTAGAGCTGCCGGAGGACTTGGAGGAGAGCCATGGAAGCTGCTGAGTTCTGGGCTTTTGAGGAGGAATGCTTCGCCCAGGGCCATAGCTTGGTGTGCGGCGTGGACGAGGCCGGCGTGGGCCCCTTGGCGGGGCCGGTATGCGCCGGGGCGGTGATCCTCCCCAGGGGGTGGACGGCCCCCTACCTAAACGATTCCAAAAAAGTCACGGAGAAGCGACGAGAGACGCTGTATGAACAGATCACCCAGGCGGCAGTGGCCTGGGCTGTGGGCTGGGCGGATGAGAAGGAGATCGACCAGATCAACATTCTCAACGCCCGGATGTTGGCCATGGAGCGGGCCATCCAGGGCCTGGCTGTGGAGCCTAGCTTTGCCCTCGTCGACGGGAATTGGAGCCAGGGGATCACCCTGCCCAACCGGACCATCGTGAAGGGGGACGGGAAGAGCGCCTCCATCGCGGCGGCCTCCATCCTGGCCAAGGTCTCCCGTGACCGCTTCATGTGTACTATGGCGGAGGAATATCCCCAATATGGCTTTGAGCGCCACAAAGGCTATCCCACCAAGCTGCATTACGCCCGGCTGCGGGAGTTTGGGCCCTGCCCCATCCACCGCCGCAGCTTTTTGAAAAAGCTGTGAGGGGCGGCGACCGAACGGCCCTGGGCCTGTGGGGAGAGGAACAGGCGGCCCACTTTTTAGAGCAGGCGGGCTATCGTATTTTGGACCACCGCTTCCGCTGCCGGGAAGGGGAGCTGGATTTGGTGGCCAGCCAGGGGCAGTACCTCTGTTTCGTGGAGGTGAAGCTGCGGAAAAATGACCGTATGGCCCAGGCCAGGGAGTTCGTCACCCGGTCCAAGCAGCAGAAACTTCGCACCGCAGCCCTGCGGTACTTGATGGACCATCCCTCCAAGCTCCAGCCCCGCTTCGACGTGGTGGAAGTCTATGCCCCCCAGGGGGAGCAGACCCGGCAGCCGGTGATCCGCCACTGGCCCAATGCGTTTTGATTCATGCAGGATGTTTTGCATCTTACGATATTGTTTTGATTTTCAGAAAGGCATGTGATACCCAATGAACTATGTAAGCACAAGAGATAAGACCGTCTCCCTCAGCGCCAGCCAGGCCATTGCCCAGGGTTTGGCACGGGACGGCGGTCTGCTGACCCCCGAAGTGCTGCCCAAGCTCACCCCCGGCTTTTTCCGGGAACTGGTGGGGAAGTCCTACGGCCAGCGGGCGGTGGCGGTGATGAAGCTCTTCCTGGAGGATTTCTCCGAAGAGGAGCTGACCCGATACACCCAGGCGGGATACTCTGGGGAGAAGTTTGACGACAGCCGCATCGCCCCCCTCCACAGCCTCAACGAGGACACCTACTGCCTGGAGCTGTGGCATGGCCCCACCTCCGCCTTCAAGGACATGGCCTTGCAGTTGCTGCCCCACCTGCTCACCGCCTCCCTGGTGAAGAACCAGGAGGAGAAAACAGTGTGCATCCTGGTGGCTACCTCTGGGGACACCGGCAAGGCGGCCCTGGAGGGTTTCAAGGACGTGGAGGGTACCAAGATCCTGGTGTTTTACCCCAAAGACGGGGTGTCCGCCGTCCAGGCCTTGCAAATGCAGACCCAGCAGGGGGACAACGTGGGGGTGTGCGCCGTCCGGGGCAACTTCGACGACGCCCAGACCGGGGTGAAGGTCCTCTTCTCTGACGAAAAGCTCCGGGAAGACCTGGCCCAGCGGGGGTATTTCTTCTCCTCTGCCAACTCCATCAACTGGGGCCGCATCCTGCCTCAGCTGGTGTACTATATCTCCGCCTACTGCGACCTGCTAGGCCAGGGGAAGATTCAGATGGGGGAGCGGGTGAACTACTGCGTACCCACCGGGAATTTTGGCAACATCCTGGCCTGCTGGTATGCCAAGGAGATGGGCCTGCCTGTGGGCAAGCTCATCTGCGCCTCCAACAGCAACAACGTCCTCACGGACTTCATCAATAGCGGTACCTACAACAAGAACCGACCCTTCCACACCACCATGTCCCCCTCCATGGACATTCTGGTTTCCAGCAACCTGGAACGGCTGCTCTTTGCCCTCTCCGGCCAAGACGACAAGGCCGTGGCGGACTATATGGCCCAGTTGAAGGAGAAGGGGAGCTATACCGTCCCCGCCCCCATGATGGAGAAGCTCCGGGCGGACTTCACCGCCGGCTTCTGCGACGAAGCGGAGACCAGCGCCACCATTGCCAAGGTCTGGAAGGAGCAGGGCTATCTCATCGACCCCCACACCGCCGTGGCTTACGCGGTGATGGAGCGCTACCGCAAGGAGAGCGGGGACAAGAACAAGACCGTCTTTGTCTCTACCGCCAGCCCCTTCAAGTTCTGCGACAATGTGCTCAAGAGCCTGGGAGAACAGGAGGTCCGGGAGGGCCTGGATGCGCTGGATCAGTTGGCCCAGCTCTCTGGCCGCCCTGCGCCGGTGCCCCTGGCCTCCCTGCGGGACAAGGCGGTGCGCTTCCAGGAGACTGTGGACAAGGAAGCCATGATGGACGTGGTCCTGGACATGCTCCGCTGAGGGCGAGGGATCACTGTGGCACTGTACGCGATAGGGGACACCCACCTGTCCCTGGGCGCAGACAAGCCCATGGACGTGTTCGGCGGCGCCTGGGCGGGCTATCAGGAGAAGCTGGCCCAGGGGCTGTCGGTGCTCCGGCGGGAGGACACCCTGGTGATCGCCGGGGAC
>CAJTQP010000077.1 GCA_910578575.1 uncultured Oscillospiraceae bacterium
CCGGCACGGAGACGGTCATTGGCCTAATTATCAACGTAGAGGCCCAAAATGACTATTACCCCGGCTATCCCATCCTGAAACGGGCCATATACTATGGTAGCCGGATGATTTCCTCCCAGCATGGCCGGGAGTTTCGCGCTTCCCAGTATGGGAAGCTCAAGAAAGTCTATTCTATCTGGATCTGCATGGACCCGCCCAAAAGCAAGGAGAACACCATCAACCGCTACCGTTTGGTGGAGGAACAGCTGGTGGGGGAGGCCACAGAGCCTATGGAAAACTACGACCTGCTCTCCGTTGTCATGATCTGTTTGGGGAAGCCGGAGGGGGAACACTACGATGGCATTTTGAAAATGCTGGATGTGTTGTTCTCCAACGAGACCAGCGCAGCAGACAAGAGGAAGATCTTAGCGGATGAGTATGACATCCCAATGACGCAGAAACTAGAGGAGGAGGTGTCGTTTATGTGTAATCTAAGCGAGGGCGTGATGCGCAAAGGTGTGGCCAAGGGGATGGCCAAAGGGATGGCCAAGGGCATGACAGAGCGCACCCTCTCCAACCTGCAAAGCCTGATGAAGAACATGGGCCTGTCCATCGAACAGGCCATGACTGTACTGGAGGTGCCGGAAGGAGAGCGCCAGGTCTACCGGGACCGCCTGAAGGATTTCTCACAATAAGCAGAGGCAAGGAACCACGCCCCCGGACCGCCTGTGGTCCGGGGGCTTTATCAATCCAGACCATCCACAAGGAGGAGAGAACCATGGGAAAAAACGAACCCACCCCCACCCAGGAACCCGTCCGAGAAGAGGCCATGGACGCCACCATCCGCCCCGGCGGGGTATTCATGGTGCAGCTGTTGATGAAGAACCAGGCCCCCCTGCCCCCTAAGGAGCGGATGCAAGAAGTGCTCCAGGCCCATGTGGGGGCGGTGGAGCCTGTGCGGGGAGAGACCGCCGCCCTTTTCGCCGTGCTGGACCACAGCGCCCAGTTCAAGGAGGGGCCGATGCCGGTGCAGCTGTCCATCCTGGGCTGTGAGCCCTTCCAGGGGCGGAACATCCCGGAGGAGCGGCTGGCCCAGATGTGGGATTGCCAGGGGGAGCGGGACCGGCTGCTGGAGGAGTGCCGCTACGCCGTCCTGGCCCACGACCTGTTGGGGGGCGGCCTGCCCAGCCAGGCGCGGGCAAACCTGCTCATGGACTACCTGGAGGCCCTGCTGGAGCTCTACCCCAGCTGTGAGGCGGTGTACTTCCTCAACTCCGGCAAACTGCTCCTGGCCCAGGACATCCGCAACAGCCCCATCACCGGCCTGGACCGCTATGTGAACTTTGCCATGAACGCCCGCTTCTTCAACATCACCGGCACCCAGGACCACATTGTGGACACCCTGGGCCTGAGCCTGTTGTACATCGAGGACCTGCAATACCACTTCCACGATATGGACCCCAACTGGGTGGTCCACCACGCCTATAGCCTGGCCAGTTACCTGCTCAACAACGACCGCCCCATGGAGGACGGGGACAGCATCGACGGCATCGCGGGCGGGCAGCTGGTCCAGGAGATCCAGTGGCCCTGCCACTTTGAAAATGCCCTCGTCGCCCCGGAACGGCCGGTGCTGGACGTGTGCATGGGGGAATACGCCGCCGGTGGACGGTAAATTTTCCCGGAACCAGGGTATAAAAAGGGAGGAACTGTATGAAACTAGTGTTAGCATCCCAATCCCCCCGCCGCCGGGAGCTGCTGGGGCGGTTGGGATTGGAGTTTACCACCAAAGCGTCCCAAGTGGATGAGTCCGCCTTTTCCGCCGCCACCCCGGAGGAGCTGGTAAAGACCCTCGCGCGGGAGAAGGCCCGTTGGGTGGCCCAGCGGGAGGCAGAGGACGCCATTGTCATCGGGGCGGACACTGTGGTGGTCCTGGACGGGGACGTGCTGGGCAAGCCCGGCAGCCCAGAGCAGGCGCGGGAGATGCTCCGCCGCCTCTCCGGCCGGGTCCACCAGGTCTACACCGGGGTGAGCGTGTGCCAGGGGGACTTCACCGTCACCCAGGCGGAGGTCACCCAGGTGCGCTTCCGCCCTCTCACCGAGGAGGAGATCCACTGCTACGTCCGCAGCGGCGAGCCCATGGACAAGGCGGGGGCCTATGGCCTCCAGGGCCTGGGGGTGCTGCTGGTGGAGGGGGTGGAGGGAGACTACACCAATGTGGTGGGTCTGCCGGTGTGCCGCCTGGGGCAGATCTTGCTCCAGTTTGGCATCGACTGCCTGGCCCTGGCGGCCCGGTGACGCTTTGGAGAAAGGACGAGCCCTTGAAAAAATGGATGGGTATTGCTGCCGCGGCGCTGTCTCTGAGCCTGCTGGCAGCGGCTGTGTGGACGTTGTTTCCCAACGCCCCTGGGCCGCTGCGGCAGGCGGGGGAGACGGTGTCGCGGCCCTTTCATCGCCTTGTTTCGGCAGGAAGCGCGGCCCTGGCCCAGGGCAAGCGCTATCTGGCCGGCATAGACGCCCTCCAGGCGGAGAACCAAGCCCTCAAAGAGGCCCTGGCCCAGGGGGAGGCGGCGGCGCGGGCCGGGGAGCTGGCCCAGGGGGAGAACCAGCGTCTGCGCGCCCTGCTCTCCCTGGACAGCGGGGAACAGCAGCTACAGCTCGCCGACGCCTGGGTCCTCGCCCGCAGCCCCGACAACTGGCGCGCCTGCGTCACCTTGGACCGGGGCAGTGACCAGGGCATCCAGGCGGGACAGTGCGTCATCGACGCCCAGGGGGCCCTGGTGGGCCGGGTGGAGGAGACCGGGGGGGATTGGGCCACCGTGGCCCTGGTGACGGACCCCAGCTTCTCCCTCTCCGGCCAGGGCACCGTCTCGGAGGCCCTGGGGGGCTTGGAGGGCCGTCTGGATCTAATGCAGAACGGAGAGCTGGCCTTTACCGACCTCAGCCAGGGCCGGGAGGGGCAGCTGGGGGAGGGGGTGGTCACCTTCTCCCAGGGGGGAAAGTATCCGGCAAAGCTCCTGGTGGGCACCGTCACCTCCCTGGACCCGGACCCCGGCGGCCTCCTTCCCACGGCGGTGGTGACCCCAGCGGCGGACTTGGAGGCCCTGGGGCAGGTATTCGTGATCACAGGCTTTTGAACAGGAGGGATGGCGGATGACGCGGCTGGGCTGTGCTCTGGCGGTGGTGCTGGCCTTGGTGGGACAGCTGCTGCTGACGGGGGTGCGCTTCCAGGGGGTCCAGCCCCTGCTGTTGCCCCCTCTCGTGTGCGTGCTGGGCCAGCGGTATGGCCCCCGGATGGGGGTGGCGGCGGGCCTGCTGGGGGGTGGGCTGCTGCTGGCCCTGGGGGGTGGACTCAGCGGCTTTGCCCTGCTGCCCCTGCTGGGGGGCGCAGCGGGGGGCCTGTTTCCCAGAGGGGAGGGGGTCTTGCGGCGGTGGCTGCTGTGTTTGCCGGTGCTGGCGGGGTATGAACTGCTGTTGGTGCTGGGGCATTTGGCGGGGAGTGGCGCGCCTCTGGGGGCTCTGGTGTTGGGGGGCAAGGAGTTGCTCTTGTGCGCCCTGGCGGTGCCGGTGGCGGAGGCCCTCGCGGCGCTGTGCGGTAGGATCGGGAAACGGCGCCGGGGGCCCCGCTTGTCCCCATAGAGATACAGGCCTTGCAGTGTTTCCCAGCCTGAGATAACAAGGTGGGGAATTGCGACGCGGGCCGCCGAGGGCGGCGGCCCCTACAAAGACGCGCTGGTGTCCTCACCACCCGTAGGTTCACAATGAACGTGGTTGGGCCTGCCGTGTGAACACAGCTATCTTGCGTGTCAACCACGTTGGATGTAGGGGCCGCCCCCCTGGGCGGCCCGCGGGTCCCCACCCACCCGCCGAACATACGCCCATCGCAACAACCTCACGATTCAACCCCCACCCACATCAAAGGAGGGCCCTCCATGCGCTCACGCTTCCGTTCTCTTTATCTTCTCTTTCCCCTGATCCTTCTCTTCTTCACCCTCCTTCTCTGGCGGCTGCAAATCACCGCCGGGGCGGCGTATTTTGAAAGATCCCAGCGCAGCATTGCCCAGCTGGAGCCGGTGGTGGCGGCGCGGGGGAAGCTGTTGGACTGCAAGGGCAATATTTTAGCCCAGGACCAACTGTCCTGGACTGTATTGGTGGGGGAAGATTGTGACCAAAACGTCCGCCGCCGTCTGGCTACCCTGTGCCGGGAGGCGGAGGTGGACTGGGACGGGGCGGGGGACATCCTCGCCCCCAACGCCTTGCTGCTGGCCTGGCTGCAAGAGGAGGACTTGGAGGGGGTCACCCTCTCCCCTGCCGTCCGGCGCCAGGGCAGCGGGACCTTGGCTCCCCAACTTCTAGGACGGGTGGGGGCCATGAGCCAGGCGGAGTGGGAGGTCTACCAGGGCCAGGGCTACGCCCTCAACGAGACCGTGGGCAAGGACGGGGCGGAGGGGGCCTTTGAGGCCCTGCTCCACGGCAGCCCTGGGGTGCGCCTGGTGGAGCGGGACCGCCAGGGGCAGATCACCAAGCGGGCCTATGCCCAGGAGCCGGTGGCGGGCCAGGACGTGACCCTTACCCTGGACAGCCGCCTCCAAGCTGCCGCCCGCGCCGCCCTGGTGGAGGCCTTGGAGAAGAACCCCCAGGCCACCGGGGCGGCGGCGGTGGTTTTGGATGTCCGGGACGGTGGGGTCCTGGCCATGGTGAGCCTGCCGGACTACGACACCGGCGACTTTTCCGGCCAGTATGAAAGCCTCTCCCAGGACCCCAATCACCCCCTGCTGAACCGGGCCATCCAGGGGCTTTACGCCCCCGGCTCCACCTTCAAACTGGTGACTGCTGCCGCGGCCCTGGAGGAGGGGGTGGTGACTCCGGAGACGGAGATTTTAGACACCGGCCGCTATACCTATTACAAGACCCCCCAACCCCAGTGCTGGGTCTACCGGGAGGAGGGGCGCACCCACGGCCCGGAGACCCTCAGCCAGGCCATCGCCGACTCCTGTAACCTCTACTTCTATGACGCCGGGCGGCGGCTGGGCATCCAGACCCTGGACCGTTACGCCCACGCCCTGGGCTTAGGGGAGTGCACCGGCATCGAGCTGGCGGGGGAGCAGGCAGGGGTGGTGGCGGGGCCCGCCTACACCCAGAGCCTGGGGGAGAAATGGTATGAGGGCAGCGTCCTCTCCGCCGCCATCGGCCAGGAGAACAACCGCTTCACTCCCCTGCAACTGGCCCACATGACCGCCACCTTGGCCGGGGGCGGCACCCGCTGGCAGGTGCATCTGTTGAAAAAAACCGCCGGGGAAGGCTACACCCCCCAGCGCCTGGGGTCCCTGGACCTTCAGGGGGAACACCTGGAGGCCATCAAGGCGGGGATGCTGGCGGTGACCCAGGAGGGCTCCCTCTCCGGGGCCTTCCGGGACCTGCCGGTGGCGGCGGGGGCCAAGACCGGCTCTGCCCAAGTGGCGGGGGCGGAGCTGGCCAACGCGGTGCTGGTGGCCTTCGCCCCCTATGAGGCGCCGGAGATCGCCTTGGCCATCGTGGTGGAGCAGGGGGGCTCTGGCACCGCCCTGGGGGCCCCGGCGGCGGCGATCTTGGGGGCGTATTTTGGGTAAGGGGGCGTCACTGCCCCCGGCCTAAGATATCGTTCAAATAGGGGATGAACGTTTCATCCACTTGGCTCCACTGGCCCGGCTGGGCCTCGTACTCTGAGCGGCTGGGGGGCGTCATGGCGCAGACGTAGTCGTAGAGGGCGGCCTTTTGGGCCTCGGCGTCCAAGGTGGTCAGGCGCTGCTGCTCCTGCCGGTCCAGCTTGGCGATCTTGGCCTCGGCGTCGGTTTTCACCTGCTCCGCGGCCCGCTTGGCGGCTTCGGCGGCCTCCTGTAGGCTGGGTTCCTCCGGGTCTTCGTCTGCTGGGTCCCGCTCCCCTTCCGGGGCCGTCGCCCCCGCCTGGGCGGTCTGGGCGTCCTTCCAGGCCTGGTCCTTTTCTACATAGTCGTACAGGGCGGTGGCGTAGTCCGACATGGCCAGGACGATCACGTCGCTGCGCTCCTGCAAATAGGCCCGCTCCTCCAGGCTGTCAGACTTGCCGCAGGCCTCCAGAGCCTCCAGGGACTGCTCCACCAACAGCTGTTGGCGCAGGAGGCCGTCGCAGGTCACCGTGGCCTCCCCGCTGGTGAGGCAGTGGCGCAGGTGGTCCTCGGTGAAGAGGGCGGCGGGGTCCTTTTGGGCCTGCCGGGACACGGTGGCCAGGGAGGACAGCACCCGGCGCTCCTGCTGCCCCAACTTGCGGTTGACCTCCCAGGCCAGGTAGCGCAGTTCTAGGATCTTCCGCTGGAGCTCCTGGTCGGAGTCCAGCAGGGCGGTGGCGGCGTCGAAGTCCTCCGCCTGGCTGAGGGTGTCCAGGCGTTTTTCCAGGTTTTGTTGGGTGCGGCGGTAGCCGCCGTATTCCAGTCGGGCCATGTTCCCGTTGCATAGGGTGAAGAAGTCCTGGGAGTCCAGGAAAGTGGGGTCGTATTTCAGCTTGCGCTCCACCAGGGGGACGAAGGCGGCGGCGTCCGGCTCCTCCTTGGCATAGGCCTCCGCCTCCGCCTTGGCTTGCTGGATCTGTTCCTCCAGGGCGGCCAGGGTGGCGTGGACCGTCTCCTCGGAGCTGGGGACCTCACTGCCCTTGCCGGGGGTGTGCTTGTAGATGACCTGTTCCTCCCCGTCCAAGAGAAACAGCAGGGGCGGGTTCTCCAGGGCGGCCACCTCCGGGCCCTGGCGCTGGGTGCCGCTTTGCACCAGCACCATGGCAGTGACATCCGAGACGTCCCAGGCGTCCAGGGGGACCCAGGCCTGGAGATCCCCCCGCAGGTCGCTGGTGAGGAGGACGTAGATGGCTTTCACCTCATGGCCCTGGGCCAACTGCCCCCCCTGCAAGGCGGCCTTGGCGTAGGCCTGGGCCGGGGTGAGGGCGTTGGGGTCGAATTTGGGGCCGCCGCAGGCGGTGAGGGTTAGGACCAGGGCCAGGATGAGGGCGAGACATCGTTTCATGGGGGTGTCCTCCTTTGGCGGCGCTAGGCCGCCGGGTGTGTGTATACATAGGATAGCAAACTTTTTGGGGGAATGCAATAACGCTCCATTCACAGAAACTTTACACCCACCCCTCCAGGGATTCCTTGCATTCACCCCGGAAATATGCTAAGCTTACTGGAAAGCCCAAAGACCTTTTTGCGACAGGAGGGTTGCAATTTTGAGTGATCCAAACAACGGCTCCAAAGGCGGGCCCGGCGGGCCCCGGAAGCGGGGGCTGGTGATCGGGGCCATCCTCTGGGCCCTGGTGCTGGTGGTGGGGTTCAACTTCCTCTACCAACAGCTGGCCAACGCCGGGACCCAGGAGGTCCCCTATTCGGAGTTTTTAGAGATGGTGGAAAACGATGAGGTATCCACCGTACTATTAAAAAGCAACCAATACGTGTTCTACCGCACCGAGGACGTGCCCCCAGAGGGGGAGGCCCCGGACACGGACCTGGCCAAGGTCCTGGAACAGCAGATGGACGCCGCCGGGGCCACCCGCTACGTCACCGCCACCCTCACCGTGGCGGACCCGGACCTGGTGTCCCTGCTGCGGGAGCACAATGTCAAATTCTACTCGGAGATGACCGAGGAGTCCTCCTATTTCATGAGCCTGCTGCTGAGCTATGTGATCCCCATGGTGATCATGGTGGCCCTGCTGCTCTTCCTCATGCGCCGCCTAGGGGGCGCCGGAGGCCTGGGGGGTGTGGGGAAATCCAACGCCAAGGTGTATATGGAAAAGTCCACCGGGGTGACCTTTGCCGACGTGGCGGGACAGGATGAGGCCAAGGAGTCCCTGGAGGAGATCATCGACTTCCTCCACAACCCCGGCAAGTATACGGAGATCGGGGCCAAGCTCCCCAAGGGTGCCTTGCTGGTGGGCCCGCCAGGCACTGGCAAGACCCTATTGGCCAAGGCCGTGGCCGGGGAGGCGGGGGTGCCCTTCTTCTCCATCTCCGGCTCGGACTTTGTGGAGATGTTCGTGGGCGTGGGGGCTTCCCGCGTCCGGGACCTGTTCAAGGAGGCCAACAAGGTGGCCCCCTGCATCGTGTTCATCGACGAGATCGACACCATCGGCAAGAGCCGGGACAACCGCATGGGGGGCAACGACGAGCGGGAGCAGACCTTGAACCAGCTGCTGGCGGAGATGGACGGCTTCGACCCCACCCGCGGCGTCATCCTCCTGGCGGCCACCAACCGCCCGGAGGTGCTGGACCAGGCCCTGCTGCGCCCCGGCCGCTTCGACCGGCGCATCACCATCGACCGGCCCAACCTGGCCGGACGCTTGGCCACCCTGCAAGTCCACACCCGGCGCATCCGCCTCTCCGAGGACGTGAACTTAAAAAAAGTGGCCCTGGCCACCGCCGGTTGCGTGGGGGCGGACTTGGCCAACCTGGTGAACGAGGCCGCCCTGCGGGCGGTGCGCCTAGGCCGCCGGGCGGTGAACCAGCAGGACCTGCTGGCAGCCTTTGAGCTGGTCATCGCCGGCACGGAGAAAAAAGGCAGCGTCCTCACGGAGTTTGAGAAAAAATTGGTGGCCTATCACGAGGTGGGCCACGCCATGGTGGCCTACCGGCAGAAAAACACCGAGCCGGTGCAGAAGATCACCATCGTCCCCCACACCCAGGGCTCCCTGGGCTACACCCTGATGATGCCGGAGGAGGACAAGACGGAGCTGCGCACGCGGGAGGAACTCCTGGCCCGCATCGCCGTGTCCATGGGGGGCCGGGCGGCGGAGGCGGTGGTGCTGGACACCATGACCAACGGCGCCGCCCAGGACATCCAGGACGCCACCGCCATTGCCCGGAACATGGTGGCCATGTACGGCATGAGCGACCGCTTTGGCATGATGGCCTTGGCCTCCAAGCGCAGCCAGTATTTGGACGGCGGCTACGGCATGGACTGCGCCCAGGACACCGCCGCCGCTCTGGACGAGGCCGTCCGGGAGATTTTGGACCACTGCTATAGCCAGGCAGTGTCCATCCTGGAGGAGAGCCGGGAGGATGTGGACAAGGTGGTGGCTTACCTGCTGGAGAAGGAGACCATCACCGGCGCCGAGATGGTGGCCATCCTCCAGGGCCGGGACCCGGAGGAGGCGGAGGAGACGTCCTCCAGCCAGGAAAAGCCCAAAATTCCCCCCTACCCCGGCCCCGGTGCCCTCCGGGAGGAGCAGGGGGAGAAGCCGCCGGAGTTTTCCCAGGAGACCCAGGACGACGGGTTTGATGGGTTCCGCTGATTTGTTATGTAGGGGACGGCGCCACGCCGTCCCGCGGGTGCCCACCCGCCTGGAGGGTGGGGGATGGTTTTCCCCCAACGGTTCGTGCAGGCACAAAAAAAGGCTCCTTTTGAAAGGAGCTCCCGGCGAAG
>CAJTQP010000078.1 GCA_910578575.1 uncultured Oscillospiraceae bacterium
AATCGGAGGCGGATTTCGCCTTTCTGGATGCCTTCCCTGGAACCAAGCTGCTCCTCAAGGGCAACCACGACTATTGGTGGAACACCGCCGCGAAAATGGAGCGCTTTTTTCTGGAAAAGGGCTTTTCCAGCCTGCGCATCCTCCACAACAACTGCCATTACTATGGGGACGTGGCCCTGTGCGGCACCCGTGGCTGGTTCTATGAGGAGGAGAAGGCGGGGCAGAACCAAAAGGTGTTCAACCGGGAGCTCATCCGCCTGGAGGCGTCCCTGAAGGCGGCGGGGGAGGCGGAAAAGCTGTGCTTTCTCCACTATCCCCCCTTCTACACCGGCTACCGCTGCGAACCCATTCTGGAGCTTTTGGAGAAATATCAGGTCAAGGCCTGCTATTACGGCCACCTCCACGGGGCCAGCCACCGCCTGGCCCTCCAGGGGAAACAGGGGAGCGTGGAATACTATATGATTTCGGCAGATTACCTGAACTTCACCCCGGAAAAAGTCCTGGAATGATGAAAAAAAGTCTAGCAATTCCAGGCGTAATCTGCTATGATAGCCTATATATACTGCATCACAGCGCCCTTTCCCGGACTGCAAGGCGGAAGGTGCGTTTCACAGGAGGAAAAAGGACATGAATGTCAAGAGCGTTGTAGAGAACAAGGAAAAATATGAGGTCGAATTGACCGTGGAAGTCGGCCAGGCGGAGTTTGAAGCCGGTCTGGACCAGGCTTACCGCAAGAGCCGCGGCAGCATCAGTGTCCCCGGTTTCCGCAAGGGCAAAGCCCCTCGGAAGGTGATCGAGGGCATGTATGGCGCCAGCGTGTTTTATGAGGACGCCATCGAGGCGATCTATCCCCAGGCCTGCCAGGACGCCATCAAGGAGAACAACCTGGACTCCGTTGCGCCCCCCCAGGTAGAGATTTTGGACCTGGGCAAGGAAGGCTTCAGCTTTAAGGCAACCATTACTGTCCGTCCCGTGATCACCCTGAAGCAGTATAAGGGGCTGGAGGCCGACAAGGTCCTGCCCACCGTTACCGACGAGGCAGTGGACGCAGAGCTCCAGCAGTACATCGACCGCGCCACCCAGCTGGAGGCCGTGGAGCGCGCTGCCCAGATGGGCGACACTGCGGTCATCGACTACGCTGGCTACAAAGACGGCGCCCTCTTCGACGGCGGCAGCGCCCAGGGCTATGAGCTGCTCCTGGGATCCCACAGCTTCATCCCCGGCTTTGAGGAGCAGGTGGTGGGCATGTCCGCCGGTGAGGAGAAGGACATCGACCTGACTTTCCCGGAGGAGTACCACGCTGAGGAGCTGGCCGGTAAGCCTGTGACCTTCAAGGTCAAGTGCGTGGAGGTCAAGGAGAAGAAGCTGCCTGAAATCGACGACGAGTTCGCCAAGGATGTCTCTGAGTTCGACACCCTGGCGGAGTTTAAGGAAGACCTGAAGCAGAAGGTCATTGAGCGCAACATGAACAACAGCGAGGCCAAGTTCCGCCAGAGCCTGTTGGCTATCCTGTGCGACCAGGTGGACATTGAGCTGCCCAAGGCCATGGTGGAGGCCCAGACCGACCGCTTCCTGGAGAGCTATGCTGCCCGCCTGGAGCAGCAGGGCATCACCCTGGAGATGTACATGCAGTACATGCAGATGTCCATTGACCAGATCCGTGACGATCTGCGCTCCTCCGCTGTTACCCAGATCAAGCAGCAGCTGGCCCTGGACGCTGTGGTGGCCGCTGAGAATATCGTCATCTCCGACGAGGATGTGGACGAAGAGGTCAAGAAGGCTGCGGCCAACCTGAACGTGCCCTATGAGCGGGTGGTGGAAGGTCTGGACCGGGACGGCCTGAAGGCTGACCTGGCCCGTGACCGCGCCATGGCCCTGGTGGCCACCGAGGCCAAGCCCCACATGGTGGAGGCCACCGTGGGCGACGGCGACGAGATCGAGGTCACGGAAGTGACCAAGGACGACGCAAAGGGCGAGCCCAAGGCGGAGGAGGCCCCCAAGGCAGAGGGCGAAGCGGCGGAAGAGAAGAAGCCCGCCAAGAAGACCACCCGCAAGAAGGCCGCCCCCAAGGATGCCGAGGCCAAGGAGGGCGAGGACGCCCCCAAGAAGACCACCCGCAGCAGAAAGCCCAAGGCTGAGAAGGCTGAGGGGGAAGAGGCACCCAAAAAGACAACAAGAAAAAAGAAAACTGAGACGGAAAAGCCGGAGGAATAATTTTCCTTTAGACAGGGTACTCTTTGTTCTAAACGGAAAAAGGAGATCATCAGCATGAGTTTAGTACCTTACGTAGTAGAACAAACCAACCGGGGAGAGCGGTCCTATGACATTTTCTCCCGCCTGCTCAACGACCGGATCATCTTCCTCTCGGAAGAGGTGAACGACACCACGGCCAGCCTTGTGGTTGCCCAGCTGTTGTATCTGGAATCCCAGAATCCGGACCAGGATATCCAGTTTTACATCAACAGCCCCGGCGGCTCCGTGACAGCGGGGATGGCAATCTATGACACCATGCAGTACGTCAAGTGCGATGTGTCTACCATTTGCATCGGCATGGCGGCCAGTATGGGCGCGTTCCTGCTCTCCTCCGGGGCCAAGGGCAAGCGTATGGCCCTGCCCAATGCGGAAATCATGATCCACCAGCCCTCCGCTGGGACCCAGGGTCAGGTCACCGACATGGCCATCCACATGAAACGCTTGGAGAGCATCAAAAAGCGCATGAACCAGATCCTTTCTGACAACACTGGCAAGCCGCTGGAAGTGGTCGCCGCCGACTGTGAGCGGGACAACTTCATGACTGCGGACGAGGCCTTAGCCTACGGCATCATTGACAAAGTGATTGATAAGCGCTGAGAGGCAAAAAAAAAAGGGGGGCATTTGTCCCCCTTTTTCCACGTTATAGAGTTGACACGAAAAACAGTATGATGTAAAATCTACTGAAAACTGCGAACAATACAAGTTTGAATCCCTTGTTGAGACAATGGAAGAAAGAGGTGAAGCAAATGAACAAAGAAGAGAAACGGGCCATTCGCTGCTCCTTCTGCGGCAAGCATCAGGACCAGGTGGCAAAGGTCATCGCCGGCCCTGGCGCTTATATATGCAACGAGTGCGTCCACCTTTGTATGGATATTTTAGACGAGATGCCCGAACCGGAGGACCAGCTCTCCTCAGATATGCCCGAAATCATCCCCAATCCCAAGGAGATCAAGGCGTACCTGGACGAATATGTGGTGGGGCAGGAGTCAGCGAAGGTGGCCCTGTCTGTGGCTGTGTACAACCACTATAAACGCATCTACTTTGGCGGCGGTGACGATGTTGAGCTGCAAAAGAGCAACATCCTGCTCATCGGCCCCACCGGCAGCGGCAAGACCCTGCTGGCCCAGACCCTGGCCAAGATCCTCCGGGTACCCTTTGCCATTGCCGACGCCACCACCCTCACCGAGGCTGGTTACGTGGGCGATGACGTGGAGAATATCCTCCTGCGGCTGGTGCAGGCCGCCGATTACGACGTGGAGCAGGCAGAACGGGGCATTATTTACATTGATGAGATGGATAAAATCGCCCGAAAGAGCGAAAATACCTCTATCACCCGTGACGTGTCCGGCGAGGGGGTCCAGCAGGCCCTGTTGAAGATCCTGGAGGGCACCGTGGCCAACGTCCCCCCCCAGGGGGGCAGAAAGCACCCCCACCAGGAGTTCATCCAGGTGAACACCAAGAATATCCTCTTCATCTGCGGCGGCGCCTTTGACGGCGTGGAGAAGATCATCGAGAAGCGGGTGAACCAGAAGGGCATCGGCTTCGGCGCGGAGATTTTGGGGAAGGAAGAGCTGAAAGAGCGCAACATGCTGGATCAGATCCAGCCCCACGACCTGTTGAAATTCGGCATCATCCCGGAGTTGGTGGGCCGTCTGCCCATCATCACCTCCCTGTCCCCCCTGAGCCGGGAGGACCTGGTGCGCATCCTCACCGAGCCCAAGAACGCCCTGGTCAAGCAGTATCAAAAGCTCCTGGAATACGATATGGTGGACCTGGTGTTCCAGCCGGGGGCATTGGAAGCTGTGGCTGACAAGTGTATGGACCGGGGCATTGGCGCCCGTGGCCTGCGGGCCGTGCTGGAGGGCGTCATGAATCAGATCATGTTTGACATCCCCTCCGATGACTCCATCGTGGAGGTGGATATCACCGCCGAGAGCGTGAAGGATGGGGTTGCCCCCAGCCTGGTCCGGGACCCGGAGCGTCCGCCCCGGCCCCGCCTGGGCGCTGCGGCCCTGCGGGCCCAGAACGGCGGCCTGGCCCGCCGGGACGGCACAGCCTGAGACAAGACCCAGGGCGGAGGGGAAACTCTCCGCCCTTTCTACAACTGCCCGGCGTACATACGCCGGGGAAAGGAAGTGAAACACCTTGCCAGAGGAAGAGAAGAAGCTATATCCCATTCCTGTCCTGCCCCTGCGGGGCCTGACGGTGTATCCCAAGATGATGGTCCACTTCGACATCGCGCGGGAGTCCTCCGTCCAGTCTGTGGAGGAGGCCATGGCCTCCAACCAGCCCATTTTCCTGGTGGCCCAGCGGGACATTCGGGTGGAGGCGCCGGACATCAACCAGCTCTTTCCCATCGGGACGGTGTCCATCGTGCGGCAGATCCTCCGCCTGCCGGGGAAGTCCATCCGCATCATGGCGGAGGGGCAGTTCCGGGCCCGGCTCCACAACCTCACCCAGACGGAGCCCTACCTGATGGGAGAGGTGGAGCAGGTGGAATTTCCCAACTATGAGGGCCACAGCAACTCCCTGCGGGCGGAGGCGGCCATCCGCCAGGCTTATGAGCTCTTTGACCGCTACACGGACCTGAACCCCAAGGCGTCCTCCGCCGACGTACTCATGAACATCCTCTCCAGCGAGGACCCCGGCTATATCGCTGACTTTATCGCCCAGAATGTGGCCATGCGGGTGCTGGATAAGCAGTCCATCCTGGACGAGATCCGCCCTGTCCAGCGGCTGAATAAGCTCAACCGTCTGCTCCGCCGGGAGGTGGAGATTTTGGAGATGGAGCACAACATCCAGCGCCAGGTCCAGGAGAACATGTCCCAGAACCAGAAGGATGCCTTCCTGCGGGAGCAGGTCCGGGTGATCCAGGAGGAGCTGGGGGAGGACGGGGACAATGAGATCCTGGCCTACCGCCGGCAGATTGCCGACGCCCGCCTCCCGGAAGAGGTGGAGGAAAAGCTGCTAAAAGAGGTTATCCACCTGGAAAAGCAGCCCTTTACCTCGGCGGAGGCCTCGGTGCTGCGCAACTACCTGGACGTGTGTTTGGAGCTGCCCTGGAATAAGAAGTCCAAGGAACGGGTGAACGTCAATTCTGCCCGTAAGATTTTGGATGCAGACCACTTCGGCTTGGAGAAGGTCAAGGAACGCATTCTGGAGTTTGTGGCGGTGAAGCAGCTGGCCCCGGAGCTGAAAGGGCAGATCATCTGCCTGGTGGGTCCCCCCGGTGTGGGTAAGACCTCCATCGGCAAGTCCATGGCCCGCGCTTTGAACCGGAAGCTGGCCCGCATTTCTCTGGGCGGCATCCACGACGAGGCGGACATTCGCGGCCACCGCAAGACCTATGTGGGGGCCATGCCTGGGCGGATCATGAACGCTGTGCGCCAGGCGGGGACCAGCAACCCCCTGCTGCTTCTGGATGAGATCGACAAGCTGGGCAGCGATATGCGGGGAGACCCCGCGGCAGCCCTGTTGGAGGTTCTGGATGCGGAGCAGAACAGCACTTTCCGGGACCACTTCATCGAGCTGCCCTTTGACCTGTCTGACGTGATGTTCATTACCACCGCCAACACCACCTCTACCATCCCCAAGCCCCTGCTGGACCGGATGGAGGTTATCGAGCTACCCAGTTATACCGACGAGGAAAAGCTGCAAATCGCCAAAACCCACCTGCTGCCCAAGCAGTTGAAACGCCACGGTCTGAAAAAGACCCAACTGCGCCTCAGTGATGACGCCATCCGGGAGACCATTGTGTCCTACACGCGGGAATCCGGCGTCCGTGTGCTGGAGCGGGAGCTGGGCTCCCTGTGCCGCAAGGCGGCTATGGCCATCGTCTCCGAGGAGAGCAAGCAGGTAAAGGTCACCGGCGATACGGTAGAGACCTACTTGGGCCCCCGGAAGTACCACCCGGAAAAACAGGGGACAGAGAACCAGGTGGGCCTGGTGAACGGCCTGGCCTGGACCTCTGTGGGGGGCACCCTGCTGGAGGCCGAGGTCAACGTGGTCCCCGGCAGCGGCAAGGTGGAGCTCACCGGCAACCTGGGCAATGTGATGAAGGAGTCCGCCCGCGCGGCCTTCACCTATATCCGTAGCCGCGCGGTGCAGCTGGGTATCCCGGCGGACTTTTATAAGGAGCAGGACGTCCACATCCACTTCCCGGAAGGGGCAGTGCCCAAGGACGGCCCCTCCGCCGGTGTCACGATTTGCACCGCCATGGTCTCCGCCTTGGCAAATATCCCTGTCCGCAGCGATGTGGCCATGACCGGGGAGGTCACCCTCCGAGGCCGGGTGCTGCCCATCGGCGGCTTGCGGGAGAAGTCCATGGCAGCCCTGCGCAACGGCATCCACACGGTGATTATTCCCAAGGAGAACGAGAAGGACCTGGAGGAGATCGACCAGACCGTCCGGGGTGCCCTTCAGTTCATCCCTGTGGACCATGTGGACCAGGTGCTGGCCAACGCCCTGGAGCACCCCCCCTTGGCCCAGGCCCAGGGGATGGGGGAGAGCTTGACCGCCCTGCCTGAGAGCCCAGAGACCCACACCCCCCGCCCCCAGGCATGAGAGGAGCACTATGGAGCTGAACACACAAAAGGCGGAGTTTATCCGCTCTGCGGCCAGCCTGGCGGATTGCCCCAGGGACCGCCTGCCCCAAATCGCCTTTGCTGGGCGGTCCAATGTGGGCAAGTCCTCGGTGATCAACCGCCTGTTGCAGCGGAAAAACTTCGCACGGGTGGGCTCTGCCCCAGGGAAAACCACCCACATCAACTATTTTTTGATCGACCAGAAGGTCTACTTCGTGGACCTTCCCGGCTACGGCTACGCAAAGGTCTCCAAGCAGGAGCGGGCCCGCTGGGGCAAGCTCATGGAGCAGTGGTTTGCCGACACCAGCCTGCTCACCCTGGGCTTGCTTTTGGTGGATATGCGCCATAAGCCCACGGCAGACGACTGCGTCATGTGCCAGTGGTTCCTGGACAGCGGCAAGCCTTTCGTGGTGGTGGCCAACAAGCAGGATAAATTGAAAAAAAGCCAGTTGGAGCCCAATCTGGCCCTGATCCGGGAGACCTTGGCGTTACCGGAGACCGTACCGGTCCTGCCCTTTTCTGCGGAAAAGGGCGTGGGCCGGGAGGAGCTGTTGGGTATCGTCCTGGACCACATCCGGAGGGAAAAGGAGGCAAGGGCATGAGACGTAATTGGGGAATGTTCCTATATGCCCTGCTGGGGGGCTTCTGTATCGGCCTGGGGGGCACTGCCTTCCTGCGCATCAAGGACAGCTTCACCGGCGGCGTGGTGGTGGGGGCGCTGTTCTTCGCCATCGGCCTGTTTACGATATGTACCCGCGGCTATAACCTTTTTACAGGGAAGGCATGCTACCTCTTCGACAACCCCCTGCCTGCTTATCTGCTGGATCTGGGGATCATCTGGCTGGGCAATTTCCTGGGCTGTATGCTCATCGCTGCCCTGGAGCAGTGCACCAGCATCACCGGACCGTCGGGGATCAACGCGGTGGCGGCAGGATTGGTGGAGGGGAAGATGAACGCCTCCCTGCTGAGCCTGTTCGTCCTGGCCATCCTGTGTAACATCTGCATCTTCATTGCGGTGAACGGCTATGCCAAGAATCCCCACCAACTGGGGAAGTACTTATCCCTGTTTTTGGGGGTGACGGTGTTCATCCTCTGCGGCACGGAGCATAGCATTGCGGATATGTATTATTGGAGTGTATCCGGGGTACTGTATGACCAGCCAGGGGAGTCCCTGCTGCGCATTGTGGTGGTGTCCCTAGGCAATGTGGTGGGCGGCCTGTTTCTCCCCCTGGTGGAGAAGTGGAAGGCCTACCTGGATGCCAAGGAGGCCGCCGGGGTTTCCTGACAGCAGAACGCGGCGCTGGAATGCGCCGCGTTTTTTGCAAGGGGGTATAAATCCCAAAACTCCCGGCAAACTATCCCGGAGAGCAGGTGGGGCTGTGTATGTCAGTTCCCAGCTCCGGGAAGGAGAACGCCATGAAGGTCACTGTTGTGGACGGCTGCATTAGCTGCGGCCTATGCACCGAGGAGTATCCCGACCTCTTCACCATGAACGAGGAGGGGATCGCCCAGGCGGTGGGCCAAGTGCCCCCCGGCCAGGAGGACGATGCCCGCCAGGCGGCGGAGGACTGCCCGGTGAGCGTGATAAAAACAGAATGAAAGTACCGCCTCTTCGGAACGAAACGAAGAGGCGGTACTTTCATAAAGAAAGGGAAACTAGGACTTTTATCAATTTTCTTCTCAGAACAGCATGAATTATACGACAAAACCACCAAGCTGTCAAGAGGAAAATCACGGTTTTTCCATTTAATTTGCAGGAATTCTGTCAAATAAAGTTGCGTTGGATTTCTACCCATGATACAATAGGGGCCATCCTGGGGATTTGGAAGGAAGCCCATGAAAACGTGGTGGGAGGAAAAAAGTGATGCGTTGACTTTTCCAGGAGAATACAGTAAACTAAAGATATCATTGCGCTGTCTGTCGAATTAGACAGGGCGAGAAAAGAAAGCGATACAAAAGGAGGCGGTGCAGATGAAATGCAGGCGGTTTTTGGGCCTGATCCTGGCGGTGCTGCTGCTGTGTTCCACCACAGCCTATGCCACCGGCGGGACAGCATCCGACCCTCTGGTCTCCCTGGACTATTTGAACAATACATATCAAAATGACCTGATCAAGCAGGTGGCGGAGCAGGTGGAGCGGGCGGTCTCCCTCTCCTACCAGGCCGCGGTGAACAAGCTGGAGGCGGGCGGCGGCGTCAGCAACGTGGACAGCAAGCGCTATAGCCGGGGGGACCGGCTCACCCTGTCCCAGGGCTCTGTGGTGATCCTCAGCGCCGGTACCGCCCAGGGCTCTGCCAGTGGCGGCGTGTTCATCGACGCCACCACTGGCACGCAGGCCATGGAGCTGAGCCTGGAAGAGGGGCACCGCTATCTGGTCAGCGAGGGTGCCACCGCCATGGTGACGGTGCGCTCTGACGCGGCGATGTTTTTCTGGGAAGGGGAGTGTGTGGTCCAGACCTCCGGAGAGGAAGCCACCCATTTTACCGATTTGGTTAGTACTGAGTGGTACTATACCTCTGCCTGCTTTGCCTACGTCCAGGGCCTGTTCACCGGG
>CAJTQP010000079.1 GCA_910578575.1 uncultured Oscillospiraceae bacterium
CCAACGCCTCCATCTCCCGTGCGGAGGCGGCGGCGGTGCTGGTGCGGATGGTGGACCCCAACAGCAGGATGCGGATCGAATTGCCGTGAGTTTCCCACTTGTATGACAAAAGGACCGTTGCAGGTCATTCCTCTGCAACGGTCCTTTTTTGTAAAAAGTTTCTTTGTTTACTGTTCCCAGTTGTGGTACACGTTCTGCACATCGTCGTTCTCTTCCAGCATGTCGATGAGCTTCTCCATGTTCTTGATGTCCCCGTCGTTGTCCAGCTTGACGTAGTTCTGGGGCACCATCTCCACTTGGGCGGAGGCAAACACATAGCCCTTCTCCTCCATGGCCGCAGCCACCTTGCCGCAGTCGTCGGGCTCGGTATAGATGGTGAAGCAACTCTCCTCCGGCTCGAAGTCGGCGGCGCCGCAGTCCAGGGCGTCCATCATCACGGCGTCCTCTTCCAGGTCGCCGTCCTCGTTGTCGATGAGGATCACGCCCTTGCGGTCGAAGGACCAGGACACACAGCCAGTGGCCCCCAAGTTCCCGCCGAACTTGTCGAAGTAGTGGCGGACCTCCGGGGCGGTACGCTGACGGTTATCGGTGAGGGCCTCCACAATGACGGCCACGCCGCAGGGACCGTAGCCCTCATAGACCACGCTCTCATAGTTGTCGGTATTGTTGGCCCCCAGGGCCTTTTCAATGGTGCGCTTGATGTTGTCGTTGGGCATATTCACGGCCTTGGCCTTGGCGATGACGGTGGCCAGGCGGGAATTGTTGTTGGGGTCCCCGGAGCCGCCGGTTTTCACGGCCACGATGATCTCCTTGGCCACCTTGGTAAAGGCGGCGCTGCGCTTGGCGTCCGCTGCGCCCTTGGTCTTTTGAATGTTATGCCACTTGGAATGTCCGGACATTTGGCATCGTTCCCTTTCTGATTATATGGATGCGCCGCGCCATCGCACGGCAGGTAAATGCAGAATAATTTTAGCACAGCTTGGCAGGGTTGGCAAGGGTAAGGCTTGATAAATCAAGGATTTTGTATGATATTCTGTTGGGCTGCCGCCCAAACCTGCCCAGGGCTCCCGCCCTGGACCTGGCCAGAGGCGCTGCCTCTGGACTCCGCCAGGAGCTCTGCTCCTGGACCTGGCCACCTTTTGAAAAAGGTGGACGAAAACTTTACACCTTCTTCACTGGTACGTAAATACCTCTCTCTGCCTCCTTGTGATTTCCACCGACACCTCCGGGAAGGCCTCTCGCAGCCATGCCGCCAGGGCGGGACAGACTACGGTTTCCGTGGAATAGTGGCCCGCGTCCAGGAGGTTGATTCCCAAGGCTTGGGCTTCCAAGTAGACGTCGTGTTTTAACTCGGAGGTGAGGAAGGTGTCACAGCCCATGGCTTTTACCTGGGGGAGCATACTGCCGCAGGCCCCCCCACCAACGGCCACCCGGTGGATGGGGACTCCGGCATCCATCACCCGAATGCCCTCCAGGTCCAGGACGGTCTTTACCTGTTGGGCGAAGTCCTTCAAAGGGATGGGCGCGGAAACCTCCCCCACCCGGCCGATGCCGTAGGGGCGACCCACTTCGTCGATCCCGTCGGTCTCCAGAGGAACGGTCTCCTTCAGGCCAATCCGCTGGGCAAGCTGTGTGTTCACGCCCTCCTCCACCGCGTCCAGATTGGTATGGGTGCATATCGCGGCGATGCCGTTCTCCACCAAGGTGAGGACCTTTTGCCCCGTGGTGGTCTCGTCGGTTACCTGGCCCAGCTTATCCCAAATCACGGGATGATGGGCCACGATAAGCTGGCAGTCCAGGGCAATGGCCTCGTCGATCACCGCCGGGGTGATATCCAGGGCCACCAGGGCACGCTGCACCTGGCGCGCTCCCCGGCCCACCAGGAACCCGGCATTGTCAAAGTCCAACTGGTAACGGAAGGGGGCCTTTTGGTCCAAGAAGTTGAAAATCTCTCTCACCGTTGCCATTTGCTCCACTCCTCTCTCATGTCCTCCAGCTCCTTCACCAAGGTCTCTAGCTGGCAAAGCTCCTCCTGGGACACCTTGGCGCTGGAGGCCATCCCCGCCAGGGCCCGGCGGCGGCGCTGGATGAGTTGGTTCAAAAAATCCAGGCGGTGGGGGCTCTCCTCCCCCTGGTGCTGCCGTCCGGCCCAGAGCTCCCCCTGGGTATAGGGGCGGGTCTCCCCCCCCTGGACTCGGAGGATCTGATAGAACTTCTCCCCCTCCCGCACCAGGGTCTCCCCCTGGATGGCATAGCCATGTCCTGTGAGCCACTGGCGCAGCTCCGCCTGGGCGGTCATGGGCTGGAGCAGGAGCAGCTTTTCCCTGGTCCAGGGGGCCTGTTCCAAAATGCGGGCAATGAGCTCTCCCCCCATGCCGGCAATCACCACCGTGTCCGTCTCCGGCCCCTGGAGGCCCTCCAGGCCGTCCCGGAGGCAGAAGCGGATGCCATCCGACACCCCGTAAAGGGCGGCGGTCTCCCGGCCTCGCTGGAGGGGCCCCGCGTGTACGTCTGTGGCCTCCGCCTGCTGGATCCGCCCCGCCAGCAGCAGGGCGGTGGGGAGGTAGGCGTGGTCGGTACCCACGTCCGTCAGCCGGGTCCCCTGGGGGACCTGGGCGGCAATGGCGGAGAGCCGGGGGGATAGGGTCAGTGCTGCCACGCTCCCCCTCCTTCCTACTCTGCAAAAAACAGGGGCGGGGGGTCCCGTCCCTGTTTTTTTCCTGTTGTTAGTGCTTGTTGGCTGCAATCAGCGCATTGAGCTTGTCCACCAGCTGATCTACAGACTGGTCGTGGACCAGGCAGGCCTCCTCCACGGTCTCATTCCGGGAAGCGGGGCAACCCAGGCACATCATGCCGATCTCTACAAAAGCGGGGGCCGTCTCCGGTGCAATGTCCAGGATATCGCCCACGATGGTATCTTTGGTAATGGTAACCATAGTTTTCTCCTCCATTTCCTTGGGCTGAGCCTAGTTTGCCCCAAAGGGGGGCGGCTCACCCCTCCATTGATGGTTTGGCAAAAAGGGGAACCAACGTTCCCCTTTTTGATTCGTTTTTATACGCCTACGAACTCCGGGTCTTCGCCGTCCTGCTCCATCTCATCTTCGTCCACAGCAGTGCGGGCGTCGTTGAGCAGGGCACGGATGGACAGGGAGACCTTCTGACGCTCGTGGTCGATATCGGTGATCTTCACGTCCACGTTCTGGCCTTCCTCCAGCACATCGCCGGGCTTGTCGATGCGGTGGTCGGCGATCTGGGAGATGTGGATCAGGCCGTCCACACCGGGGACGATCTCGGCAAAGGCGCCGAAGGTCATCAGCTTCACCACGCGGACGTTGGCGGTGTCGCCCACGTCATAGGTGGAGGTGAACTTCTCCCAGGGATCCTGATCCCGGTCCTTCATACCCAGAGAGATCTTCTTCTTCTCGGTGTCGAAGGAGATGACATACACGCTGACCTGGTCGCCCACGGAGACCACTTCAGCGGGATTCTTGATGCGGCTCCAGGAGAGCTCGGAGACGTGGACCATGCCGTCCACACCGCCGATGTCCACGAAGGCGCCATAGGAGGTCAGGGACTTCACCACACCGTCGTAGCGCTTGCCTTCCTCGATGTTTGCCCAGACCTCAGCGGCCTTGGCGGCGCGCTCCTCAGCGGCCACAGCACGGATGGAGCCCACCACACGGCGGCGGGAGCGGTTGACCTCGGTGATGCGCAGGCGCACCTTCTCCTTGATCATCTCGGACAGGTCGGCCCCACGGGGCATACCAGTCTGAGAGGCGGGGATGAACACGCGGATGCCCTTGACGTTGGCCACGATGCCGCCCTTGTTGTTCTCGGTGACCACGCCTTCCAGCACGGTCTTCTCCTCCACGGCGGTCTCGATGGTGTCCCAGTTCTTCACGGCGTCCAGGCGCTTCTTGGACAGGGTGGCAACGCCCTCCATGTCGTTGACGCGCATGACATAGGTCTCGATCTCGTCGCCCACCTTGACCAGATCCTCCACCTTTGCGGTGGGGTCGTCGCTCAGTTCCGCCAGGGGGATGTAGCCTGCGTGCTTGGTGCCCAGGTCCACGTTGACTTCCGTGGCAGTGATCCCGGTGACCACACCTGTAACCTTATCTCCCGTATTTAAAGTTTTGATCGATTTCTCCAACATATCAGCGAAGGACTCCTCGATCTCCATCACATTGGTATTCTCGTCCATTTTGACTTTGACCTCCTTTATTATCCACCCCGGCGTAGAAGCACCAGCAGTGATTCCCACAGAAGCTACCCCGCTCACCATACCCCGGTCAAGCTCTTCCGCCCGGCTGATGTGGTAAACCAGCGGGCAATGCGTCCGGCACAACTGGGCAAGTCGGGTCGTATTGGAGCTTTTCTTGTCACCGATGACGATCATCGCGCCGCACCGCTCCGCCAAACTCTGCGCCTCTGATTGCCGCTTACACGTAGCATCACATATTGTATCAAAAATTTCGGCGTTTGTACACTCTTTTTTTACTTTTTCTCGGCATGGGCCCCAAATTTTATGGGTTGATGTAGTTTGGGAAACCAATGTAATAGGTTTTTTGTGGTTTTCGTCCTTTTCTCCCAGAAAACCGTCCAACTCCTCCACATCCCGGAAAACCCGTGCCCCCTGGCACCATCCGGCGATGGCCTTCACCTCCGGGTGTTCCGCCTCCCCGATGATGATGACCTGCCGCCCCCGGCGGCTGGCCTCCTCCACAATGCGGTGGATCTTCGTCACCTTCACGCAGGTGGCGTCGGCCACCTCCCGGCCCATCTCTCGCAGCCGTTGGTGGACGGCCTGGCCCTCTCCGTGGGAGCGGATGATGACGCCGCAGTCCGGGGGCAGGGCTTCCAAGCTGTCCACGCAGCCCACTCCCCGTGCCTCCAGGTCCCGGATCACCTCCTGGTTGTGGATCACGGGGCCCAGCATCACGTAGGGCTTCCCGCTGTCCGCCAGGGTCTGGGCCATCTCCACCGCCCGGCGCACACCGAAGCAGAAGCCGGCGGATCTTGCCAAAATCACTTCCTGCATTGGGCCTCCATCTCCTCCCGGCTGTCCCGGATGGCGGCAATGTGGGCCATGATGTCCTCGGTGGCCTTTTGGTAGTCCTCCGCCGTGGGCTTTCTATCCTCCGTGAAGGGCATAAATGGCTTTCCAAAATACACCTTCACCCGATGAAAATGCTTGCGCTCCGGGGCCACATACACCGGCAGCACGGGAACCTTGGCGCGAATGGCCATCAGGGCCGCCCCGGTCTTGCCCTCTCCCAGCTCATCGTGGCGGGTGCCCTCCGGGAAAATCAGCAACTTCTCCCCCTTCTTCAGGGTTTTCATGGAGAGCTTCATGGCCCCCAGGTCCGATTGTCCCCGTTTGACCCAAATTGCTATGCCCAAAAAGTCCAGGAGACGGCCCACCACAGGCATGTGGCGGATCTCCTCCTTGGCCATAATGCGTATTTTGTCCCAAAAGGGGAAGGAATAGACGATGTAAAAGGGGTCGTTGCCGTGGGCGTGGTTGGAACAGATCACCACGCTGCCCTTGGGAATGTTCTCCCGGCCGTAGACCTTCAGGGGGGTGCGGAAAAAGGCGATGGTAAAAATCAGCTTGCTCACCAGGTAGGACACCGGGTAGGGAATGATACTCTTCAACGTCCGATCCTCTCTTTCACAATGGCTTGCAGCGCCGCCAAGCTCTCCTCTACATTCAGCGCCGAGGTATCCAGCAACACCGCGTCCTGCGCCTGGCGCAGGGGGGCCGCCGCCCGGTGGCTGTCGTCATAGTCCCGCTGGGTGATTTCCGCCTGGATGGTGGCCAGGTCAGGGCTCTCCCCCTTGGCGCTGAGCTCCTTCCAGCGGCGCAGGGCCCGCTGCTCCACAGAGGCGGTGAGGAACACCTTCACCTCTGCCTCCGGCAAGACCACGGTGCCGATATCCCGGCCATCCATGACCACGTTGTGCTCCGCCGCCAGGCCACGCTGGATATCCAGCAGGAAGGCCCGCACCTCCGGGATGGCGGAGACCTGGGAGGCATAGCGGGACACCGCGTTCTCCCGGATGGCCTGGGTCACGTCCTCCCCATTGAGGTACATCCGCTGCAAGCCGTCGGGGCCATGGTCCAGGGTGATGTGGATGTCCGGCAGCTTGGACAGGACGTCCTCCCGCTTGCCGCAGTCCCCGCCCTGGCGGGCCACGTAAAGGCCCACGGTACGGTAGATGGCCCCGGTATCCACATACATGGCCCCCAGTTGGGCAGCCAGGGCCTTGGCCAGGGAACTCTTCCCCGCCCCGGCGGGGCCGTCGATGGCAATATTATAGTGTTTCATAGCTGCTCCTTCCAGTAAGCGGCGGCACTCTCCCCGGCCACCCGGCCGGTACACCAGGCGATTTGCAGGTTGAAGCCGCCGGTGTAGGCGTCCACGTCCATCACCTCTCCGGCAAAGAAGAGGCCCGCCGCCTGTTTGGACATCATGGTCTTGGGGTCGATCTCCCCGGTCTTGACGCCCCCGGCGGTGATGATGGCCTCCTTCACCGGACGGGGTCCTTTGAGGGGGAGGGAAAAGGCCTTCATGGTCTCCACCAGCCGCCGCCGCTGTCCCTTGGTGAGGGCATTCCCCGGCAGGTCCGGGGGGACCTCCACCCGCTGCACCATCACTGGCACCAGCAGGCGGGGCAACAAGCCCTCCAGCAAATTGTGAAAGGCCCTGTTGGGGGCGGCGGCGATATCCCGCAAGATCCGCGCCTCCAGCTTTTCCTCCTCCAGGGCGGGTTTCAAATCAATCAGGGCGGTACACTGGTCCTTTTCCCAGTTGATATGGGCGCTGGCGCTGAGCACCAGGGGGCCGGAGAGGCCGAAGTGGGTGAAGAGCAGCTCCCCCTGTTCTTGAAACAAAACCTTCTTTTTCTGGTTCTTCACCGTCAAGCGCACGTTGCGCAGGGAAAGCCCCTGCATCTGGGCGCAGGTCTCCCCCGCCTCTTCCAGGGGCACCAGGGAAGCCCGCGGGGGCAAAATGGTGTGGCCCACCGCCTGGGCCAGGCGGTAGCCGTCCCCGGTGGAGCCGGTGGCCGGATAGGACAGGCCCCCGGTGGCCACCACCACAGCGGCGGCGGGAATCGTCTCCTCCTCCACCGTCACCCCGGTGACCCGGCCATCTTCCACCACCAGGTCCAGGGCCCTGGCCTGGCGGCGGGACACCCCCGCCCGTTTCAGGGCAAAAAATAAGGCGTCGATCACGTCGGCCGCCTTGTCTGACTGGGGAAAGACCCGTCCCCCCCGCTCGGTTTTTAGGGGGACCCCCAGGTCCTCAAAAAAGCCCATCACATCCTCCGGAGGAAAGCGGGTCACCGCACTGTAGAGAAAGCGGCTGTTCCGGGGGATGTTCTCCAACACCCCCGCCGGGGTGGTATGGTTGGTCAGGTTGCAGCGGCCCTTGCCGGTGATGTACAGCTTGCGCCCCAACTTTTCGTTGGGCTCCAGCAGCAGCACCGGTGCGCCGGACTTCCGGCACCACAGGGCGGCCATCATCCCCGCCGCCCCGCCGCCGATCATCACCACAGGTGGGTGGCTCATTGGTTCTCTTCCTCCATATTCACAAACACGCCGTACTCCTGCCAGATGTGCTCCAGGCGCTCGAAGTGGTCCACCACGTCGGTCTTGCTCCGGGCGATAGCCACCAGCAGGGCGTTGATGAGGCTCAAAGGGGCCACCAGGGAGTCCACCACTGAGGCCATGTCGCTCTTGGCTAGGAGCACGTAGTCCGCCGACTGGGCCATGGTGTTGGTGGCACTGTCGGTGATGGCGATCACCTTGGAGCCCCGCTCATGGGCAAAACCAATGGCCCGCGCCGTGCGCCGGGAATACCGGGGGAAGGACAGGCCGATCACCACGTCCCCCACCCCCACCTGGACGATCTGGTCAAAGATCTCCTGGTTGGCGCTCTCCCCTACGTGGACCACGTTGTCAAACATCAGGCCAAAGTAGAAGGACATAAAGCCCGCCAGGGAACCGGAGGAGCGGGTGCCCAGGATGTAGATCTTCCGGGCCTCCACAATGGCCTCCACCGCCTTGTCGAAGCTCTCCCGGTCCAGTTCCTCCATGGTGATGCGGATCTTTTCCATGTCCGACTGCATCACGGTGCTCACCACGTCCTGGTTGCCAATGATATCGTTGGTCACCTCAATGCGCTGGATGGAGGTGAGCTTGTTGCGGATCATCTCCTGCAAGGCCTTCTGCATGGCGGGGTAGCCGTCATACTTCAGCTCTGAGGCAAAGCGCACCACCGTGGACTCACTGACGTGGACGGTCTTGCCCAGCTTGCTGGCCGTCATAAAGGCGGCCTTGTCATAGGAGCTCAAGATATAGTTGGCGATCAACTTCTGACCCTTTGAAAAGGTGTTCATCTTACTGCTGATGAGGGCTAAAATGTCCTTGGCCATACGTCTTTCCTCCGCCCGGCTGTGCCTGTCCACGGGATTCTGGAGCGAAACGCTCCGTTTACACTGTGCTATCAGGGGGTATTATAACGCCAAGCCGTGGGTTTTGCAAGAAAAAATTCTTAGTCTTGCAGCTCCATTTCCTCCAATTGGCGCCGCTCCTCCCCTGTCAGGGGGCGCCACTGCCCAGGCCGGAGGGACCGGTCCAGCCGCAGCGCCCCCTCCCGGATGCGCTTCAGCCGCCGCACCTCCAGGCCGCACAGGGCACACATCCGCCGGATCTGCCGGTTCTTCCCTTCCCGGATGGTCACGGACAGCAGGGCCCGGTCCCCCTGGGCCTGTTTCAGCCGTACCTTGGCCGGGCGCAGGGCTTGCCCCTCCAGGGTCATGGGGGCGGCCAGACGCTGTTCCGCCTGGGGTGCATAGCCCGCCACCCACACCAGGTACTCCTTCTCCACCCCGTGGCGGGGGTGCAGCAGGGTGTTGGTGAGGGCCCCGTTGTCGGTGAGCAGCAACAGGCCCTCGGAGTCCATGTCCAAGCGCCCCACAGGCCAGACGCGGGCGGGACAGTCCGCCACCAGCTCCGCCACGGTCTTTCGCCCCTTCTCGTCGGAGAGGGTGGTCACCACCCCGCGGGGCTTATAGAGCATGAGGAGGGTGTTCCCCCCGGTGGGCCTCACCGGCTGGCCGTCCAGGGTCACCAGGTCCCGCTCCAGGTCCGCCCGGTCCCCCAGGGACGCGGGGCGGCCATTCACCAGCACCCG
>CAJTQP010000080.1 GCA_910578575.1 uncultured Oscillospiraceae bacterium
CAAGTCTTGATTTCTTTGTCAACATTTGCAACGCCCTTGAAACAGATCCGCTATATTTCTTGCAGGATTCCTTAACATATACTTCTAGTTGTTCTCAGAAAGATTTGATTTCTTTTTGCGAGCGTCTTTCTCCCAAGGATTGTACAAAGGCGCTGTCTTTGTTGAAAGTTGTTTTCGATGATGTTTCGGTCTGAGAAGGGCAGGCAGGAAAGGTCGAGTAAGCGTAATAAAACTGTGAATGAACGGGACAATGAGAATGATGGGGATCGTTCTCATTGTCCCGTCATAGTATTATGGGGATGTGCTAGACGATTGAAGGTACAGCTTTAACAAGCATCGCTGTTTAGAAACAAAGGGCAAAAGATTTCGCAGCACTTGCCCTGCAACTTGTGAACAGGTAAGCAATTACCTAAGCAACCGCAAAGGTAACCCATAGCTTCCATCGGCTCCCCCAGCAGGGCCGCCCTTTGAAAAGGCTTTACCAGAAGGGAATCAGGCGGCTCCTTCCACGACTCTCGTTCCGTATGGTCGAAGTCCATAGTAGTCGGCGTAGCTGTATGCTCCTCACCGACCATCTCAAATCTTTTGCAAAATGCGTTGGGTGTCAGGGGGCCCACCCGAACTCGCCAAGCTGTTCATTCAGGCTATTTCCTAGCTGCTTGGCATATACAGGGAAATGGAGTTCGTCTGTTTGCGACATACCAAAAAATCTAAACATTCTCTCCTGTAAACGCTGGTAAGTGTCCTCTAAAGACATATAAAACAGTTTCTTGGCGGACATCATACGCCCAAAGCCTTTGACCTATGAGGACCTAATAGGCAATTTGAGCCATCAAAAAAGATTTTCCACCTTTGGTGCTCCAGCGAAAAGATAGGTACCATGGTAGAGGAGACCATCAATACTGAGAGGCTCACATTGAAAGGCTGTGGCCTCCTCCCGGTTCAGTTGCTGTGTGATAGCTCAACGTTAACTGACTTGGCTGCATTCTTCTACCTTTTTCTTCCTTTACTGTCCAATTTGTTCTGTGCGCTTACAAGCTCCTGGGGTAACCCCTGAGAAATTCAGCTTGCATTCCCTGACGAAAGCTGGTAAGCTACAAGGGATACTTTATATGAAAAAGAGGAGCTATACCCATGCTAACTGTTTCTGACTTGAGCCTGCAATTCCGTGACCGCCTGCTGTTCTCCCACGTTGACCTGCAATTTACCAAGGGCAACTGCTATGGGATCATTGGCGCCAACGGGGCGGGGAAGTCTACCTTTTTGAAAATTCTTTCCGGGGACATGGAGGCCACCACCGGAGCCGTGACCATCCTGCCAGAGCTGCGTATGTCGGTGCTGAAGCAGGACCAGAACATGTACGATGCCTATACCGTTCTGGACACGGTGATTATGGGCAACCCCAAGCTCTACCAGGTGGGCCAGGAGCGGGACGCCCTGTACGCCAAGGAGGAAATGTCCGAGGAGGATGGTATCCTGGCCTGTGAGCTGGAGGAGACCTTTGCTGAGCTGGGGGGCTGGGAGGCTGAGAGTGAGGCCAGTCGTATCCTCCAGGGTTTGGGCGTGGACACCGAGCACCACCAGGGGAGCATGGCCAACCTGGACCCCCGGCTGAAGGTGAATGTCCTGCTGGCCCAGGCCCTGTTCGGCAGCCCAGACATCCTCATCATGGACGAGCCCACCAACAACCTGGACATCGATGCGGTGAACTGGTTGGAGGACTTCCTGCTGGACTTTGAGAGCACCGTGATCGTGGTCTCCCATGACCGCCACTTCCTGAACACCGTCTGCACCCATATCGTGGACATCGACTATGGAAAGATCAAGATGTATGTGGGCAACTACGACTTCTGGTTCGAGTCCTCTCAGATGATCCAGCAGTTGGTGAAAAACCAGAATAAGCGCAATGAGGAGAAGATCAAGGAGCTGCAAGACTTCATCTCCCGCTTCTCCGCCAACAAATCCAAGAGCAAACAGGCCACCGCCCGACGGAAGCTGTTGGACAAGCTCACTGTGGAGGAGCTTCCCGCCTCTTCCCGGCGCTATCCCTGGGTGAAGTTTTCCCCGGACCGGGAGGTGGGGAAGTCCATCCTAGCGGTGAACAACGTCTCCAAGACCATCGACGGGGTGAAGGTGCTGGACAAGGTCTCCTTCCTCCTGGGCAAGGGGGATAAGGTGGCCTTCATCGGGGACAACGAGAATGCCCACAGTGTCCTCTTTGAAATCCTCACCGGGCGCATGGAGCCCGACGAGGGGAGCGTGGATTGGGGAACCACGGCCACTTTCTCTTATTTCCCCAAAGACAACAGCGAGTTCTTTGAGGACTGCGACGACAACTTGGTGGAGTGGCTGCGGCAGTACTCCCCGGACCCCAGCGAGTTGTACCTCCGGGGCTTTTTGGGACGGATGCTCTTCTCCGGGGACGAGGTGTACAAGCCGGTGAAAGTTCTCTCCGGTGGCGAAAAGGTGCGGTGTATGCTCTCCCGGATGATGCTCTCTGGGGGGAACGTGCTGCTTCTGGACCAGCCCACCAACCACCTGGATTTGGAGTCCATCGCTGCCCTGAACAAGGGCCTGGAGGCGGTGAAGTGCAACATTCTTCTGGCCTGCCACGACCACCAGTTGGTGGAGACAGTCTGCAACCGTATTTTTGACTTTACCGCAGACGGCAAACTTATCGACCGGAAGCTGAGTTATGACGAATACCTGGCCAGAAAGGCCCAGGAGGGCGCGTGAGTGCGCCAGAATAGGGAGGTATCACCATGAAAAAAAGCATTGGAGTTTATTCAAATCTCTTTCCCATGCCTGTTTTGATGATCGCTACTTACGATGAAAATGAAACGGTGAACGTGATGAACATGGCTTGGGGCGGAATCTGTGCCCGAAACATGGTGGCCCTGAACATCAGCGAGGGCCACAAGACCACCAAGAACCTGCGCCAGCGAGGGGCCTTTACCCTGAGTGTGGCGGATATCCCACACTTGAAGGAGTCGGATTATTTCGGCATGGTCAGCGGCAACGATGTGGCAGATAAGTTCGCCCGCACGGGGATGCACGCGGTGAAGAGCACACGGGTGGATGCCCCCATCGTGGAGGAATACCCCCTGACCTTGGAGTGCAAAGTGGTGGAGTTCCAGGAGTCGGCCTCTGGCCTCCGGGTGTTGGGGGAGATCGTCAATACCCTGGTGGACGATTCGGTTCTGGATGCGGACGGCGTCGTAGACCCTGCCAAGCTCAACGCCTTTGTGTTCGATACCTTCCAGCACGGCTACTATGCCGTAGGTGAGAAGATAGGCCAGGCTTGGGAGAGTGGCGAGAAGTTTATGTAAGGCACTTCCTGATGAAATGTGTGAAAAAAGCCCGCTGCATGACGCAGCGGGCTTTGCTCTGTTTTGACTATTTGGCACTTACAGTTCCCAGTTTGCTTGCTCTGTGTGCAGCAGCTTATGTGCCTTATGGGACAGCGGTTCTTCCAAATACTCTTTGTATAGCTTCTGGATCACTGGATTCTCATGGGAGAAGCGGATGGGATTGGCCTGGTCCAGAGCGTAGAGGCGGTTGCCCCGCGCTTCCGACAAATCCACGCCGTCGTGGATCGGCTGTCCGCCGCCACCGGAGCAGCCGCCGGGGCAGGCCATGACCTCTACGAAATCGTAGGAGGCTTGCCCTGACTGGATGGCCTCCATGAGCATCCGGGCACTGGAGAGGCCCGATGCTACGGCCAAACGGACCGTGGTGTCCTGGATGGTAAAGCTGGCCTCCCGCCAGGGCTTCTGGCCTCGGATCTCCTGGAACGCGTCGGCGGGGGGATTGCTCCCGGTAAGCTTCCAATAGGCGGTGCGTAGGGCAGCTTCCATAACGCCACCGGTGACACCAAAGATGACCCCGGCCCCGGAGCCTACCCCCAAGGGGTGGTCAAACTCCTCTTCCGGCAGAGCGGCCACGTTGATTTGGGTGGCCCGGAGCATTCGGACCAGCTCCCGTGCGGTAATCACCACGTCCACGTCCTTCTCCGCTGCGTCGTTGACCTGGGGGACATCGGCCTCATATTTCTTGGCAATGCAGGGCATGACGGAGACACAGAAAATGTCTTCCGGCTTCTTCCCCAACAACTGGGCATAGTAGCTCTTGGCCACCGCGCCGAACATCTGTTGGGGACTTTTGGCGGTGGAGAGGTGGGGGGCCATGTCGGGGAACTCCCTGCGCAGGAAGCGGACCCAGCCAGGACAGCAGGAGGTGAACTGGGGGAGCGTGGCGTGCTCCGGGTCGCTGAGCCGTTCCACGAACTCACTGCTCTCCTCCATAATGGTCAGGTCGGCGGAGAAGGTGGTGTCGAATACGTGCTTGACTCCAAGGGCCCGGACAGCGGCGGCCAGGCGTTTTTCCGTGGCCTGTTCTGGGGTCAACCCCAGATTCTCCCCCCAGGCGGCCCGGACAGCCGGGGCGATTTGGAACACCACCTCTTTTTCTGGGTCGGTAAGGGCGGCAAAAACCTTCTCGGTGTCGTCCCGCCCCCGCAGAGCCCCCACAGGACAGTGGGCCACGCATTGGCCGCAGAAAGCACAGTTGGTCTCGTTCATCCGGGTTCCACGAACGCGCACTGTGGTGTGGGCCCCGGAGCCGGTGACTTCCCAGACCCCCAGGGATTGGACCCGCTCGCAGACGCTGACACAGCGTAAGCATTTGATACACTTGGCGCTGTCTCGCAGGATGGGCTGGGTTTTGTCCCAGGGCCGCTCGGAGGTAGCCTTGCCAAAGGGGACGGACTGGATGTTCATATCTGTGGATAGCCTTTGCAGAGAGCAGTTGCCGCTGCGTACACAGGTTACGCAGTGGTCCACATGCTGGGAGAGGATCAACTCCACATTGGTTTTCCGGGTGGTGCGCACACGAGGAGTGTTGGTGTGGACTACCATACCGTTCTCCACCAGGGTGTTGCAGGCAGTGGCCAGCTTGTTGACTCCCTCCACCTCTACAGCACAGATCCGGCAGGAGCCGACTTCGTTGATGTCTCGGAGGTAACAGAGGGTAGGGATGTGGATCTCCACCTGTTTGGCTGCGTCCAGGATGGTGGTGCCTTCCGGGACAGTGACAGCCTTGTTGTCGATGGTCAGGGTTACCATTTTGCCAACCTCCCTCCCTTAAATCCAGCATGGCCGTAGTGGTCGCAGCGCAGGCAGCGGCTGCACTCCTGGTCCATCTCCTGTTTGGACATACTGTTTTCCATCAGTTCAAAGTCATTTTTCCGCCAGCTTGCCTCACGCTCCGTGAGGTCGATGCGGCCCGTGGCTCCTTGCAAGCGGAAGGGGGCAGGGGGGACCTCCAGGTTGGCAGAGATATCGGTGTGGAAGCCCAGGTATTCATCAATACTGGCCGCGGCTACCTTGCCGGCCTCGATGGCCAAAATCACTGTGGCGGGGCCGGAGACACAGTCGCCGCCGGAGAACACGCCCTCCATACCGGGGACGCTGCCGTCGTCGGCGGTGATAAAGTTGTCCCATTTCAGGGGCATGCCCGACTGGGAGAAGTATTGAGAGTCCACCACCTGGCCTACGGCAATCAATACCACATCGCAGGGAATCAATTCCTCCGGCTGGTCTGCCTTTCGAGGAGCGGGGCGGCCGCCCCGGACCTCACCGATGACCTGGGGCTGGACCACCAGGCCGCTGACCTTCCCCTGTTCGTCGGTGACGATGCGCACCGGCGCTTTCAGGGGCAGAATCTCACAGCCCTCCGCCATGGCCCCAGCAATCTCCTCCTCTAAGGCGGTCATGTCGGAGATACGACGGCGGTACACACACTTGACGGACTTGGCACCTAGACGCACAGAAGTGCGGGTGGCATCCATGGCCACGTTGCCGCCGCCGATCACCACCACGTTCAGCCCGGTAAAATCGGGCTTGACCTCCTGGATGGTGCTGTCCAAAAGATGGATGGCGGACAACACACCGGGGGCGTCCTCATTGGGGATGCCCAGATTCTTTTGCTTGGTGGCACCGATGGCCACGTAGACGCTGTCATAGTCCTGGCGCAGCTCTTCCATGGTCACGTCCACGCCCACCTGACATTCCAGCTTCACCTCCACGCCGGTGGCCAAGATGCAGTTGAGGTCTCGGTCCAGGTATTCTTCTGGGAGACGGTAGAGGGGGATGCCGTAGCAGAGCATCCCACCCAGCTCTGGCTTCTTTTCAAACACGGTGACCTTGTGGCCCATGAGGGACAGGAAATAGGCGGCGGTGAGGCCAGAGGGCCCGCCGCCTACGATGGCCACCCGCTTGCCCGTGGGCGGGGCGCAGGGAGGCGGGGGCACGTCCCCGGAATGCTCCACGGCAAAGCGCTTGATGCCCCGGATGTTCAAGGGAGCATCCACGATGGAGCGGCGGCAGTGGCTCTCACAGGGGTGCTCGCACACCAGGGCGCAGACGGAGGGGAAGGGGTTGTCCTTGCGGATGAGACGGATGGCGTCATCATACCGCCCCTCGCCCACCAGGGATATGTAACCGGGGGCGTCCACATGGGCGGGGCATAGCTCCACGCAGGGGACACTTTTGAAGTTGGCGGTGCAGCTACCCTGCTCGATATGGGCCAAATAGTCGTCGTGGAAGGCCACATAGCCGTCCAGGACCATCTGGGCGGCCTCAAACCCAATGGCGCAGTCGGCGCTGTCCACGATGGACTGGGACAAGCGCAGAATGGTCTGCATATCTTCCTCACTGCCGTTGCCGTCCAGCAGACGGTCCAACAGGTCGGACAGCCGGTCCAGGCCGATGCGGCAGGGGACGCACTTCCCACAGCTCTGGGCCAAGCAGAGCTTCAGG
This sequence comes from uncultured Oscillospiraceae bacterium, assembly GCA_910578575.1. Classification (GTDB taxonomy): domain Bacteria; phylum Bacillota; class Clostridia; order Oscillospirales; family Oscillospiraceae; genus Evtepia. The sequence continues at coordinate 6,819 of CAJTQP010000080.1, forward strand.
AAGGCACTGGTGAGCTCCACGGGACAGTTCCCGCAGGGGGCAGCAGAGATGCGCCGCTCCATATCCGCATATAAGTCATCTACGGTCCGCTGAGAATTTTCCCAGGGGGTAATACTCAACCTGCTCAAATTGCTTCTCTCCCTTCTTTTCTCAGCGGCACAGGGGTCCAGGTCGGGTGCCGCAACAGAGGATTCGCCAGGGAACCTGGCAAAGATTATGCAACGATGAATAGAGTTATGGGGTTGACTCTATCTTGCAGGTAGTATAATACACTTTTTCAACAAAAAACGCAATATAAAAAGGATGGATTTATACGGCTTATGAAATTTTGATTTATCTGGGTATATTAAAGCACGATTTTCTCAGCAAGGATCTCCCGATTCATCTGCTCCAACAGCCGGACACACTCCGGCACATAGCGTCCCACTGCCGTCTCCTCGGACATCTGCACACCGTATACACCAGACTTCATGATCTCATACAACGCTTCGATCTCTCCAATGGTGGGAATGGGCTTGGTCTCCATGTTCTTCAGCACTTGGGTCGCCAGGAACACCTTTACGTCGAAATACAGTGCTTTCTCAATGATGTACTTCTGGAAACGGGGGATCTTTTCGATGCCGATATCCGTGGACAGATCGCCTCGGTCCACCAGGATATACCGCACCAGGGGAAGGATCTCATTGATATGCTCCACCGCGTCGATGGTCTCGATTTTGGAAATCACCTGGATCCCCTCACTGATAAGCGCCTGGGCCTCCTTTACATTTTCCGCTGTGCGGACAAAGGACAGCCCCACAAAATCCAGCTTATATTGATTGGCCAACTGGATCAGTTGCCGGTCTTTCTCAAAGAGGAAGGGGATGTCCTGGTGGATCCCCCGGACATGGACGCCCTTGCCATTGATGAGCACCCCGTCCGACTTGGAACGGAACACGATCTTCTCGCTGCCGGCAGACACCACTTCAAACTCAAATACACTGTCGTTGGCCCTGTCATCTCCAGTGATAAAATGTAAAAAAAGGCCGAGGAAAAAATGTAGTTTTGTGGCGGAGGTGAAGGGAAAAGGATAGACTCCCAATCAGGGCGAGAAAGAGCCCGGAAAGGGAGTCAGGAAATGAAAGGAGCAGAGTGGATGGATATCCGAAGCGACAGACA
>CAJTQP010000081.1 GCA_910578575.1 uncultured Oscillospiraceae bacterium
GCGCGTCCTTGTAGGGGACGCCGCCCTCGGCGTCCCGCTCGTTGCGGCCCCCACTACCCTATATTTTGAATATTTCCGAATAAAACAAGCACCCCCTTTTCGTTCCAAAGAACCGAAAAGGGGGCGCTTGTTGGAGCAGGTAAAGGGAGTCGAACCCTCCTATCAAGCTTGGGAAGCTTGCGTTCTACCGATGAACTATACCTGCACAGCTCCGCCAGAGCGGCGCCTTTGGGGCACCGACGTCTGACTACCTGCGTATTATAGCACGAGCCGCAGGAAATTTCAAGGGGAAATTTTGTCGCATTTCTGTCCCCCCGCCGCGAAAGCAGGCGCACCATTTCCCCCCAGGCTCATAGAATGGAATGGCAAGCAACGCCAGTTGAACCAAACCAGAGGAGGTAACATTATGAGTGAACGGGTCGTACCCGGTCCGGTGCAGGATAGCTGCGGCATCCGGGAAGCCGTGTGCATCCATACGAAAAAGATCTATGATAGCTGCCGCGATAAAGACTGCATCGAAGACCTGCGGGTCTATCCCACCAGAGGCTCCCAAGCGGTCATTGACCGCGCCCTCAGTGTCCGGGGAGGGCGGGCGGAGCTGCTGAGAGCCTACATCGACGTGGAGCCCGCCGCCTACAACCGGGGCTTCTTCAGCGTAGACATCCGCTACTACTACCGCATCACCGCCGAGGCCTTTTTGGGCGGAGCCCGCACCGCCGACATCAGCGGCCTGGCGGTCTTTGACAAGCGGGTGATCCTCTTTGGCAGCGAGGGCAACGCCAAAGTCTTCTCCTCCCGCTTCCAGCCCGACGGGCCCGACGCCCAGATGGGCCGGCGCAGCAACCTCCCGGAAGCGGTGGTGGAGGCGGTGGACCCCATCGTCCTGAGCCTGCGCCTGTGCGAGAGCTGCGACTTTGGCGGCTGCGGCTGCCCCTGCCCCCCCGGCTGTGCCCCAGTGTGTCCGCCCCCGCCGCCCCCCTGCGGGCCCTGCGCCCCTGGTACCCCCGGCGGTCCCGGCGGCTCTGGTGGTACATCCGGCACCCCTGGGTCCAGCGTGGTCTATGGGGAAAACGAGCTCACGGAGATCCCCACCGGCATCGACGCCCTGTTTGACAGTGAGCTGTGCTTCGACGCCTGCGCCCGGCGGCTGTGCGTCACCCTGGGTCAGTTCTCCATCGTCCGCCTGGAGCGGGACTCCCAGCTGCTCATCCCCATGTACGACTACTGCATGCCCACACGGGAGTGCAGCGGCGGCGGGGACGACTGCTGCGACGAGGATCCCTGCGAGATCTTCCGGCAGATCCGCTTCCCTGTGGGCGAGTTCTTCCCCCCCAGCGCCCTGCCTGGGATGGAGGAGGAGCCCGGCGGCGGCAACTGCTGCGGCGGTGGCAACAACTGTTGTAGCTGCGGCTGCTGACATCCCGGACAAAGGCCATGATAGGGGGCCCCCTGGAAAACAGGGGGCCCTCAGCCTGTCGAAAAAGTCTGCATTCGTGCAGACTTTTTCTTGTGAAGGTGGTAAAATAGGGAGCAAGTGGTGAGGGAAATGAATTTTGAACTGATAGCAGACCGGACACGGTATCTGAAAGAAAATCCGAAGGGAGTGAGTGAGATGTGCCGCATCATGGAGGATATGAGAAATGAATCCCTGAAAAAGGGAATACAGGAAGAAAAAAAGATGACAGTATTCCGAATGTTGGAGGCGGGGAAATACATGCTTGAGGACATTGCAAATATTTCAGGGCTTTCCCTTGAAGAAGTAAATCAACTGAAAGCAGAACGAAATGTATAAAGCACAATCATAGAGCCAGGAATCCTAAAAGCAGGTTCCTGGCTCTATTTTTTTGCCCTGAATGTGAATTTTTTGATTCATGGGAAGTGTGTGGAGACCTCGCGGGACGCCGAGGGCGGCGTCCCCTACAAAGACACGCCCGTGTCCTCACCACCCGTAGGTTCACAATGGACGTGGTTGGACGCTTCCCTGTGAACCTCACGTGTCTTGCGGGCACCTGCGTTGGATGTAGGGGCCGCCGCCCTCGGCGGCCCGCAGGGTTTTACCCACCTCTCATTCAAACGCTGAAAGGAAATCCTCAATAATTTTTGATAGGGCCTCCTTTTGTTTTGGCGTCAACTGTTTGATTTCATCATATTCAGCCAGTGAACGCAATTTTGCAGATTCCCCAAACAATAAATAATCAGTAGAAATAGAGAGGCTTTCGCATAATTTGATGATATTTTCCGGTCTCATAGCCTTGTGCCCATTCTCTGCCGCAGAAATCATCTTAATGGAAAGATTGCTTACATTCGATAACTGCTCTTGTGTATAGCCTTTCGCTTTCCGAGCAGACACAAGACGCTTTCCAATCTCTTCCAAAGTTTTATTTTTCATCATATCCCTCCCATGAAGGGTGACCTTTTCTATACATCATCTCCCCCCATAGGGGGATAATATCCCAATTTCTACAACTTTATAATCCCTCATGGTAGACATACATCCCTCATAAGGGTATAATAGAAAAATATTATTCCTATGGGGATAGGAGCAGCCGTATGGTTATCAATAAAATGACGGGGAGAGGCTGTGCTTGGTGTATCGCATCGAGAGCAGTCGTCCAGAGACTGGTCGACGAGGGCATCGTAAACAAAATCATTGCCAAAAAACCCTATTATAAAAGCTACGTTTTGCTCCAGGTGAAGCTTGGCCCTAGAGGAGAGCTCTATATCGATTTCAAAAAAGGAGGGATGGGGCCGGAAGAGCCGCTGTGGGCCCCCTCTTTTATTGACGGCAAGCTATGGCAGCAGGCGACCAGAAACTTCTCCCTCCAGGGCGGCCTGGAGGAAAATATCGTGGAGCACCTGTTTCCGGAAATGACGGACTATCTGCAAACGATTCCTGACGCAGCGCTTGTCTCCATGACAAGGGAGTTCTTGCTAGAACACGAACTATGCAACAAGCCGCTCAAACAATATAAGGGCGTAACCTATTATTTTAATGAGGATGAGATATATTCCCGTGACAAAGCAAATCTGTTCCCCATCATGGGGAAAGTAAAGAATCTATTCACAGTCACAGGCACAGGGGCATCCTTTTTCAACAACGGCGTCTGGCGCAAAGCTGTTTCCCAGTTTGAAGTTGGGATGACGCTGCGTGCGTGCATTGAAATTTTTCTGAAAACAGAGGTCGTACATCAAGCCCCCCAGGCGCTGGCCCCCATTGAACAGCTGGTACAGTACATCACCGCGCCTGTATATGAGCGTGTTCCGGAGAACCACAACGAAGCTACCTTTGACCGAATCCGTATCACCGTTGGCCTGCCCCGTTACCAGTTCAATTCATGGGAGGCCCTGCAAAATGAAGTGAAAAAGTATCAGCGTGAAATCGCGCGGCGAGTGGTCCAAAAGTTAGAACGCAACCCCCGGTTCAAGGGATATGGCGTGCCGCTCAACTTTCTCAAGCTCAGTAATATTACCCTGCTGCGAGATTTTTCCCTGGAGTTTATTTTCGAGCTGAAAGGAGAAAGTTTGGAGGATACGGAAAGGCAGGGCAGCGGCATTTGAAAACGCGGTGGGGTCGCACATCGCGCCCCCTCCAAGGGATTCGCAACGCGTTTTCTTTGCTAAAAATCAGTTGCTTACCAGCCAGTTGTCGGGTATAATAAAAGCGGGAGGTGAGGCAAATGGCTGTTGCGTCAAACAAAGCTCTGTCCGATATCTGCCAGGTAATTGATCGGACCGTAGATGTTGAAAAAATATATTTGTTCGGCTCCTTTGCGTATGGCACACCCAGCGCAAACAGCGACTACGATCTGTGCGTTGTGATCCCGGACGGTACCCTCCGCCCAGCAGAAGCCATCAAGCAGATTCGCCGCGCCCTGTACCCCATGCAGACAACCCCGCTGGATATCATCGTATATCGGGCCAGTGCGTTCCTTCAACGGCAGACCTGCGCTTCTTTGGAACGAAAGATCGTACAGGAAGGGGTGCTTCTATATGAACGGGAACAGTTTGAGCCGCGAATGGCTTGATATGGCAGAGATGGACTTGAAGGCCGCAGAATATCTTCTGGGTATGCGTCCGGTTCCTGTGGAGATCATCTGCTACCATTGTGAGCAAGCGGCAGAAAAGCTGCTGAAAGGCAGCCTGATTCATTTTGACGTTGTGCCGCCTAAGACCCATGACCTGATTCAACTTTGTAAACTGTGTTGTAACATAGATATGGGTTTTGAAGCGTTGATAGACGCCTGCGTGGAGCTTACGCCCTATGGTGTCCAAGTGCGATATCCCTCTAATTTAGAATTGGATGAATCAGACACACGCTGTGCTCTGCGCCAATGCAGGATCATCCATGGGTTCGTCCAGCCGCTGCTTGACCAAAATGAAACATAGGATACGGAAAGGCAGGGCAGCGGCATTTGAAAAAAGGGGGCCGATGTACACATCGGCCCCCGGTTTCCCACAAACACGACATCCCAACAACTCACTTCCCCGCCAGGATCTTCTCCTCCTTGGCGGGCATCTCCCTCCGGTGGTGCATCCGCCGGAGGGCTTTTTCGATCTCACACACCACCAGGGGCGTCACCGCCAAGCCCAGCACCGTGGCCCATTCCTGCCAATCCAGGGCCACCACGGAAAAGGCCCCCTGCAAAGGCGGCAGCAGCAGCACCGCTGCCTGGAGGGCCACCCCGGCCAAAAAGGCCTTGTTCATGGCGGGGTTGGAGAAGAGCCCGATGTGGAACAGGGACGCCTCTTCACTACGCACGTCAAAGGCGTGGAAGAGCTGGCTGAAGGTGAGGGTGGCGAAGGCCATGGTGTTGGCCACAGCGTAGGACTCCGAAAGCACCAGCCCCAGCCAGTAGGCCAACAGGGTGAGCCCTCCCACCAGACAGCCCTGCCACAACAGCCGCAGAGAGAACTCCTTGGAGAACAACGGCTCCTCCTTCCCCCGTGGGGCGCGGGTCATCACCGCCTCCTCCACCCCCTCCATCCCCAAGGCCAGGGCGGGGAGGGAATCCGTCACCAGGTTCAGCCACAGCAGCTGCACCGGGCTCAGGGGCGCGTGGGGAAAGGCCAGCAGGGTGGCCAAAAAGATGGCCAAGATCTCCCCGATGTTGCAGGAGAGTAAGTAGTGGATGGCCTTGCGGATGTTGGCATAGATCCCCCGGCCCTGCTCCACCGCCGCCACCACCGTGGCGAAGTTGTCGTCGGTGAGGATCATGTCCGCGGCCCCCTTGGCCACGTCGGTGCCCCCCTTGCCCATGGCGCAGCCGATGTCGGCGGTTTTCAGGGCAGGGGCGTCGTTGACCCCGTCCCCGGTCATGGCCACCACCTGGCCCCGCTTCTGCCAGGCCCGGACGATGCGCATTTTATGCTCCGGGGTCACGCGGGCGTAGACGGACACCGCCTGGATCTCCTCCTCCAACATCTCCTGGGGGAGCAGATCCAGGGCAGGGCCGTCTAGGGCCCGGTCGCCGGGGCGGAAGATGTTCAAGTCGCGGGCGATGGCCACGGCGGTGTCCTTGTGGTCCCCGGTGATCATCACCGGACGGATCCCCGCCGCCGTGCAGCGCTCCACCGCCTCCCGCACCTCCGGCCTGGGCGGGTCCATCATCCCCACCAGGCCCACGAAGCACAGTTCCCGCTCCAGCTCTTCGGCAGTGAAGCGGCCGGGGAGTTGGGCCCGCTGCCCCTGGGCCACCGCCAGCACCCGCAGGGCCGCCCCGGCCAAAGCCTGGTTCTCCCGGCGGATGCGCTCCCGCTCCCCTCCGGTGAGGGGACGGGGGCCGTTGGCTCCCAAAATGTGGGTGCAGCAGGCCAGCACCGCCTCCGGGGCCCCCTTCACCGCAATGAGATAGCCTCCGGCGGGGTCGGTGTGGCAGGTGGCCATGCGCTTGCGGCTGGAATCAAAGGGGGCCTCCCCCTTCCGGGGATAGCGCTGTTCCAGCTCCCCCCGTAGAAATCCCTCCTGGGCGGCGATGGTGGCAATGGCGGCCTCTGTGGGGTCCCCGGTGAAGCCGCCTCTGGGGTCCATCTTCACATCCCCGCACAGGGCCCCCAGGGTCAGTAAGCGTTCTCTGGAGGCCCCGCCGGGGGTGCGCAGCTCCAGGACAGTCATCTGGTTCTTGGTGAGGGTGCCGGTCTTATCGGAACAAATCACCGAGGCGCAGCCCAGGGTCTCCACCGCCGGCAGGCGCTTGATGATGGCCCCCCGCTTGGCCATCCGCCCCACCCCCATGGCCAGGACAATGGTGACGATGGCCGGCAGGCCCTCCGGGATGGCCGCCACCGCCAGGGCCACGGCAGTGAGGAACATGTCCAGGATGTCCCGGTGCTGGAGCATCCCCACCCCGAACATCACGGCGCACACCCCCACGCACACCAGGGACAGCACCTTGGAGACCTCCCCCATCCTCTGCTGCAAGGGGGTCTCCCCCTGGTCCTGGTTCAGCAGCAGCCCGGCGATGCGGCCCATCTCCGAGTCCATCCCCGTGGCGGTGATCACCACCCGGCCCCGGCCCCCGGTGATGACGGTGCCGCCGATGACCATGTTTCGGCGCTCTGCCAGGGGGGTCTCCGGAGGCAGAGCGCCCCCCGCCTGCTTGTGGACTGACAGGGATTCCCCGGTCATGGCGGACTCGTCCGCCTGCAACTGCGCCGCCCACAGCACCCGTCCGTCGGCAGGGACGAAATCCCCGGCCTCCAACAGCACCACGTCGCCGGGCACCAGTTGGGCGCTGTCCAGGCGCAGCTCCTGTCCCCCCCGGAGCACCAAGGTCTTGGGGGCGGAGAGCTGTTGCAGGGCTTCTAAGGCTTTCCGGGCGTTGTCCTCCTGGGAGACGGAGATCACCGTGTTGAAGGCCACGATCAGTAGGATGATGGCGGCATCCAGCCAGTCCTCCCCGCCCCCGGCGAAGTAGGACAGCCCCGCCGCCGCCAGCAGCACCAAGATCATGGGGTCCTTCAGCTGGGCCAGGACCCGGAAAAACAGCCCCGCCTGCTTCCCTTGTTCCAAACGGTTTTCCCCGAACTCTCCTAGGCGCTTCTTGGCCTCTGCGGAGGAGAGGCCCCGGTCGCTGTCGCTGTGGAGCTCGTCCAGCACCTGCCGCAGGGATCTTGTAAAGGCTCGTTCCATACGCTCCCTCTTTTCCTATGGGTTGTCCCCTTTATCCTAGCGGAAGGAGGGTACGTCATTCTGTCGCTTTCTGGATGGTGGGAAAATTTTCCTGGGAGGGAAACGAACTGTCCCCCTCTTGACCAAGGGGCCGGTCCTTGTTATGATAGGGTTGGAAAAAGGAGGGACAGACCATGCTCAGTGAGAAAGAAATTTTAATCATTCAAAAAGCCACCATGTTCGACCTAAAACAAATCTTGGAGGCCAATCCAGACAAGACCTACACCGTGGAAGAAATGAAAGCCCTCATCGACGCCTATATCGCTGGCTTGCAGTGATGGTGAGGATATGAAAATGCCCCAGTTTCGTTGTTGGCAAACTGGGGGGAAATGCGTATAATAAAAAGCAGAAGGGCGCTGTATATGGCGGTTGACCCTTAAGCTACGAAATTATCGTTGACCGTTCGGGTGCCAGCCGGGCGGTCAACACGCTTTTCCGGTCAAATCAGGCCCCCGTGCAGGCACAAAAAAAGGCTCCTTTTGAAAGGAGCTCCCGGCGAAGCCGGGTGAGGATTGCCGTTGGAGGGTGCCGTAGTGGGAACCGCAACGTGCGGGACGCCGTGGGCGGCGTCCCCTACAAGGACACGCTGGTGTCCACACCACCCGTTGGTTCACAATGGACGTGGTTGGGCGTTTCCCTGTGAACCCTACCTGGCATGGGGGCATCCCACGATGGATGTAGGGGACGGCGCCCTCGCCGTCCCGCGGGTTTCCGCC
>CAJTQP010000082.1 GCA_910578575.1 uncultured Oscillospiraceae bacterium
CGGGCCGCCGTTCCTCCACGTGGGGGCAACGTAGGTGCTTCCGCTCAACGGCATACCCACACCCCCTTGTGCAGTTTGACGGTTAGGGAACTAGCCGCCCCCCCCCGTTGCCATTTATTGGTAATTGTGCATTTCGTCATAAACTTACCTCTTCCTTCTCTTCGGGTTAAATCTTTGGTTATTGATTTTCGGCTCGAAGTGTTTCAGCAATTCCACGGGTATCCCCTTTTTCTCTTCCAGCAAAAAAACACTCGCTGTTCCACTCGGCGCAAAAAGGGCTCTAAGGTTTTCGGGCGCACCATGCAAAAGGAAATCGGCAACCTCTTTAGAAGCCCGCTCCACTTCCAGGTCGTCTTCTCCTAAAAAGTTTTTCGCAGCTTCCAGTAAAAGCGCTCGTTCTTCCCTTATTTCTTGCGAGGTTTTCCCTGCGAATTTTTGCGTAAGGTATACGGTTTTCAAGCGGAATCGACCTCCTCACTTTCCGGCATCCCGCTCATTCATCCCTTCAATGATCCGCTGGAAAGGGTTGGGCTCCATCTCCGCCGCCTTGCTCATCTCGCTCAGCCGCAGCACCCTATCGCGGGTCACATAGGGGCTCCCCTGGGCAAAGGCCTCTCCATACCGCCGGGCCACCATCTCCTTGTGGCCTGCGCACAACTCACCGTAGAGCTCTACCAGTTCGTCCCCCAGCTCCACCATTCGGGCAAAGGCATTTTTGTCCAGCAGTTCGCCCTCTTTGTAGTCCACGCCCAGGGCTTCCCGCTCCTCCTGGTCCAACCCACTCACCACAATCAACCAGCGTTTGTCCAAAAAGTAGCGGTTGCGCTCATCCATCACGCGGGACAAGTCCGGCTTGGGCACATAGAAGCTCCCGGTTTTTCCCACGATTTTTCCATACATCCCGCCTTCCCCGAAGGTCTGCACATTCTCCGGCGCTACCTCTGCCTGCCAAAGGAAGTGGACCCGCTCCGTTTCCGCCGCCACCTGGACCACAGTGGGCCGGTTCAGCGCGGAAATCTGCGCCTGCATCTCTTCCATCTGCTTCTTGAGCGCTTCATTCTGTGCCCGCAACGCCTCCATTTCCTGGCTATCCGTAGCCACCTCAGACTCCGGTACGGTGTCCTCCTTGGGCTCCTGATCCGCCGCCGGTTCGGTCTCTGCGCCCTCCACTTCCGGCATCATGCGCTCCTCTTCCATCCCCTCCAGGGCCTGGTTCTTCTTGTTCTTAGCCATTCGCATTTCCCTCCAACAGAGCGGTCAGCTCTTTATACTCGTTCTCAGACAGCTTCCCCATGGCAAAAAAGAGGTCCAACTTTTCCCCCAGCCCCTCCGTTTTGCCCAGCTCAACCAGTCGCTTCAAAGTACGATATAACATCACAACTTCTCCTTTCGTGGTCTCGATGCAGGCATCAAATGCCCATCTCCAGCATAGTAAGTCTCAACTCGTGGTCTACCGCCATCCCCATTAAGTCCTCCTCAGCGGAGGGCTCCGTTTCCGGCATAGGTTCCGGCTCTGGAACAACACTAGGGGTCATAACGGTAACGACCTGACCCTCCACCTCAATCCCCACAAAAGGGAATGTATCGGGAATTTCCATCCCCTCCGGCACCACCGCCCACCCTTCCGGGATTTCCGGCAGAGGGGTCATTGTGGTTTGGTTCGCATGGGCCCCGTTGGTGTGGGGCACAATTTTTATAATTGTCACACAACCACTCCTTTCGCTGCTCTATCTTTATCTTACTTAGGGGCGCAAATGGACGTTTTCTCCCGGCTGTCCGTCTCCGCACCCCAAACCTTCCGTAACACCTTGGGTTTCTCCCCGACGATGCGAAACCCGCCGCCCTTGGTGGGATGGATGCGTACCTCCTGCCCCTGCCGCAGCGCAGCGTTGATACACCCCAGGTCATCCACGGTAAGCAAGCACTGGTTTCCTGCCATATTCTCACTCTCCCTTGCTGTCTAAGTCCTGCTCCTGTCCGTCCGAGGTTGCCTTTCCCCCTGCGTCTGGCCGGCCACCTGGGTTCAAGTCGTGCTTCACCTCCGGTGGCAAACCACTATCCGGGTTCTTCGCGCTATAGCTGGTCACCAGGGGGAGCCGGAGGTCCATCACGCCACACGCCTTCACTGCGCGGGAAACGGCAATATCGTCCAGGATGCTTCGGTCATGCAGCGCGTTATACAAGATGGTCTCCGGCAGCAGGCCCAAGGTCATGCCCTTCCGGGCGTTTTCCTCCAACTCTGCATCCCCCGCCAGGTCCCCGAACATCACAAACGACCAGTCATACTTGAGCCCCAGATCTTCCAGCACCACCCCCATCATGCGCATGAAATCTCGGTAAATCCCCTGTGCAAAACGACTCTCGATTTTCAGGGATATCTGCGCCAGGCCCGCCTTGGGGTCCTCCTTGGTGGGGATGATCCCCGCCAACCCGGCCTTTGCCATGGTATAGGCGTAGCCATTGGAGCTGATCTCCATGGCACTGGGAGCCTCGCTCAGGGTGTGCATGGTCATATTCTCAAAGGGGGCAGCGTAGAGCCCGATGCCGCTGGTGTTGCTGTCCTCCAGCATCTGATACCAAAAGGCTTCAAACATCTTCCGCCCGGCGTTGGACAGCTTATACGGGTCCGCCGCCTCTGCATTGGTATCGTCCCGATAAGGGATTTCCCCGGTAAGCAGGGAAATCAGGGGGTTTTGCACCAGTTCCAGTTGAATTTGTTCATACTGCGCCAGTTGGATCAGGCTGAGAAACAGCCCGGTAAACGGCGGCGTCACCGTCCTGCTGGTGTCGTCGATTTCAAAGGGGAACACCTTGTCCACTGGCAGCGTCACCCAATAAAACCACCGTCCGTTCTGGGAATAGACCTCCGCGTCCCCCGCCAGTTCCCCTTTTTCCCGCAGGGCATTGTATCGCCCAAAGTCCACATGGACCCCGGAGGCATACACCACCGTCTTTCCCGCCCCCTTAGGTGGCCGGGAAACGATTTGGGAGAACTGGTCCAGATAGGGCAGGAACAAGTCACCAAATTGCAGCGGGTTTGTTCCTGGCTGTAGAAAGTAAAAAAGATTGAAGGACACAGTGTATTTGGACTTATTGTTAAAGCCCACGATCTTCACCCAGTCCGAAGGGAGCTTTTGCAAAAAGGCATGGTTGATTTTGTTATGTGGCTTGTCCACCGAAACGCGGGGGACATAGAATACCTTCCCTTCCTGCATCGCCTCCCCCGCCAACTGGTGCGCCCAGGCGGCGGGGTCCAGGGCGGTGCGCAGCTTTTCCAAAAGCCGCCACTCCCGCCAGAAATCCTCCCGCTTCACGTCCTCCTCCTGGGAAAACCGGGGCGCGATATAGCTGTGATAGGTTAAAAGGTCTTGATACACCTTGCGGGTGTGGAACAGCGGATAGGCGGTGTATTCCAAGCCCCGCTCCACCTGCCGCAGCGGCTTTTCGTTTTCCTCCGGCGTGCGCAGCATCTCCCCCACCTGGTCCTTGGTAAAGTCCGCAGGCAGGGAGGAAATCGCCTTGACCCGCCGGTTTTGTATGTAGGGGTTGTTCAAGAAAGCACCCCGACCCGTTACCCTAGTAAAGGCAGAGATAAGGTTGTCCGCGGGCAGCCCCCCATACTCCTGGGAGAGCCTGCGGAACCGTTCAAAAATCTTGGGATAGCTCTCATACTGGGCGTCCAACAATTCCTGGGTCAATCCTCGCATCCAGCCCCCTCCTTTCTTCGTCCCTTTGCGGCCTCTACCTGCAACTCAGTTTCCAGTTTCGCCACCAGCTCTTCCAGACGTAACGCACGTTCCTCCTGCCGTTGCTCCAGTGCATGGGAAATCAAAATCCTTGCGCAGTCCATGAGCCATGCCTTGTCCATCTCCGTCAGCCTGCAAAGCTGCTCTCTGTCGATCTCAACGGCCTGCTCCGGCCCCTCCTCCTGGTCATACACCAGGATATAGCCAGGGGTCAGCCGGTGGAACCGCCGCTTTGCCGCTTCCTCCATCTGCGCCTGCCCCACCGTCATGGCATAGAGCCTATAGGGCTTTTTCTCGTTCAAAACATCCTGCCTCCCCTCCTGCTTCCCACCGTTCGTCCCCTGGACCCGGCCCCCGGCCTGATGTCCGTGCTCTCTTTCTCATATTTGGCCAAGAGCTCTGACCAGTCGCTCTTTTTCTTGGTAGTCATGAGATACCTCTTCTCCAATTTCTGGGCAAAGCGCAGGGCATATTTCAGCGCCGACCAACTGTCCCGCTGAATGCTCTTAGAAATCCGTTTCTCGCTCATTCCCGCCCCCGACGGTACCAGCTTCAGGTTTTGGATTTGCCCCACCAACTCCCGCGCCTTTTGATAGGGCCGGACGATGTACCAATCCTGCTCATCGCTCTTGATGTTGTGGCGGGCCTTATAGGCTTCCAGGCCCTCCCGCTGGTTTCCCGTCAAAAGTTCCACATTGTGGTTTTCAAATTGGGTCTGGGCGTACTTTATCATCTCGAAGTCCGGGTCTGTGACCCCCGTTCCTCCGGCTTTGATGGGGTAGATCACCGGCAGTGCGCCCGGCAGCTCCGCGCTGCTGTAGGCCGCGTGGTTGTAGATACAAAGAGGCGGCAGCCCGTCCCCCACATCCATCATCAAGCACTCCACCACACCCTTGCCATACTGCCAATCGTCAATGGAAATATAAGTCTGGCTCCCCTCATAGCAAAAGCGATGCCACACATCCTTGAGCTTTCTCGCCTGGACCATCTGATTGTCCGGCGGCGGCCAGTCATCCAAATAGACCTCTTGCTTTAAGTAGAACGTCCGCTTCAAAAAGTCCTCCTGCTGTGTCAGTTTCAAAACGGACACAGCGCATTTGGCGTTCTTGGCGCTGTTCTCATAGGAAACGTCATAGCCCAGGATGTAGATCACGTCCTCCGGTTTCAGTGGGCAGTTTTTGTCCTTGCAGCAGTGCTGCCGCTCCATCACCATCAGCCGCTGGCTGTCCATCAACGTCTCATCGGTGAGCATAGGGAACTCATCCGCCCCAGTATAACGGCTCTCCATCTCCCGCATCCATTCCTCCGCCGTGAGCTCCTCCTTCAGGTCTGCCGCCCACTGATAGGGCCGCATGAGTTGGAGCACCACCGTCTCCCAGGAGATATCCATCGCAAAGGCACTCTCTCCCAGCGTCATTGCTTTCATGGTTTTGCAGCGGGTCTGAAATGCGTGATTCTGCTTGCGCCCTGCCGAAGTAATGGCGTGCTTTTTATACCCCACAAAGTTCTCATCCGGTACGCCGCCTACGTTATGCCACAGCCGCACCGCCGGAAGCACCACCCGCTTATATTCCGTGTAATCAAAGGGCGGGTTTTCCTCCTGGGCATATTCCTCCGCCGTTACATCCGTGATGTTATCCCCCCGCATGGCGGCGATGTAAAAGGCCCCGCCTGTGTCTGTCTCGATTTTGAAATCCTCTTTCGACTGAGCCGTCACCCTCCACCAGGAGGCCAGAAGTGGATAATCGTGGGCGATCTGATGGTAGGTCTTATCCGCAATGGCCGCCATCTGCTTATAGGACGGCCCATAATAGCTGGACTGACACCCCGGCCAAACCAGCCCATCCACCATCTTACTGAGAAACTTGGTGTAGGTCTTGGTCATGCCCCGGCAGCCTGTAAAGCTCACCCGCTGCTTCCGGGCATAGGCCCGCAGCATCACCCGCTGCATCAACTCTAAGCCCTCAAAATCCGCTTCCGGCCCCCGCACCAGGTCCAGCAGCTTATCCGGGAACCAGCGGAACGTCCACAGCAGGAACGCATCCGCCGCCCGCTCATAGCCGGTATAGTCCCGTTCCTGGGTGGGCTTTTTGCTCACCCAGCCCAGTCCATTGATCCACGCTTTCCCCTGTCTCCGGGCCATCGCTTCCTACCTCCGTTTCTCCGCCCCAGCCTCCGGCAGCTTCACCAGCCCCAGCGCCTCGTATGCCTCCCGCTCCCTGGGGCCCTGCTCCTGGGCAAACTCCCCCAGGTCATCCTGCAAGCGCATCCCATCGGGCAGCGCCGTCAACTCCGGCATCCCATCGT
This sequence comes from uncultured Oscillospiraceae bacterium, assembly GCA_910578575.1. Taxonomy (GTDB): domain Bacteria; phylum Bacillota; class Clostridia; order Oscillospirales; family Oscillospiraceae; genus Evtepia. Next base: position 6,054 of record CAJTQP010000082.1, read on the forward strand.
TGTTGCGCATCCGGTTCTCATTGATCAGCAGCATCTGCTCCGCCGCGTCTTTGGTATAGGGATACTTCGGGAGCCTCCCAAAGAGGATGCGGAACATCTCATCTGGGTCACAGTATTTTCCGTTCTTCATCAGCCCCGCCTTTTCCAAGGCCCCCGCCCAGGAATCAATGCGGAAGTCCTCCACAGGCTTAGCGTCCTTCTTGCGTAGCTGTTCCGATGCCAGGTCTGCGTCGATGAGCTTCGAGAGCTTCATCGCCTTGTCATAAAACCCCATCTTCTCCATGCGGTCCATTTCCAATGTCCGCTTGGCGCAGCGCCGCAGAATAAACTCCTGCTTGGAGCTCACGCCTCCGGCATTGATGAGGTCGTTAGCCATGATCTGATAGGTGCGGTCCAGCTCATCATAGTCCGCGCTGGTATAGGGCCGCTTCTCGCTCCCAGCCCCCCAGGTTTTTCTCTGTCGCTCCGTCCCTGGCTTTCGCGCCCGCGCCGAGCGCTCCGCCGACACCGCACGGGAAAATTCTCCCTCCTTCAGGTTCCCGCCGAAAATCTTCACGATATCCGTCAGGCCGTCCAGAAAGCCCAGAGGTTCCCCCTCATCTCCCACATCCCGTTTTTGGAGATGCAAGTTGTCAAGATACGCCAACCACTTGTCCTCGCTTTCGTCGCGGGAAATGGCCTCCAAGTCAAAGGGCACATCAAATGCGATGCAGCAGTAGAACAAGGCCAGGCTCTCTCCTGCCACCTTTTCCAGCGCTTCATACCGTACTTGCTGGTCCTGTTCCGTTTCAAACGTCTTGCCCATCCGTTTCCTCCTTCCTGTGCTTACTAACCCTATGTTTTGGGGTTAGCCGATGGCGAGCCACCAATATTGACTATTCAATACATTTAATTGAGCCTGTTGGTGCATATTTTCAATACCTGATGATGTAGTTTCATACCATGATAATGTATTCCCAGATAAACTACACATAGTATTAACGTTGAAGTTACCATTCCAAGATATATTCATCCTAGTTTGATTCTTTAACCAGATTGTAGAGGAACTATATCCTGCATTTGTAGCACTCAGCCCCCAAATCTGATAGATTATCACCATTTTAGGAGGAAATGGGAATGTAATGCTGTTGGGGTTGGAGACCCCATACGTCCCCGTTCCAACGTAGGACCCCACCTCAATCTTAGCTCTCCCCGATTGCAGGCTGCTCACCGCCGTCTGCAAGGCGGCAATCAACGTATCCTGGTCAGCATTCTTTCCCTGGTTCCTCACGATGCTGTCCGATATCGCTTGCAGCTCCGCCGCGTCCAAGGCAGGCGGGCCGCCGTTCCTCCACGTGGGGGCAACGTAG
>CAJTQP010000083.1 GCA_910578575.1 uncultured Oscillospiraceae bacterium
TCCAGCAGGTTCAATACCGCCCGGTTTACTGCCTCTTGGCGCAGGGTCAACAGCAGGGCCGGGGGCTCTTCTGCTTGGAAGTGGATACCCTTGGGGGCACATAGTCCCTCCCCCGCCGTCCGCCAGAGCCGGAACAGCTCTGAGAGGGGAACAGGCTGCACCTGCTCCTCCCTGCCGTCCCCGTCGGACAGCGCCCGCAGGCGGCTCAAATAGTTCTCCAAACGCTCTGCCCCCCGAAGGATGGCCTCTACGCTCCCCTGCTGGACAGCACTCAAGGTCTCCTCTGCCAGAAGTTCCCCGTTGCCGCTGATGATGGTCAGGGGGGTCTTTAAGTCGTGGGTCAGGGCCGCCAGTTCCCGCTGCCGCTGCTGCTCCATGGCCCACTGGTGTTCCAGGGATTCCGCCAGGTTTTTTCGCAAAAGGTCCATGGCTTCCAAGGCCTCCCCCAACTCCCGGACCCTGGCCCCAGCTGTGAACGGGTCATTCAGGCGTTGGTGGGCAATGGCCTGGGTGGCGGCGGTGATGGTCTTTGCGTCCTGCCGGAGCAGGCGGGTATAGCGGCGGGTATTCAGTCCCGCCAGTAACCCACACAGCCCCACCAGCAACGCCAGCATACTGCCCAGAAAGTCCGGCAGGGCCTTTTCCAGAGCAGGGTCGGTGTAAGGATTGGAATAGTCATACTGGAGGACACATACCGCCCCATCCGGCAAGGAAACCAGTTGATGGTGCTGGTAGTATGGGAAATGTCCCGTCTTCTCCCCGGATAAGGCCTGGCGTGCATAGTCTGCATGGCGGCGGTCCATGCCGCCGCTGTCTTTCAGGTCTCCAGCTGCGTCGAACACCGCCCAGCGGTAGTAGTGGGGAATGGCCCCAGTGTCAAACTCCCGGCGCAGGGCTTCCGCTGTGGATTGTACTTGGCCGGCGGCGCAGGCAGACGGGAGCACAACGCCCAGGTTAATCAGCATGGCGAAGCAGAGCCACCAGAGCAGCAGGGCAGCCAGAAGGATCCCTCCTGTAGAGAGCAGATAGCGCCAGAACAGGGCTGTCAGCCCCATGGGCCGCTTTCTTGGTTTTTCCATTTATAGCCCACCCCCCATACCGTCTCAATGGGCGCCTGCCCCACCGCCCGGAGCTTGGCGCGGATATTTTTGATGTGTTCTGTGATGGCGGAGTCGTCCCCGGTGCCGTCGAAGCCGAACACCGCCTCATATAGTTGTTCCTTGGTGAAGGTCTGCCCTGGGCGCAGGGCCAGATGCTGGCAGATCTCGTACTCGCTTTTGGTCAGGTGGATGGCCTGTCCCTGACAGGACAGCGTCCGACCAGAGAGGTCAAACTCCAAGTCTCCCCGGCGGACTTGGTTCCGGGGAGTGCGGGATTGGCGGCGCAGGTGGGCATTCACTCTGGCCCGCAGCTCCGCCAGGCGGAAGGGTTTGGTCAAATAGTCGTCTCCTCCCAGCCCCAGGCCCGTCACCACATCCTCCTCCCCGGTTTTGGCGGTGAGGAAGAGGATGGGGCAATCCGCCAGGGCCCGGATGCGGCGGCAGGTGGCAAAGCCGTCCTCACCGGGCATCATCACATCTAAGAGGATACAGTCTGCCCAGCGGCAGTGGGTCTCTTGGACTTCGCCACCACGGGAAAGGACCGTCACCTGGTGTCCGTCCCGTTCCAGGGCCGTTTTCAGCAGGGTGCGGAGGTCGGCATCGTCATCCACCGCAAGGATATGGGCCATTACGCATCCCTCAATTCATCAGAAAATAGATCCCCCAGGAGAGGGCATAGAGTATATAGATGTGGGCGGGATAAAAGAGGTAGAAAAACGCCTTGTGTCCACCGCCCCGCTTGCCGTTGTAAAGCAGCATGGGAATCGCCGCAAGGGCGCCGTACCACTCATAGTACATGGTAAACATCTGGGTCCAGTGGAAGCCTGGCATAGAAGAAACCATAAAGCCTGTAAAAACCAGGTAGTACAGCAGATCCACCACCACAAAAGCCGCCACCTGCCGGTGTTTGTTCTTACGGAACAGGTAGAGCACGATGCCCTCGATAATCACTGGGAGACACGCGTCTGCGTTGGTGTTCCAAGTGGGGATGAGCGGGAGCCATCCCACCACCAGAGGCTGACGCAGTACAGGAACATGGGTCATCAGGGCAGTGAAGAGAAAGGGGCAGGCCAGGGGCAGAGCCACTGCCAGCAAGCCCCGGACAATCCGCTTTTGTCCCAGCCAGTCGATCCCTTGATAGATCACCATGAGAATGGCGAAGGCAGTCATCATGCCGTTCATGGGATAGAAGCCGTCCGGACGTCTCAGCAGCCCAAAGACGTTCATGGCCACCAACAGGGCGCTCATCCCCACCGAGATCAAATAGACCTTGAAAAAATACTTCTTCCGGTTTCGGGTCTTGGAAAAGCCCTCCACCAGGCAGAACAGAAAGAGTGGCGCGGACAAGCGCCCCAGCATACTGAAAACCTCCGGGATCACCCCCGTAAAGCCCAGGATATAGTGGATGTGGTCCAGAACCATCAGGATCAGGGCCATCCATTTTAATCCTGTCCCTGACAATCCCCGTTCTGTCTCCGCCCGCGCGGTCAATGCAGTTGCTTCCATAGTCGCAGCTCCTTTCTTGTTTCTGCTTCTATGGTAAGGGGGAATTATCAGGAAAGTCTAAGCAAGCAGAGATTTTAAGGAAAACCACCGATCCGATTTGGACCGGTGGTCAGCTTAACCCATGGTTTTTGCTTTGTTCCGTTTTCTCTCCGGCAACTGCGCCAGGACGATGGCGCCGAACATGAGCACGCAGCCCAGCACCTCCCGCGAGGACATGCTTTGCTGCAAGATCAGCCAGCCTGCCAAGACGGAAATCACAGACTCCAAGCTCAGCACCAAGCTGGCCACGGTGGGGTTGACCCCTTTCTGGCCTATGATCTGCAAGGTGTAGGCCACCCCGGAGGACAGCGCCCCGGCGTAGAGGATGGGCCCCCAGGAGACGAGAAGGTCCTGGAGGGCTGGAACCCCCTCCGCCGCCAGCATCGCCACGGCGGAAAGAAGTCCCGCCACAAAAAATTGGATACAGGACATTTTCACCCCGTCCACCTTGGGGCTGAAATAGTCGATCACCATAATATGGACGGAGAAGGCCACGGCGCACAGGAGCACCAGAAAGTCCCCCTTTTGCAGGGTCAAGGAGCCGCTCATACACAGCAGGTACAGGCCAAACACCGCCACCACCACGCTGACCCAGAGCTTGACCCCCACCTTCTTGTGAAAAAACAGGCCCAGGATGGGGACGATGACAATATATAGGGCAGTGATGAAGCCTGCCTTACCCACAGTGGTATATTGAATGCCCAACTGTTGCAGGCAGGAGGCCACCCCCAGCGCCAGGCCGCAACACACGCCTCCCAGGATCAGGGTCTTACGGTCGCTGGCCGGTTCCTCCTGGCGCTTTTCCGGACTTTTCAGCCGGCCAAAAAGCAGCACCACTGGGATCAAGGTCACCCCACCCACGAAGGAGCGGGCGGTATTGAAGGCAAACGGACCGATGCGGTCCATCCCCACCGCCTGGGCCACAAAGGCTGTGCCCCAAATCAGAGCGGTGAGAAAGAGTATCAGCAGGTTTTTTCCAGGTAGGTTTTTCATTGGGTTTTGCTTCTCTCTCTACTTTTTGATGATGATGGTATCTTGATCCTTATAGATGGCGTTTGGGGGGATGACCCCACGGACGCTGGAGGTGGGATAGATCATGCTGTGGGGGCCGATCACTGTGCCGGGATTCAGGACACTGTTGCAGCCCACCTCCACATAATCCCCCAGCAGAGCCCCCACTTTTTTGCGCCCGGTGGGAATCTGCTCCTGGCCATCCTTCACCACCACCAAGGTCTTGTCGCTTTTGACATTGGAGGTAATGGAGCCCGCACCCATGTGGGCATGGCTGCCCAGGATGGAGTCCCCCACATAATTATAGTGGGGGGTCTGGACATAGTCAAAGAGTACCACGTTTTTCAGTTCCACGGAGTTGCCCACCACCGCTTTTTTGCCCACGATGGCGCTGCCTCGAATGAAGGCACAGTGGCGGATCTCCGCCCCATGGTCGATGATACAGGGGCCGCCGATGTAGGCAGAGGGGAACACTTTGGCGTCTTTGGCAATCCAAACATCCTCTGACGGGTGGTCGAACTCCTCCAGAGAAAGGGTCGCCCCCAGGCGGAGGATAAAGTCACTGAGCTCCCCCAGCACCTCCCAGGGATAGGTTTTCCCCTCAAATAGTGGGGCCGCGATGGTGTCCTCTAAGTGAAATAATTCAGCTATGGTCATCATGGGTTTTTCTCCTCTGCCGCAAGGCCCCGCTCCCGCATCACTGCCAGGACGGAATCCACATACGCCTCACAGGTCTCATGGTCAGGCGCTTCCACCATCACCCGGACCACCGGCTCCGTGCCGCTCTTGCGCAGCAGGATACGGCCCTGATCCCCCAGTTTTTCCGCAACCTCCCGCACGGCGTTCTTCACCGCGAAGTCGTTGATGGCCATGTCCTTGTCCCGAACCCGCAAATTTTTCAGCACCTGGGGGTAGACCTGAAAACCCTGGGTCAGCTTGGACAGGGGCAACTTTTTGCTGAGCATCGCCTGCATGAGTTTGATGGCCGTCAACAGGCCGTCGCCGGTGTTGGCATACTTGCCAAAGATGATATGACCCGACTGTTCGCCGCCAATGAGGTGGCCGTTGGCCCGCATATTCTCATAGACATACTTGTCGCCTACGTCGGTTTTTTCATAACAGATTCCCGCCGCATCCAGGGCCTTGTAAAGGCCGAAGTTGGACATGATGGTGGTGACGATGGTGTTGTTCTCCAGCTTATCCCGCTCCTTCATATAGCAGCCGTAGACGTAGAGGATGCCGTCGCCATCCACTAAGTTCCCCTGCTCGTCCACTGCCAGGCAGCGGTCGGCGTCACCGTCAAAGGCGAAGCCGATGTCCATGTGGTTTTCCTTCACATACTTTTGTAGCTGCTCGATATGGGTGGAGCCGCAGTTTTCGTTGATGTTCAAGCCATTGGGGGTATTGCTGAGCACGTGGGTCTCCGCCCCCAGGGTCTCAAACACACTTTTGGCAATCATCCAGGTGCTGCCGTTGGCGCAGTCCAGGGCCACCTTCATATCCTTATAGGAGTGGGTGGCCAGACTGATGAGATAGCCGATGTAGCGATTCCGGCCGGAGGCGTAGTCGATTACTCGACCGATGTTTTCCCCTGTGGCATACTCCAACTCCCGGTTGCTGTCCAGGTACTTTTCCAGTTGGTCAATGACCTCCTGCTCCATCTTCTCCCCGTGGCGGTTGATGAGCTTAATGCCGTTGTCAAAATAGGGGTTGTGGCTGGCGGAAATCATAATGCCGCAGTCAAACTCATCCACCTTGGCAATATAGGACACACTGGGGGTGGTGGTCACGTGCATTAGGCAGGCGTCCGCGCCGGAGGCTGTAATTCCGGCGGCTAGGGCGCACTCAAACATATAACTGGACCGTCTGGTATCCTTGCCGATGACGATTTGCGCCTTATGGTCCTGGCCGTAGTGCCAGCCCAGGAAGCGGCCCACGCGAAAGGCATGGTCAACGGTCAGGTCTACATTGGCCTCACCGCGGAAGCCGTCGGTGCCAAAAAATTTTGACATAGTTCATCTCTCCAATAACTATGAAATAGGGAATCTCTCCCATTACTAGGGTTTTATATTATACCTTATTTACTATGCGGCTGTCAAATCCGGCGAAGGGTAAAAACAAGAGGCTGCATCTCTGCAACCTCTTGGGATAATTCACTTGATATGTCTTCTTCAGCCCTGACGGTACCGTAACCGCAAACGGTCTGCAATGATTGCGATAAACTCAGAGTTTGTGGGCTTTCCTTTTGACGTGCTCACAGTAAACCCAAAATACTTTTGCAGCGTGTCCAAGTCGCCCCGCTCCCAAGCCAGTTCTATGGCGTGGCGGATGGCACGCTCCACCCGTGAAGGGGTCGTGTGAAATGTCTGCGCCACCTCAGGATAGAGAACCTTTGTAACCGCACTGATCACATCCATATCAATGACCACCATGGAAATAGCTTCCCGCAGGTATTTGTAGCCCTTCACATGGGCTGGCACCCCGATCTCATGGATAATATCAGAGACGGCAGCCTCCAAATCCAAACGGCTGTTGGTAACTTTCCGTTCTCCCTGCAATCCACTGGATAGCATCTGGATTCGATCCGCCACAGAGGACACCTGGCAAGGCTTCATCATGTAGTAATCTCCTCCGCGAAGGGCAACCTGGTCAGCCATACAACCTTGAATAAAGTTCGAGAGAACCATAGTCGTAATATTCATGTGCCTGACTGCGTCCAGCACATCAAAGCCGTCCATGCGCCCCAGCACCAAGTCCAGTACCAAAACGTCTGGGGAAAGTCTTGTGGCCAAGTCAATGGCCTCCTGTCCATCTCCGGTCTGTCCTACCAATTCCAAATCGTCCTTACTTCGAATGGCCTGCACAAGTGCTGAACGAAAACTTTCGTTTGCGTCAGCGATGAGGATCTTTTTCTTTCCTTCCATAGTGTTACCTCTTCCTTGGAAAAGCGGTTCGACCACCCTTCTCATAATTTAGTAAAATCGTACCTGTGCGTTTCAAACTCATCCATCGTCTACCGTGTCCAGACAAGAAGCTTGTGTTGGGGATATTTCACAGTTGATTTTCCCCATTTCTTTGCCTCAAATAGCGAAAAGGGGACAGTCCCATGACTGTCCCCTTTCGTGTTGGCGTTACCTATTTTCCCGGTTCGTCTCCAAACAAGTATTTTCGGCGCGAGTGAGCTTAACTTCCGTGTTCGGGATGGGAACGGGTGGACCCTCACTGCAATCAACACCAACTTGCTTTTCCATTGGAAAAAAGTAAGCAAAAAAGAACGTTCGCTGGTTCTCTTGCCGCAACATCTGTCAAGGGATAGTGTGTGAACCCTTTTCGGTGGGCATTCTTCCGCACTTCCTTCTTGATAGACATACGAAACAAAAGAACAATGGGCTGGTTCTCCTGCTACATTTTCTTTGAGAAAAACGTGCGCAAAAGCGCTTCCAGCTATGGTTACCTTACAATGTAAGGTAATGGTGACCCGTACGGGAATCGAACCCATGTTTGCGGCGTGAGAGGCCGCCGTCTTAACCGCTTGACCAACGGGCCAGATGACACCACTGTAGAGCAGTGGTGTGGTACACCTTCAGGGACTCGAACCCTGGACACCCTGATTAAGAGTCAGGTGCTCTACCAGCTGAGCTAAAGGTGCTTACTTTTTCTTGAAAGAAAAAGTAAGCAAAAAGAACTTTAATGGAGGCTGGGGGCGCAA
>CAJTQP010000084.1 GCA_910578575.1 uncultured Oscillospiraceae bacterium
CCATAGTATATGGCCCGTTTCAGGATGGGATAGCCGGGGTAATAGTCATTTTGGGCCTCTACGTTGATAATTAGGCCAATGACCGTCTCCGTGCCGGGGACCATGGCCCGGAAGCGGATATCGTACAGGACCGTCCCCTCCTGGAGGGATTTGTCCTCGGTGTCCAATCCGCTGATCACAGTCCCGCCCTCATCCGGCAGCACCGGAACAGTGGACACCTGGGGCTGCCCCTCAATATACTGCTCCGCGATCTCTTTCACGTCGCAGTCCTTGTACTCCTCCAGACACGACTTCATGATCCACGCCAAAATTGACTTCTCCGACAGCACCCGCTTACAGGCGGCGTCGTAGCGGGCGTTGGTGTCCGCTGCGTACAGCCCCTGGGCCATCGTGGTCTCCCAGTCCATGGGCCTACCGCTTTCGTTCATGGTGTCCTTCCAACAAGTCAAGATACCTCTGCCGCTCTGCCTCCGGTACCTTCAGTGCCGCCATGGCTTGGTCTGCGGAAAGGTCCATGGTTTCCATAAGGCTTTGGATGGAGGACAAAACCCCTTTTGTGATCCCCTTGGCCATCCCTTTCGCTACACCTTTGCGCATCACGCCTTCGCTCAGATTACACATAAACGACACCTCCTCCTTCAGTTTCTGCGTCATGGGAATGTCATACTCATCCGCCAAGATTTTCTTTTTGTCCGCCACACTGGTCTCGTTGGAGAACAACACATCCAGCATTTTCAAAATGCCATCGTAGTGTTCCCCCTCCGGCTTCCCCAAACAGATCATGACAACGGAGAGCAGGTCGTAGTTTTCCATAGGCTCTGTGGCCTCACCCACCAGCTGTTCCTCCACCAAGCGATAGCGGTTGATGGTATTCTCCTTGCTTTTGGGCGGGTCCATACAAATCCAGATGGAATAGACCTTCTTGATCTTCCCGTACTGGGAGCCGCTAAACTCCCGGCCGTACTGGGAGGAAATCATCCGGCTACCATAGTATATGGCCCGTTTCAGGATGGGATAGCCGGGGTAATAGTCATTTTGGGCCTCTACGTTGATAATTAGGCCAATGACCGTCTCCGTGCCGGGGACCATGGCCCGGAAGCGGATGTCATACAGGACCGTCCCCTCCTGGAGGGATTTGTCCTCGGTGTCCAATCCGCTGATGACAGTACCGCCTTCATCCGGCAACACCGGAACAGTGGATACTTGGGGCTGCCCTTCAATATACTGCTCCGCGATCTCTTTGACCTCGCAGTCCTTGTACTCCTCCAGACACGACTTCATGATCCACGCCAAAATCGACTTCTCCGACAGCACCCGCTTACAGGCGGCGTCGTAGCGGGCGTTGGTGTCCGCTGCGTACAGCCCCTGGGCTGTTGTGGTCTCCCAGTCCATGGGCCTCACCTCTTTGGTTTCATTGTACCGTAGACGGGAAACAGCGTCAAGGGCTTTCTCATGGAAACCAACCCCTCACAGCTCCATAGCCAGCTGGGTATCCCCCTGGTCCTCGGCCTTCAACAGGGCCCCTGCCGCCGGGAGGCTCCGGGCCCGGTAGCGGGAGAGGTTCACGATATGGCTCGCCGCCAGGGGTTGCGCGTCCTGGACGGTGTTGTTCTTTTTCAGGCTCATCACCTGGACCCCTTGGGTGCTGCGGGTGGTTTTCGGGGGGATCTGCCCCGCGGTGAAGAGCAGGCAGCGGCCCTCGGTGGAGGTGAGCACGAACACGTCCTCCTCCCCTCCCAGAGGCAGAATACCCACCAGGGGGCTCTTGTCGGAATAGGCCCCCGTGAGCTTTTTCCGCTTGGTGACAGTCTTATAGGCGCTCAGGGGCACGCGGGCCACCTTGCCGTTCTGGAAGCAGAACAGCAGCTCCCCGGCGTAGTCCTCCCCTGGCAGCAGGGCGTAGGCGATGGTCTCCCCCTCCTCCATCTCCAGCTTGGCGGGGAGGTAGTCCCCCAGGACGCTGGCCTTGCTGTCGTCGAAGCTGTAGAGCCAGGTCTTATAGCACTGCTGGCGGTTGGTGAACAGCAGCAGCTCCGCGGCGTTGCCGGTCTCGAAGTGGTAGGCGGGCCCGTCCCCCTCCTTGTACCGCTGCTCTCCCGACATACGCAAAGACTGGGGGGTGATTTTTTTCAAATATCCCTCCTGGGAGAGGAAGAGGTGGACGGGGTAGTCGGGCACCTGCTCCCCCTGGGGGGCGTCCTTGGGCAGGTCCTGGGCCTGGACGATCTCCGTGCGCCGGGGTTGGGCGTACTTGTCCCGGACCTCCTCCAGCTGCCGGATGATCTCCTTACGGATGCGTTTGGGCTTGGACAGCAGGTCCTGCAAATCTGCGATGTCCGCCGCCAACTGCTCCCGCTCGGCGGTACGCTTTAAGATATATTCCTTGTTGATGTTGCGCAGGCGGATGTCCGCCACATACTCCGCCTGGGGCTCGTCCAGGGAGAAGGCCTCCATCAGGTTGGGCACCACCTGGCTGTCCTGCTCGGTGTTGCGGATGATGGCGATGGCCCGGTCCATGTCCAGGAGAATGGCCTCCAGGGCGGTGAGCAGATGGAGCTTCTCCTCCTTCTGCTGCAAGGTGAAGCGGGCGCAGCGGGCTACGCAATCCGCCCGCCAGTCGGTCCAGCGGTCCAACAGCTCCCCCACCCCGCAGACCTTGGGCATCCCGTCCAGCAGGACGTTGAAGTTGCAGGCGAAGGCGTCTTGCAGGGGGGTGGCCTTGAAGAGTTTTTGCATCAGGGCCTCCGGGTCGGTGCCCCGCTTCAGGTCGATGGCGATCTTCAGGCCGGAGAGGTCCGTCTCGTCCCGCATGTCGGAGACCTCTTTCAGCTTCCCCGCCTTCATCAGCTCCGCCGCTTTGTCCAGAATGGCCTCCACGGTGGTGGTGTAGGGGATCTCAAAAATCTCAATGAGATTTTCTTCCTTCACATAGCGCCACTTGGCCCGGACCTTGAAGGAGCCCCGGCCGGTGCGGTAGATGTCTGAGAGCTCCTTCCTGTCATAAAGGAGCTGGCCGCCGGTGGGGAAGTCGGGGGCCTTCAAGGTATCCAGCAGCTCCGCCTCCGGGTCCCGGATACGCTGGATGGCCGCGTCGCAGACCTCCCCCAGGTTGAAGCCGCAGAGGTTGGAGGCCATGCCCACGGCGATGCCCATGTTGGCGGACACCAAGATATTGGGGAAGCTGGTGGGCAGCAGCACCGGCTCGGTGAGGGTGCCGTCGTAGTTGGGCACAAAGTCCACCACGTTTTTGTCGATATCCCGGAACAGCTCCTGGCAGACTCCGTCCAGCTTCACCTCTGTGTAACGGGAGGCGGCGTAGGCCATGTCCCTGGAATACACCTTACCAAAGTTGCCCTTTGAGTCCACCGGCGGGTGCAACAGGGCCCCGTAGCCCTTGGACAGGCGCACCATGGTCTCATAGATGGCCCCGTCTCCGTGGGGGTTCAGTTTCATGGTGGCCCCCACCACGTTGGCGGATTTGGTGCGGTTGCCGGAGAGGAGTTTCATCTGGTACATGGTGTAGAGGAGTTTCCGGTGGGAGGGCTTGAAGCCGTCGATCTCTGGGATGGCGCGGGAGACGATGACGCTCATGGCGTAGGGCATGTAGTTGATTTCCAGGGTGTCGGTGATGGGTTGTTCCACCACCTGGCCGTGGAGGCCCATGACCCCTGTGGGTTCGGGGCGCTTGCGCTCCTTGGGTGTTTGTTTCTTGCGTGCGATTGAGAACACTCCCTTTCAGGATGGTGCAAATTAAAGTTTTCGTCCACCTTTTTCAAAAGGTGGCGGAGTCCAGAGGCAGAGCCTCTGGCAGAGTGCAGGGACAGCGTCCCTGCCGGGTCCGGGCAGCGCCCGGAACAGCCGATGTTCCGTAGGAACGAGGCCCCTTTGCTTGCGTATAACGTCACAGTCACGTTACTTTCTTCCCCGCACAGTGCGGAAGCTGTTGTCCGCTTTTTTTCAGAAAAAAAGCGGACGGAAAAAAACAACGGGGGCGAGCCTGGGGGGCTTTCCGTGCGGCATCGTACTCGCCCGAAATCCCCTGGTGCTTCCGTCCACCGGCGGTAGGCAGGCCGGGCCGGAGATACCGGCCAGGAAGTGGTTCCGTTGTGGCGGAATTGGGGGGTGGATGGGTTTGGATGCTTGGGTTTTTGAACTCGGATTGGTTCTACCCCATCTAGGAAGTAGGTGGGGAGAGGGGAAGTTGGGGCTTGCCACGGCTTTGCTTGGCACAGTTTGCTTTGGTATAGCTTGGCTTGTTTCGGTTTTGTCTGGATGGACGATAGGTGGCAGGACCCCACCAAAAGGCTCCTTTTGAAAGGAGCTCCCGGCGAAGCCGGGTGAGGATTGCCTCCGGGCACACAAGGTTGTTTTTTCATCATGTCGTGAGGGGGGCACCCACGCCCCGACGTAACGTGGGCAGGAAACCCGCGGGACGCCGAGGGCGGCGTCCCCTACAAAGACACGCCCGTGTCCACACCGCCCATTGGTTCACAATGTACGTGGTGGGGCGTTTCCATGTGAACCCCACCCGGCATGGGGACATCCCAGGTTGGATGTAGGGGCCGCCGCCCTCGGCGGCCCGCGATTCTCCAACCACCCGGCCTTTTATGATATTCGTTAAGAGATATCCGCCAAATCCAAATACTTATACCCATTTTCGGCGATATGGTCCTTTCTGCCCTGGGCATTCTCTCCCAGGAGCAGGTCAAACATCTGGGCCGTCTGTTCCGCCTGGCTGGGCATCACCCGAATCAGCCGCCGGGTCTCTGGGTTCATGGTGGTCATCCACATCATCTCCGGGTCGTTCTCGCCCAGGCCCTTGGAGCGCTGGATGGTCACTTTTTTCTGCTGGATCTGCTCCAATATCTCCGCCTTTTCCTTCTCCGAATAGGCAAACCAGGTCTTGCCCCCGGCTCCAATCTCATACAGAGGGGATTCCGCGATGTACACATAGCCCTCTTGAATCAGGGTTGGGGTGAGCCGCCAGAGCATGGTCAAAATCAGGGTGCGGATCTGGTAGCCGTCCACGTCGGCGTCGGTGCAGATCACGATCTTATTCCAGCGCAGGTTCTCCAAGTTGAACAGGGACAGGTCCTTGTTGTGCTTGTCCTTCACCTCCACCCCGCAGCCCATGACTTTCAACAGGTCGGTGATGATCTCGCTTTTGAAGATCTTTCCATAGTCCGCTTTTAGACAGTTCAAGATCTTCCCCCGGACGGGCATAATGCCCTGGAACTCCGCGTCCCGGCCCAGTTTCACCGAGCCTAGGGCAGAATCCCCCTCCACGATGTACAGCTCCCGGCGCTTCACGTCCTTGGTGCGGCAGTCCACGAACTTGTGGACTCGGTTGGCCAGGTCCACGGACCCCGCCAGGCTCTTGCTCTTGATGGTGAGGCGGGCTTTCTCCCCGGCCTCCCGGCTGCGCTTGCTCACTAGGATTTGCCGGGCGGCCTCCTCCATGGCCTGGGGGTTTTCCAGGAGGAAGATTTGCAGCTGCTCCTTGAGAAAGTCCGTCATACCCTCCTGGATGAAGCGGTTGTTCACCGCTTTTTTCGTCTGGTTCTCGTATGAGGTCTGGGTGGAGAAGTTATTGGAGACAAAAATTAAGGTCTCCTGGATATCCGGCCAGGTGACTTTGGCCTCGTTTTTGGTGTACTTGCCGTTTTGCTTCAGCCAGCCGTCGATGGCGGAGAGGAAGGCAGAGCGCATGGCCTTCTCCGGGGCGCCGCCGTGCTCCAGGAAGGAGGAGTTGTGATAATGCTCTATGGCGTGCTCCGCCCCGCAAAAGCAAAAAGCGCAGGAGAGCTTGACCTTGTATTCCGGCTTGTCCGGCCGGTCCCGGCCGCTGCGCTCGGCATTCCAGAACTGGATGGGGGTATGGGGGTTCTCGCCTGCCAGCTCTGCTACGTAGTCGGCGATGCCGTGTTCATACTGGAACAGGGTCTCGGCAAAGCCTTCCGGCCCCTGGCTGCGGAAGCGGAAGAGGATCCCGGCGTTTACCACCGCCTGGCGGCGGAGCACGTCGGTGAAGTAGTCCTCTGGGATATCCGTCTGGGTGAAGACCTCCAGGTCCGGCAGCCAGGTGATGGAGGTACCCGTCTGCTTTTTTTTCGCGGGGCTCACCTGCATCTCTCCCACCAGGGCGCCGCGTTCAAAGTGGAGGTCATAGCGCTTGCCGTCCCGGTGGACGGTGACGTCCATGAAGCGGGAGGCGTACTGGGTGGCGCAGGCCCCAAGGCCGTTGAGGCCTAAGGAGTACTCATAGTTCTCGCCGCTGAGGTTGTCGTACTTGCCTCCGGCGTAGAGTTCGCAAAAGACCAGCTCCCAGTTGAACTTCCCCATTTTCTCGTTCCAGTCCACGGGGCAGCCCCGGCCGAAGTCCTCCACTTGGATGCGGCCGTCCTGGTAGTGGGTGACGATGATCTCCTTGCCGAAGCCCTCGCGGGCCTCGTCGATGGCGTTGGATAAAATTTCAAAGACGGCATGTTCGCAGCCCTCCAGGCCGTCGGAGCCGAAGATCACGCCGGGACGCTTGCGCACCCGGTCGGCTCCCTCTAGCATGGAGATGGAATCATTGCCGTATTGCTTGCTTTCAGGCATGTGGTGTGGTTCTCCTTGGTTGGATTCGTTGTCTTTTATCTTACTCTATGGAAAAGGGGGGTGTCAAGGGAAGAAAAGGGGGAAACTGGGAGGGTGGGGGGATTTTTGTTGTGGGGGGTGGTTGACAAGGGGCAGGTGGGTTAGTATAATAAAAAAGAAGGGCGCTGCTACTGACGGTTGGCCCAAGACTTTACTAACTCATATAGTTAGCCGCCTGGGTCCAGCCGGGCGGCTAACACGCTTTTATGGACAGCACGACCAGCGAAACCGCCAGGCATGCCAGAACACGAAGCGCAAAAAGCACTCGGTCCTTCCACATCCGCTACCACCTCCCCCCTATTTTGTATTTGCTTAGGGGTCCTATCGGTGGGCCAACCGCCGTATGTAACAGCGCTCTTCACCCCGCTGAGGCGGGGCGTTTTTATTATACTGGCAGATGGCGCTTTTTGTCAACTGTTCGCGAGAAAATGTGGAAAAGGACGGCGGACGGTGGTTGACAAGGGGCAGGTGGGTTAGTATAATAAAAAAGAAGAGCACTGCTACTGGCAGTTGCCCACAATTACTTCAACTTATAAAAGTTGACCGTCCGGGGGCGAACCGGGCGGTCAACACGCTTTTATGGACAGCACGACCAGCGAAACCGCCAGGCATGCCAGAACACGAAGCGCAAAAAGCACTCGGTCCTTCCACATCCGCTACCACCTCC
>CAJTQP010000085.1 GCA_910578575.1 uncultured Oscillospiraceae bacterium
CGATAGGTGGCAGGACCCCACCAAAAGGCTCCTTTTGAAAGGAGCTCCCGGCGAAGCCGGGTGAGGATTGCCTCCGGGCACAAAACGTGGTGCTTCTACAATGTTGTGAGGGGGCAGCTTCGGGAGGAAGAATCACGTGGTTCTCCTTCTGTGTCCTAGAGGGCACTCACACTTCTGGGAATCACCCGTCACGGGCTTCGCCGTGACACCCTCTTTGGAAAAGAGGGCTTTTTGTGCCTACTGACAAGCTGTGGGCAAGCTGTTACTGCCCTGTAAAGTACCGAAACAGCAGCAGCGCCACTGCCAGCACCAACACGTAAAGGATCAGCTTCGCTCTGGGATGCTTCATTCCGCCCCCTCCTTCTTCTCCCGGATGGGCTTTCCCCCGGCCTGCTGGGCCAGGGCGGTACAAATCCGCTGGGTGGCCTCTTCCGGGGGCAGGCTCTCCTGGGTGCCGGTGGTCATATCCTTCACCGTCACCACCCCCTGGGCCAGCTCATCTTCGCCCAGGAAGGCCACGTAGGGGATGTGCAGCTTGTCGGCATAGCTCATCTTTCCCTTGAACTTCTTCTGCTCGGCATACACCTGGGTATCCACCCCCGCTTGGCGCAGTTGGGTGGCGAAGGCGATGGCAGGGGAGAGGTCCGGGGTCATGGGCAGCACCAGCACCTGGGCGGGGGCGGTGGGGAGTGCATCGTTGAGATAGCCTTGCTCCCCCAGGACATAGAACAGCCGGGTGAGGCCGATGGAGATGCCCACGCCGGGGAGCTTTTTGTCGGTATAGTACCCCGCCAGGTCATCATAGCGGCCGCCGGAGCAGATGGAACCGATTTCCGGGTGGTCCAGCATTACGGTTTCGTAGACGGTGCCGGTGTAGTAGTCCAGGCCGCGGGCGATGGTCAGGTCCACGGCGAAGTGGTCCTCCGGCACCCCGAAGGCGGGGAGCAGCTCCACCACCAGCTTCAATTCATCCAGGCCCTCATCGAAGAGGAAGTTCCGGCCCCGGTAGTCCTCTAGGGCCTTGAGGACGGCGGCGTTGTCCCCCTGGATGGCGATGAAGCGCAGGATTTCTTTGGCGGCAGCCTGGCCGATGCCACCTTCCACCAGTAGGGCCTCCACCTTCTCCGCCCCGATCTTGTCCAGCTTGTCCACGGTGCGCATGATCTCCCCGGACTGTTCCGCTAAGCCCTGCATGGCGTAAAAGCCTGAGAGGAGCTTGCGGTTGTTCACCCGGATGCGGAAGCGCTCCAGCCCCAGGGAGGTGAAGGCCTGGTAGATGATGGCGGGGATCTCCGCCTCGTTGGAGATGTCCAGCTTGCCGTCGCCGATGACGTCGATGTCGCACTGGTAGAACTCCCGAAAACGCCCCCGTTGGGCCCGCTCCCCCCGGTAGACCTTGCCGATCTGATAGCGGCGGAAGGGGAAGGCCAGGTCGTTGTAGTGCAGGGCCACGTATTTGGCCAGGGGGACGGTGAGGTCAAAGCGCAGGGCCAGGTCGCTGTCCCCCTTGGTGAAGCGGTAGATCTGCTTCTCCGTCTCCCCGCCGCCCTTGGCTAGGAGGATTTCGGCGGACTCGATCACCGGGGTATCCAGGGGGGTGAAGCCGTAGCGGCGATAGGTCTCCCGCAGCCGGGCGAGCATCGCTTCAAACTGGCTCTGGGCAGGGGGGAGCAGTTCCATGAAGCCGGACAGGGTCCGGGGCTTGATTCGATCCATAAAAGGCGTTCCTTTCTCTCCATTCTTTTATGCCCCTTTTTCCTCCGGTGGGGAAGAAAAAGGGGCGAAAAGAGTACATCATAGGGTATGGCCGGATACGGGTCCTCCGGTGCGTGGGTGCAGACCCGCGGGCCGGCGAGGGCGCCGGCCCCTACATCCGACCTGGGGCGCCCCCATGCCGGGTGGGTTCACAGGGAGACGTTTCACCACGTACATTGTGAACCTATGGGTGGTGAGGACACGGGCGCGTCTTTGTAGGGGACGCCGCCCTCGGCGTCCCGCCTGGTTCCAACTGCCTTGCCGTGGAAACAGGCTATCACACGGTGACGGGCTTGATGGACGGGTTCACCAGCTCCCGCCAATCCAGGTCCCCCCGCTCCAGGCCGTGGATCAAGATCTCCGCGGTGGCGGCATTGGTGGCGAAGGGGATGTTGTACTGGTCACACATCTGGTTGATATACTTCATGTCCTCGTCCAGCTCCCCACTCTGGGGGTCGGAGAAGAAGAAGACCATGTCGATCTCATTGTAAGCGATCCGTGCCCCGATCTGCTGGCTGCCCCCGTGGGCGTGGGAGAGGAACAGCCGCACCGGCAGGCCGGTAGCTTTGGCCACCAGGCGGCCTGTGCTGTTGGTGGCGCAGACGGTATGCTTGGACAGCACGCCGCAGTAGGCGATGCAGAACTGCACCATCAGCTCTTTCTTGTTGTCGTGACTCATTAGCGCGATATTCATTCTGGGATCATCCTTTCACCTTGCCTCCGAGGCCGGAAGCGTACAAAAAAACCTTCTGCTCAGCGCAGCTTCATCAGTGGGATCTCCTGGCCCGTCAGGCGCAGGGCGATGTTGCGAAAGGCCGCCCCCGCGCTGCGCTTGCCAAGGTCCTGGACCAACTGTCCGTTCCCCGCCGAGAGCACCACCGCCACATCCTCCGGCACCAGCCCCAGGAGAGGCAGGCCGGCGGCGTCCATGGCGTCGTCGATGGTGGTGCCCAGGCGGCGCAGGAGCTTGCCCTGGACCCGATTCACCACCAGATGGACGCGCTCCAGCTTGGCAAGCTGGAGCACCACCCGCTGGGCGTCCCGCAGACTGGCGGGGTCACTGAGGGTCACCACCAAGGCCCGGTCCGCGCCGCACACCGCCAGGCGAAAGCCAGGGCCCAGCCCCGCCGGGGAGTCGATGAGCACGCTGTCGTAACGCTGCCGGGCCTGGTCCAACAGCCCTTGAAAGGGCCCTTCCGCCGCCAGAGCCTCCGGCAGGCTCAGGGGTGCGGTGAGGAGAGACAGGTTTTCCACTTTGGGATGAACGGCCGCGGCCCGCTCCAGAGAGCAGCGCCCCGCCAGCACGTCGCTGAAATCCATCAGGGCGGCGTCTGCCATGCCCAGGGACAGGTCCAGGTTCCGCAAGCCTACGTCGCAGTCGATACACAGCACCCGCTGGCCCAAACGGGCCAGGGCCGCTCCCAGACCGGCGGTGAGGGTGGTTTTCCCGGTTCCGCCTTTTCCCGATGTGATGACGATTACTTCGCCCACAGCCATTCCTCCGATTCTTCTGCTCCATTGTACCATATTTACCCGTGCAATGCAACTGTCTTTTGTGCAAAGACACGAAAGTTCTTCCCGATTTTCCAACAAGATGGGCCCAGATTCAAGGGTTTTTGATCTTACTCCAACGCCGGGGGTAACCAGGGGGAGTGGGCCGCCCTTTGAAGACGGTGACGATGCGCTGGTAGACCTCACTGCCCGGCAGGCGGTAGTCCATGACGAAGGGGGGCTCCCCCCCCAATTTCTGGATGATGGGCTCTGCCGCTTCGATCTCCTCGTCGGTCTTGTTGCTCTTCATGGCCAGGAACAGCCCCCCCGGCTTCACCAGGGGCAGGCACAGCTCCGAGAGCACCGGCAGGGCCGCCACCGCCCGCGACACCGCCGTGTCGTACTGCTCCCGCTGCTGCTTCTCCAGGCCGATCTCCTCCGCCCGGCCCAGGAGGATGGTGACGTTCTCCAGGCCCAAGTCCCTGGCCACCTCTTGCAGCCAGTCCAAGCGCTTGCCCAGGCTGTCCAGAAGGGTCACTTGGATGCTGGGGTCCAGGATGGCCAGCACCAGGCCGGGGAAGCCCGCCCCGGTGCCCACGTCCACCACCCGCTTTCCCTGGAGGGCGCGGGTGGGAAGAAGGGCGGCGCTGTCTAAGAAGTGCCGCCGGACCACCTGGGCTGGGTCGGTGATGGCGGTGAGGTTCATCACCTGGTTTTTCTCCAACAGCAGGTCGCAGTAGCGGCCCAGCTGCTCCAGGGCGGTGGGGGTAGGGGAGAGGCCCAGGGCCCGCAGCCCCGTTTCCAGGGTTTCTATCAATTCAGGGGACATGAGGGCACCTCTCAAATTTCCATGATTTTTCCCGACGCCAGGGAATAGGTATACATGATCACCAGAAAGACCATGAAGGCCACCCCGATCCAGGCTAAGATCCGGGCCTTGCGGCTGTAGGGCTTGTGGGGCTCCTGCGGAGGGGTGGGGTCTGGGGTGTTCTCCTGTTTGGGGTTCTCGTTCATTCTTTTGCCTCCCGGAGCAGGTCACGGATCTCTGTGAGCAGCAGCTCCTCCTTGGTGGGTTCCGGCGTCTCCTGGGCGGCCTCCGCCTCCGCTTCCGCTTTCTTCAGGGCTTCCATTTTGTTCTTGGCGCTGTTCATGGCCTTGATTACCAGGAAGATCACAAAGGCCACCAGGAGGAAGTCGATGATGGTGCTCAGGAAGGTGCCGATGCCGATGGTGACGGCCTCGGTGAGGACTTCCCCGGTGGTGGGGTCCGTCACCGCAGGTTGCAGCACCCAGTTGAAGCGGCTCAGGTCGGTGCCGCCGAAGAGGTAGCCGATGAGGGGCATCACCACGTCGTTCACCAGGGAGGTGGTGATTTTGCCAAAGGCGGTGGCGATGATGACGCCGATGGCCATGTCTACCACGTTGCCCCGGCTGATAAAGGCCTTGAACTCGGCAAAAAAGCCAGTGGTTTTCTTTGCCATGGGGTTCTCTCCTTTGTATGTGTTTTGATAGGTGGGGGAGGGTAGGGTTCCACCGCTGCAACGTGGGGGAGGACCCAAGGTGCGGGACGCCGAGGGCGGCGTCCCCTACAAAGACAGGTCGGTGTCCTCACCACCCGTTGGTTCACAATGGACGTGGTTGGGTGGGTTCCCTGGGGACTCCATTTGTCTTGTGGGCTTCCCACGTTGGTTGTAGGGGCCGCCGCCTTCGGCGGCCCGCGGGTTTCTCACTGCTTGGCGTTTTCCGAATGTTTCCCAACCACTTACTGGTTTCCCTTTAGCGCTTGCTGATGACCTCCAGGCCGCCCAGGTACTTTTGCAGCACCTCCGGCACCTTGACGCTGCCGTCGGGGAGTTGATTTTGCTCCACCAGGGCGGGGAAGATGCGGCTGGTGGCCAGGCCGGAGCCGTTCAGGCTGTGCATCAGCTCCGGCTTGCCGGTGCTCTCCCGGCGGAAGCGGGCGTTGCCTCTCCGGCACTGGTAGTCCCTGGCGTTGGACACCGAGGAGACCTCCTTATACCCCTGCATAGAGGGGATCATGATCTCGATGTCGTAGGTCCGGGCCATGGAGGCGGAGCAGTCTCCGGCGGCCAGCTTCACCGTGCGGAAGTGGAAGCCCAGGCCCTTCACCAGGTTCTCCGCCTTAGTGACCAGCTCCTCAAAGGCGTCGTCGGAGTCCTCCGGCCGGGTGAACTGGAACATCTCCACCTTATTAAATTGATGGCCCCGGACCATGCCCCGCTCCTCGGCACGGGCGGACCCGGCCTCCCGGCGGAAGCAGGGGGTGCAGGCAAAGAGCTTTTTGGGCAGATCCGCCTCGGAGAGGATCTCATCCCGGTACAGGCTGGCCAGGGCGGCCTCGGCGGTGGGGAGCATATAGTGGGAGCGGCCGTCGGTGGGGTTCTGGATCTTGAACACCTCGTCGGCAAACTTGGGGAACTGGCCTGCGGTCTCCCCGCACTGGTACTCCAGCATATAGGGGGGCAGGACGAACTGGTAGCCGTCGGCCAGGTGGCTGTCGATGAAGTAGCTCAACAGGGCCCATTCCAGCTGGGCTCCCAGGCCGGTGTACATCCAAAAGCCAGAACCCGCCAGCTTCACCCCGCGGGGGTAGTCGATGAGGCCTAAGTCGGTGCACAGGTCCACGTGGTGTTTGGCGGGGAAGTCGAAGGTGACGGGTTCCCCAAAGTAGCGCAGGGGCTCGTTGTTCTCCTTGCCGCCCCCCTTCAGGTCGTCGTCGGGGAGGTTGGGCAGGGCCAGCATCATGGCGTGGAATTCCGCGTCCACCCGGCGCAGCTTCTCGTCGTTGGCGGCAATGACGGCCTTCAGCTCCGCCATGCGCTTGAACACCGGCTCCGTGTCCTCCCCGGCCTTTTTCAGCTGGGGGATGGTCTTGGAGACCTTATTCTGCTCCGCCTTCATCTGCTCCGTGGTGAAGATGATGTCCCGGCGCTCCTTGTCCAGCTCCAGGATGCGGTCGATCTCCTTGTCGCAGTCCACCTCTTTCTTTTTCAGGGCGGCTTTGATCCGGTCGGGGTCCTCTTTCATGCGCTTGATGTCTAACATAGTCAGTCTACCTTTCGTGGTTTGTATATGATGTTTCACGTGAAACATATTTGTGTGTGTTTACCCCAGGATGCGGCAGAGGGTCTCGTAGCTCTCCTGGGGGGAGGGGGCCCCCTCCACCGGGGAGCTCTCCGGCAGGGCCTCCACCAGCCCGCTGTCCTGGAACTGGGTCAGCAGCTCCTTGGCGCTGACGTGGGAGCTGCGCACCGCGCTCTCCAGCTGCCGCAGCCACTCCACTGCCTCCTGCTCCTGTTGGGTCTCCTCCAGCTGCTCCTCCAACTGGGTCACCTGGTTTTGCAGGTCTCCCACCTGGAGTTGGAGCTGGCCGTTGGCGGTTTTCAGATCCTCCTGGGCGGAGGTCATGGAGTCGTTGAGCTTGGTGAGCACCTGGTTGTCCCGCTGCTGCATCAGGAAGGACACCAGCAGCAGCAGGAAGGCGGCGGCAAAGAGGACCATCAGGTACCGGGTCACCCGCTTGGCCCGGAGGATCTTGGGTTTGTTTTCCGGCGGGGTCACTTCATGGCTCATGGGGGGCCTCCCTTCCTGTGTTTAATTTCTTCAAGGCGTCCATGAGGACCTCCAGGTCCTCCTTGTCGTAGTATTCCAAGGTGAGCTTGCCTTTTTTCCGCCCCTGGGCGATGGTGACCCGGCGGCCCAGGCGGTGGGTGAGCTGCTCCTCGGCGTCCTTGTAGTAGATGGCCAGAGGATGTTCCTCCTTGGGCTTGGCGGCCTGGAGGAGACGCCTCACCCGCTCCTCCGTCTCCCGGACGGAGAGCTTTTTCTTCTGGATCTCCTCCG
>CAJTQP010000086.1 GCA_910578575.1 uncultured Oscillospiraceae bacterium
CCTCGCCAAGGCGATCACCCGTCTATCCTCCGCCAGGCGCATCACCTTCACCCCCTGGGCGGTACGGCTATAGACATTCACATCCGCCGCCGCCATACGGATAATGGTGCCGTCGTCGGAGATCAACAGGATATCGTCGTCCTCCTCCACGATTTTAATTCCTGCGGCGGGGCCGGTCTTCTCGGTGATCTGGTAGCCTTTCAGGCCGAAGCCGCCCCGGTGCTGGGGCTCGCCGCCGGAGCGGATGTACTCCTCGATGGGGGTGCGTTTGCCAAAGCCCTTTTCGGTGATGGTCAGCAGCTTGGTCCCTGGCTGGGCCAGGGCGGCGCCGATGACGAAGTCTCCGTCCCGTAGCTTGATGCCCCGGACGCCCATGGCGGAGCGGCCCATGGGGCGCACGTCGGTCTCTCGGAAGCAGATCGCCATGCCGTCGTGGGTGGCGATGAGGACGTTGGCCTCCCCGTCGGTCTCCTGGACGCTGATGAGCTCGTCGTCCTCCTCCAGGGTCAGCACCCGCAGGCCGGAGGTGCGGATGTTTCGGAAGGCGGATTTCTCGGTGCGTTTTACGGTGCCGTGTTTGGTGACCATGAAGAGGTAGCCGTTTTCGTCATAATCCCGGCCGTGGAGCATGGCGGTGACCCGCTCTCCTGGCTGGAACTGGAAGATATTGTTCAGGTGGGTGCCCCGTGCGGTGCGGCTGGCTTCGGGGATTTGGTAGCCCTTCTTCTGGTACACCCGGCCGGAGCTGGTGAAGAAGAAGATGATATCGTGGCTGGAGGCGGTGAAGAGGGTGTCCACGTAGTCCTCCTCCCGGAGGGTCTGGGCGGAGATGCCCTTGCCGCCCCGCTTTTGGGTGCGGTAGGTGGAGGTGGGGAGGCGCTTCATGTATCCGGCGGCGGTGAGGGTGAACACGCACTCCTCCTCTTCGATGAGGTCCTCGATGTCGATCTCGTCCTCCACGTCCTGGATCTCCGTCAGGCGCTCGTCGCCGTATTTCTCCCGGATCTCCAATAATTCCTCCCGCATGACGCCCCGGAGTTTGTCCCGGTTGGAGAGGAGTTCCAGGTAGTAGGCGATTTTCTCTGCCAGCTCATTGCGCTCTTTTTGCAGTTTTTCCCGGTTCAGGCCCTGGAGGGCGATGAGCCGCATGTCGCAGATGGCCTGGGCCTGGACCTCGTCCAGGTCAAAGCGTTCCATGAGGTTTTCCCTGGCGTTGTCGTAGCTGGAGCGGATGATGTGGATAACCTCGTCGATATTGTCCTGGGCGATGAGCAGGCCGTCCAGCAGGTGGGCCCGCTCCTCGGCTTTGCGCTTGTCGTACTGGGTGCGGCGGGTGATGACCTCCTCCTGGAAGGCCAGGTACTCGTCCAAGATCTCCCGCAGGGAGAGGATTTTGGGCTGTTTCTGGTTGTTCACCAGGGCCAGCATATTCACCGCAAAGGTGATCTGCATTTGGGTCTGGGTGAGCAGGTGGTTGAGCACCACCTGGGGGTTGGCGTCGTGTTTCAGTTCGATGACCACCCGCATGCCGTTGCGGTCCGTCTCGTCCCGGATGTCGGAGATGCCCTCGATGCGCTTCTCCTTCACATGTTCGGCGATGGAGGCGATGAGCATCCGCTTGTTCACCTGGTAGGGAAGTTCGGTGATGATGATACGGATGCGCTCATGGTTGCGGCCGTACTCCTCGAACTCCGTCCGGGCCCGGAGGGTCACCCGGCCCCGGCCGGTGGCGTAGGCTGCCCGGATGCCGGAGCGGCCCATGATGATGCCCTTGGTGGGGAAGTCGGGGCCCTTGATGTGGGCCATGAGATCTGCCAGGGTGGCCTCCGGGTCGTCCAGCACGCACACTGCCGCGTCGATGACTTCCCGCAGGTTGTGGGGGGGGATGTTGGTGGCCATGCCCACGGCGATGCCGGAGGACCCGTTCACCAAGAGGTTGGGGAAGCGGGAGGGGAGCACCTTGGGCTCCTGGCGGCTCTCGTCGAAGTTGGGGGACCAGTCCACGGTGTCCTTCTCGATGCTGTGGAGCATCTCCCCGGCCATTTTCCCCATGCGGGCCTCGGTGTAACGGTAGGCGGCGGGGGGGTCCCCATCCACGGAGCCGAAGTTGCCGTGGCCGTCCACCAGGGGGTAGCGCATGGAGAAGTCCTGGGCCAGGCGCACCATGGCGTCGTAGACGCTGCCATCCCCGTGGGGGTGGTATTTACCCAGCACGTCACCCACGCAGGTGGCGGATTTCTTGAAGGGCTTGTCCCAGGTCAGGCCGCTCTCATACATGGTGTATAGTATCCGCCGGTGGACGGGTTTGAGCCCGTCCCGCACGTCTGGGAGGGCCCGGCCGATGATGACGGACATGGCGTAGTCGATATAGCTGTCCTTCATCTCCTTGACCAGTTCGGATTCCACGATCACCTGATTGGGAAAGGCGATATCCTCCGGCTTGTAGTCCTTGTTTTTCCTCATGCTATGTAACTCCTCATAAGATCAGCTTGACCTGTTTTTAACGCGATCATTTCCATTCGGTATGGGGCAACCATGCCCCAATGCAATGTGGGAGGGGCAATCCCATCCCAACGTAACGTGGGAGAGACAATCAAATCCCACCAACGCAACGCGGGAGAGACAATCGGGCGGGACGCCGTGGGCGGCGTCCCCTACAAAGACGCGCCGTGGTCCTCACCACCCATAGATTCACAATGTACGTGGTTGGGCCTGTCGTGTGAACACAGCTATCTTGCGCGCCAACCACCTTGGATGTAGGGGACGGCGCCCTCGCCGTCCCGCGATTTACCAACCACCGTCCCGCGATTTACCAACCACCGGCCGCGATTTACCAACCACCGGCCGTGATTTACCAACCACCGGTCTGCCCGTTACCAACCACCGGCCCATCCTCCCTGGCACACCTGCGTAGCAATCTCACCACATACACCACCAAAATCACAAAATACACATAGAAAATCCCTCCAAACCCCACCAGCAAAAAGTCATACAAGCCGTGGAGCACCGCCGCCAGGAAAAAGGCGTGCTTCCTGGTGGCCAACGCCACCTGCCTCTGGCCCAGATTTTCGAGCCACTTGGCCTGCCCCACCCCGGCCCCCATGACGATGCCGAACATGGCGTGGCCGGGAATGGAGAAGATGGCCCGCGCCACGGCGGTGGCGAAGCCGTTGGTGAGCACGTACATCACATTCTCCACCGCCGCGAAGCCCAGGGACACGAACACCGCGTAGACGATGGCGTCGAAGCGGTAGTTGAAATTGGGCTCCCGCCAGCAGCGGCGGATGAGCACCCGATACTTGATCCCCTCCTCGATGAAGCCGGGCACCACGAAGTAGGCCAAAAACAGGTAGGCCAGGTAGCTCCAGGGGAAGAAGTCAATGA
The DNA here is from genome assembly GCA_910578575.1 of uncultured Oscillospiraceae bacterium. GTDB lineage: Bacteria > Bacillota > Clostridia > Oscillospirales > Oscillospiraceae > Evtepia. The sequence goes on from CAJTQP010000086.1 coordinate 3,385, forward strand.
ACTGGTCCGCCAGCAGCTCCAGCACCAGGATGGGCACCATGGCGACGACGCCCCGGAAAAAGAGGCTCAGCAGCAGGGAAAGGGGTTCCCGGTCCAGGCGGTCCATTCGGTAAATGAGCAGCAGCAGCAGGGCAGGGGGGAGGAGGGCGGCGGCAACCAAAAACGAAATGCTTTGAAAAATCAGGGTATTCACAACCTTTCGAATGGTGGGGTAGACATCTCGGTAATTGATTCGCATACCGTAACGTGGGACACCGCAAGGTGGGAGGACCAATCGGGCGGGACGCCGAGGGCGGCGTCCCCTACAAGGACACGCCCGTGTCCTCACCTCCCATAGGTTCACAATTTGCGTGGTTGGACCTGCCGTGTGAACGGGCCTTTCTTGCGTGCCGGCCACCTTGGATGTAGGGGCCGGCGCCCTCGCCGGCCCGCGTTTTACCGGCCACCTGGCGTCCTTACGGCAATCTTCCGTCACCATCTTCTTTGCCATGGGGCTTTTGGTGGTGAATGGGAAACGTCGTTTTCTATCCGTTCAGATATCCAAATTCGCCACATATTTGGCGTTGGATTCGATGAAGGCTTTCCGGGGCTCTACTTTTTCGCCCATTAGGATCGTAAAGATCTCGTCGGCTTTCACGGCGTCTTCCAGGGTGATGCGGCGCAGGGTTCTTGTCTCCGGGTTCATGGTGGTCTCCCAGAGCTCGTTGGGGTTCATCTCACCCAAGCCTTTGAAGCGGCTGATCTCCACCTTGGCGTTCTCATTGTCCCCCCGCATTTCGGCGGAGATCCGGTCCCGTTCTGGGTCGGAGTAGGCTACCCGCTGCTGTTTGCCACGGGTAAGCTTATAGAGGGGGGGGACGGCGGAGTAGACGTAGCCGTCCTCGATGAGAGGGCGCATGAAGCGGAAGAAGAAGGTCAGAAGCAAGGTGCGGATGTGGGCACCGTCCACGTCGGCATCGGCCATGATGACGATCTTGTGGTAGCGCAGCTTTTCTGGGTTGAACTCGTCCCCGATGCCCGCCCCCAGGGCGGTGATGACGGGACTCAATTTGTCGTTGCCATAGACCTTATCTGCCCGCGCCTTCTCCACGTTGAGCATTTTCCCCCACAGGGGCAGGATGGCTTGGAAGCGGGAGTCCCGGCCCTGGGTGGCGGAACCTCCGGCGGAGTCCCCCTCCACGATGTAGATTTCCGTCAGGGCGGGGTCACGCTCGTTGCAATCCCGGAGCTTGTCGGGCATCTGGCCGGACTCCAGGCCGGTCTTCCGCCGGACGGATTCCCTGGCCTTCCGGGCGGCCTCTCTGGCGCGGGCGGCGGTGAGGGCCTTTTCCAGGATGGCCTTGCCTACGCTGGGGTTCTCCTCCAAAAACTCCTCTAGCTTTTCCGACACGATGGAATTCACCAAAGTGCGCATCTCGGAGTTGCCCAGCTTGGCCTTGGTTTGGCCCTCGAACTGGGCTTCCGTGAGTTTCACGGAGATGACGCAGGTGAGGCCCTCCCGGCAGTCCTCCCCGGAGACCTTTTCGTCGTCCTTGAGGAGTTTCATTTTCCGGCCGTAGGCATTCAGGGCGTTGGTGAGGGCCCGGCGGAAGCCCTCCTCGTGCATTCCCCCCTCCGGGGTGTGGACGTTGTTGGCAAAGGAGACGATGATCTCGTTGTAGGTGTCGGTATATTGTAGGGCCACCTCCGCCATGGCGTCGTCCCCCTTGGCCCCGGCCATATAGATGGGGGCGTCGTGGATGGCGGTTTTATTGCGGTTGATGTAGGTGACGAACTCCCGGATGCCTCCGGCGTAGCACATGGTCTCCCGGCGTACCTCCTCCCCCCGGCTGTCGGAGATGGTGATGGAGAGGCCCGCGTTGAGGAAGGCCTCCTCCCGCATCCGGGTGTGGAGGGTGTCGTAGTCGTATTCGGTGGTCTCGGTGAACATCTCCGGGTCGGGATGGAAGCGCACCTGGGTGCCGCTGCGCTGCGTCTTGCCGATGATGGTCATGGGCTGCGTTACCAGGCCGCGGGAGAACTTCATCTCATAGATGTTCCCATCCTTGTGGACCTGAACGGTGAGCCAGTCACTGAGGGCGTTCACCACAGAGGCGCCCACCCCGTGGAGGCCGCCGGAGACCTTATAGCCCCCGCCGCCGAACTTGCCCCCGGCGTGAAGGATGGTGAACACCACCTCCAGAGCGGGCTTGCCGGTCTGCTGCTGGATGTCCACGGGGATGCCCCGGCCGTTATCCTGAACGGTGATGACGTTGCCGGGGCCGATGTCCACGGAAATTTCCGTACAGAACCCCGCCAGGGCCTCGTCGATGGAGTTGTCTACGATCTCATAGACCAAATGGTGCAGGCCGCTGGAGGAGGTGGAGCCGATGTACATACCGGGGCGCTTGCGCACCGCCTCCAGGCCCTCCAGCACTTGAATCTCCGAGGCGCCATATTCATGGTCCACGGCGGTGGCGTTCTTGTTCTCTAAGTCCATAATCGGGAAACCTCCAAAATCAAACAGGGTCAAAGGTATCAGATAAAAATCGTTTTGCCAGAGTGGCAGGGGAGAGCTGGGTGAGATAGACCGTGATCTCCCCCTCCTGGTCCCGGCACAGCAGGAAGGCTTTGGGCAGATCCTCCCCCACGCTGACCACCCGGCCTTCCCGCTGGGCGCGGGCCAGAAAATCACGGGTGCGCCAGGAGGCGGTGGTGTTGTCCAGGTCGAAGATGCCCAGCACGTCGCTCTGATGGATCACCGTAGACGCGCCTAAGTGCAGATACATGGAGCTTACCTCCTTCTCTGCCGCATCCGCCGGACCCAGGCCCGGAAGCGGTCGGCCATGGCGTAAGCCGCCCAGAGCAGCAGGCCGTAGATGGCCCAGTAGAGCAGCACCCCCCATAGGGGGAAGATGCCTCCCTCCCCGCAAAAGGCCCGGACACTGCCGGACAGGCCCATAGCTCCCAACACCGCCGGGATCCAGCGGGCGATTTTTCCTTGGGAGACTAGGCTGATGAGCAGTTGTAATAGCGGCCCTACCCATAGTGGGACCAGGGCCAGTAAGATCACTGCCACCAGCATCCCCATGGCCCACAGGCCGATCATCAAATGAAACATAGCAAATCCCTCCCATCTATTTTACCCCAGGAACAGGGGCGAACTGTGTACGAAACGGTACACGAAAGGGAAAATTTCAAGAGAAACATAGCAAACCAAGGCCAGCAGCCGCAGGTTTGTCCACAAAAGAGGCAAAGTCTGTGTAAAAACCAACCATACAAGCAGCACCCACAAATAAGACAGCTCCCTAAAAGCTCCCCACCCAAAGCCCTCTTTTCCAAAGAGGGTGTCACGGCGAAGCCCGTGACGGGTGATTCCCAGAAGTGTGAGTGCCCTCTAGGACACAGGAGGAGAACCGCGCGATTTCTCTTCGTAAGATTCCCCCTCACGACATTGTGGAAGCACCACGTTTTGTTCCCGGAGGCAATCCTCACCCGGCTTCGCCGGGAGCTCCTTTCAAAAGGAGCCTTTTGGTGGGGTCCTGCCACCTATCGTCCATCCAGACAAAGCCGTAACAAGCAAAGCTATACCAAAGCAAACTGTGCCAAGCAAAGCCGTGGCAAGCCCCAACTTCCCCTCTCCCCACCTACTTCCTAGATGGGGTAGAACCAATCCGAGTTCAAAAACCCAAGCATCCA
>CAJTQP010000087.1 GCA_910578575.1 uncultured Oscillospiraceae bacterium
GCAGGCGGGCCGCCGTTCCTCCACGTGGGGGCAACGTAGGTGCTTCCGCTCAACGGCATACCCACACCCCCTTGTGCAGTTTGACGGTTAGGGAACTAGCCGCCCCCCCCCCGTTGCCATTTATTGGTAATTGTGCATTTCATCATAACACACGCTCCTTTCCCTGTTCTGCCTCTATCTTATCCGGGGGCGCAAGTGGATTTATCTTCCCGCAAACAAGCTCAAATTCCGTGCCTTTTGTGCCAGCTCATACACCGTCATCCCCTTGGCCTGCTGCTCTGTCAGGGTAATGTTCCCATATTGGTAGGTATCGCCGTTGTTGTAAGTAGCGCCGCCGGTACTGGCCCCATGGGGAGAAGCAGGCATATTCAAACTAGGGGCCCCGTATAGAAAGCCCAATTCCTTCATGCGCTGTTCAAACACTTCATTTGAAGTGGGCGCTAATAGCTTGGCGGTGATATCCGGCGGCAAAACCATCTCATTCTCCGCCGTAGCCTTGATGCCCCCCAGCCCCCGAAGGACCCCGCCCTGGTCGTATTTGTCATACTTACCCTTATAGGTCTGTGTGGTGGTGTTTGAGCTTTTGATACTGTTGTAAGAGCCATCCTTGTTGACTCCTGTGATGGTGTAGGTGCCGCCCCCCGTCACCACACTATCCCCCACGCCCAGTCCCTTCGGTGCCGAACCATCCGACGTAACCTTTACCACCCTATTCCCGCCGGAAGAACTCCCAGAGGAACCGGAAGGACGCAGGGAAGAACTGGAGGAACCAGACGAGGTAGTGGGGCGCTTGGTAGACCCTGAGGACTGCTCCCCCTTTTGTTTCCCACTCTCCCATTCCTTGAAAATTTCGCTGTTGGTCTTGAATCCCGCCGCCGTTGGGTCGATCCCCTGGGCGGCCATTTTGTTGCTGCGCTGCTCGGCCCAATAGTTGAACTCGGCCAAGTCTTTGGCGCGGTACATCAGCGCGGAGTAGTCGGTGGTATCCTTGGAATAGTCCTTAGAGGAAAGGCCGCTTCCGGCGCCGAACATCCCTAGGGACCCGTTTGCCCCATAGAAACTGTCTCCGGTGTTGGTGCTGATGGCGGAGGAAATGTAGTTGTTCAAATCCTCCAACAGTCGCCGGGTGTTTTCCACCTGTTCCTTCATCAAAGGCGTACCGTTCTTGGCTAAGTCTGCCAGGATGTCCCCGATCTCCCTGGTGGGCTCCTGGACACTCTCAATGATATCCTCCCACCCCTCTTCCAGGGCATCGTAAGCCGCATTGATGGCCTCCTTGCGCCGCTCGATCGCCTTGACAGCCTCCTCATACGCCAGGTCTGCCCGATACTCTTCTAGGTCTTTTTCCGCCTCTTCCAGGTTCTTTTTGGCGTCCTCCACACTCTTGGCATCCGCCACCCATTCCCACTGTCCAGATGAGGCGTTGTAGGTGCGGATGGTGCGCTCGTTCTGGGCATTTTCCAGAGCCGCGCGGGCTTCTTCCACCTTCAGGAGCTTTTCTTCCAAGGTCAGCTCATCTTCCTTGGCGTTGCGGGCATCCTTCATCTCTTGGAGCCGCCGGTCCAAGGCGTCGATTTCCTCATCCCTGGCGATTTGGGCCCGTTTCAGCTCCGCCGCCACCGCCTCGTCCAACTCATCCCAAAGGTCTTGTTGGACCTTAGCAATCTCTTCCTGAACGTTCCACCACTCAATGGAAAGCTCGTTGATCTCCTCCTGGGCCGCCCCGATAGAGCGCAGATACTCCGCTTCTTCGTGGAGGTTGCTCTGGATTTCCTTCAGCTTGGAAATCCGGTCCCCGGCGCTGGCCCCCTGCTTCTCCATCAACTCCAACTGGGATTCCATCAAATCCCGCTGCTTCTCAAAGGCTTCCTGTTGGACCTTCTGGATGTTCTCCAGTTCCTTCCACCAGTCGGTGGAGTTTGCCAGGATATCCTTCTGCTCCCCATTGGTGGCGCGAAGGTGGTTATTGATGTTGTTCAGGGCGGCCTGTATTTCCCTGGACTTGGCCGCCAGGGCGTCTGCCCCCGCCCCGGAGGCTTCCAGGAAACTATACTGCGCCTTGAGCAGTTCCAGGTCATTTTGCAGGGCCTCTAGCTTAGCATCCTCCCCGCCGCTCCCAGACCCGCTGGCTTTCCCGCTTCTGGAGGTAGACTTTTTGCTGTTGCCCTTTTGGGTTGTTGTATTTTTTGTTCCGCTGCTGCTTGACGAGCTTTGGGGGGTTCCTTCGCTTTCCTTTGTCCCTCCCACATTAAAATACTTGGAAAGCCCGGTCCCCTTGGAAAAAGCCGGGATAGGTATATCAGCTTCTTTGCCCGCCAGGATAGTTTGGGTTTCTTCAGCGGTAAACACTTGTGCTCCCCGCTCCAGGGTGGTTATGGTCGGTTTCCCACCCCCCGCAATTCTCGCGCGACCTCCTTCCCGTATGATCTCCGGCCCAAGCTCGTTTACCATTGCTTTCCCACCTGGGGCGTTTTCGGTGCCAGAGGCAAACATTTTCCCTATCGCCCCAAAAACCGAAGAAGCCGCAAACCCAATGGGATTCGCTTGGATGGTTATGGTCTTGGTCCTTGGCAGCGCGTTGATTTTCGCTGCAATAGCCTCTAACTTCGCTTGTGCATCATTGTCCTGCAACTGTATTTTAGGCTGCGCTTTTGTTTTGCCCAGCTCTTGCAGGGAGCCTTTCACCTCATCGGACTTCTTCTTGGCCCCCTGCGCCTGTTCCCCCAAAGTCTGAAAGGAATCGTTACCCCGCAAAACATTCAGTTGATTATTCGCCTCGGCGAGGGTCCCCCCCATATCCCCTGCGGCGTTTTTTAGCCCCTCTATTTCCTTTGTGACCTCGACCACAGGCCCACCATCCAGTTGCTGCTTTAGGTCTCTTATTTCGTTGACCACCCCTGAAAAGTGCACCCCATCTAGTTCCTGCGCCTTCTGTACAAACCCCGAAATCTCTTCTTTGCTATAGCCCAGTTCCCCTGCAAATTGACTAAACGCCTTATAATCGATTTCAATTTCCCCGCTGGCGTTCTCTCTCGCAATTTCCAGCTCTTTCAGCGAATTGATGACCTCATTGGTATCGGCTGTGATACTAAAAACAAGAAGAGTATCGTCAGCTTGCATCGCAGCGATGGTATTTTCGATTTCCTCCTTTGTCGCCCCTATCTCTTGGAGGTTTTTTTGAAGCGCTTCTTTGTTGATGGCGGTTTTCCCGCCCATTTCCGCCGTATTTTGGAATTTCTCCAATGCCACCGCTGCCGCCAGGGCTGCATCCTCCGAAGTTCCCAGCATCGTCAACATGTTCTCGTAGGCCTCTATCATGGCCTTTTGGGATTCTGTGAGCTCAAAGCCGCTGTCGCTGTATTTTTTCAGGCTATTGTAATACTCCTCCATTTCCGTAGCCAAATCGCCCAGCTCGGCCCGGTACTCCTTTGCGCTGATATCCCCAGCCAAAAAAGATTCTGTTAGCTGGTCCTGCACTTTGTTAAACTTTGACAGCCTTGCGTAGTCCAGCGTTTTTCCTGCTGCCTCTGTTCGTTCGTCTCCAATCCCCAAAGAGGATTGAAAGCGTTCAAACTCCAATTTTTCCGCATCTTTTACCTGCTGTTCCAGGATGCCCTTTTGTGCTTGAAGGATTGTAAGCCGTCGTTTTTCCGCTTCATTCAGGCTACCAATGCGAGACATCAGGTCCTCATACTCCGACCCAACCCCATACTTCTCTTCCAGTTGGTTTTGCAGCCCCTCCAGTTCCTTCCGGGCATTCTCTACCGTAGGTGCAATTTCTCGCAGGCCCTTAATCAGCGCATACAGGCCCGCCGCTGCAATCGCCCCTGTGAATATGGGGTTTGTCTTGAAAAACGTCCCAAAGGTGGCCATTGCTGATTCGGCAACACCAAACTCCTTCGTCAACAAGAAGAAATCCTTAAATGCCCTCACCAGGCCTGTCCCGGCAAGCCCCTTGCCCGCCTTGCCCAAAAGTCTTACCGCCGTAGCCATACCAACCATTCCCATGGCGGTGTGTCCCAAGTCGCTATCCAGTGCGTCAATGACCTCTGTGACCCCGGTGATAGCACCCTTAATGGCATCCGTCTCCACCATGTGAGACACAAACTGCGTCCAGGTATTTTTCAGGACTTCCGTTTTCCGCCCCCAGGAATCCATGGCCCGCTCCACCTCGCGGTCAGCGGACCCGGCAGCGTTGTGGTACTTGTCCAGCATATCCTCATACATATCCCAATTCTGGACCAAAGCCAACAACTGAGAAGTACGCAGCTTGCCGCCAATATCGGAGACCATCTCCATTAGCTTCTGTTCCGTAAGAACGCCGTCCTTCATGGACTTCGCCAAAGCGCCGATTGCCTCCATGGGGTTGATGAGGGTACCGGTGGCATCTGCCGCCTCTACCACGTCGGAGGCATAGATTTTAAGTACATCCCGCAGGCCAGCGATCTCCCCGGTGGTCCAGGTAACACCCTCGTCGATCTCCGTCTTGGTGTCGCCCATGATGTTCAGCATCAGGGCTCGGAGGGCAGTCGCCGCCTCGGTACCGCTGCGCTGTGTGACTGCGGTAATGGTGCCCAAAGATGCACTCAACTCATCAATGCCCACATGCCCTTGCGCCGCGATAGGCGCCACCTTGCCCAAGCCCTCTGCGATCTTGGGAATACTGGTGGCAAAGTTGTTGCCGATCTCATTGGCACCATCCAGTACCGCAGACAACTTTTCCGTAGACCCCTGATACTTGTAAGCTGCATCCACCGCCAAGAGGAATTGATTGGCGATATCCGCCGTGGTATCGCCCACGATCTGGGTTTTGACCGCCAACTCGCCCATATCCTCTGCCCGATCCAGATAGCCCGCGCGGGTAAACTCTGTCACCGAAGTCAAATACGCGTCCGCCGCCACGCCATAGGCGGAGGCGGTCTTATACGCCTGCTCCCCCATGGCCTTCAAGCGCTCTTCCGGCCATTTTGTGACCTTCCCCACGTTCACCAGCTCGGCGTCCACGGCTTTCATGGTTTCCAGCGCGTCTTTGAATGCCTGTACGGGTTTATAGATCAGAGCCGCTGTCACCATGGCTTGTCCCATGCTTTTCGCGCTGCTGGCAAGACTGGTCATAAGGCCCTGGGTGGACTTCGTTGCCTCGTTGGTGCTCCTGGCCAACTGCTGGCGGGAGGCAGACGCCCTCTGCGCCGCAGCCGCTCCTTGGGCCTGGGCCGTTCTGGTCCGCTCCTGCTGGGTTGCCAGGCGGACCTCCTCTGTGGCGGTCCTTTGTGTCTGGGTCGCCAGTTTTGCCCGCTCTGTCGCTGTCTTTCCCGCCTGGGTGGCCGCTTTGGCCTGCGCTGTTGCGGTTTTCTCCGTTTGGGTCGCCAACCGCGCTTCCTCTGTGGCCGTTTTCTCGGTCTGGGTCGCCAGGCGGGCTTCTTGGGTTGCTGTCCTCTGTGCCTCCGTGGCCAGACGTGCCTGCTGGGTCGCCAGTTGATTCTCCGCCGTCATGCGCCTTTGAGTCGCCTGGGCGGTCCTCTCTTGGGCTATTCTCACCTGCGCTTGAGAGCGCTCCAGCTTTGCCGCAGCGTTTACAAACTTCGTGACGCTGTTGATGTTTTTCACGATAGACTTGTCCAGCGCGGCAAAGCCGGAGGCATCTACCCGGATTTTTACACTTTTCGATTGAAGCTTAGCAAGCTCCGCCTGTAGTGTCGTAACTTGGCTTTTATCAACCTTTACCTTGAGTGTGACAACTTCCATCCGTTATCCTCCCTCAAAATCCCCTGGCCCGAAGTCCAGAGATCAAATCCGCGCCGAACCGGCCACTGGCATAGCTTCTTTCTGCCTCTTCATGGAAGGGCCGGGGCCCTGCTTTATGGAAGTTATAGCGGGAAGAGCCAGCGGCAATGGCCTCCGCCAACCGTTCCCCTGGCACCTTCCCGCCCCAGAGCTGCTGCCAAGGCGCATCGTCGGTGATGGTGAGGACTTTCCCTCCATACTGAACGGTCATATTCCCTGTGTCCGCCAGTCCTCCGGCCGCTTTCCTCCGGCTCAAAAATGTGGGAGCATACGCCCCATAAACATTTCTCTCCACAGCCTCTTGCAGCGCTTCCTTGGCCCCATCCGCCACCTCCGTTTGCATCACTTGGTCGATAGCGGCATCCAGCTTCGCTAGAAAATCTGCAATATTCACGCTCTCACCCATGGCGTTATCCTCCTTTATGAAAAGCAAAAGGGGCTGTCCCCTCTCTTTGCAGAGAAGGAACAGCCCCCTTGGCTCTTCCCGCCGCCCCTTTGCGGCGGGGTATATTTGTCAGTTGCAGCTAACCCCAAAGTGTAAGGTTAACCGAAAGCAATCCAATAGTAGCTTAAACCTTTATAGTTAAACTGATAAGCGTCATTTCTTTGGTTATACCATTTTATGTTATTCCCATTTAACCTTACCAAAACGCGATAATATTCATATCCAGAATTAGGATTTGAGCCATTATAAAAAACTGAATTGGGGTATATCCAAAACCCAGAAAAATAATCTGCATTTGAATACTCTGATCCACAACTTAGAAACAAAGCCTTCGGTTGGAAACTACACGTAAGACTACACGGGTTACCCGCCCCGTAGGTACCCGTCCCGACGTAGGACCCCACCTCAATCTTAGCGCTCCCCGATTGCAGGCCGCTCACCGTCGTCTGTAGGGCGGCAATGGCGGTTTTCAGGCTCCCCACATCCACGCCAGCCTTTGCTAGGCTGTCCGATATCGCTTGCAGCTCCGCCGCGTCCAAGGCAGGCGGGCCGCCGTTCCTCCACGTGGGGGCAACGTAGGTGCTTCCGCTCAACGGCATACCCACACCCCCTTGTGCAGTTTGACGGTTAGGGAACTAGCCGCC
>CAJTQP010000088.1 GCA_910578575.1 uncultured Oscillospiraceae bacterium
GCAGGCGGGCCGCCGTTCCTCCACGTGGGGGCAACGTAGGTGCTTCCGCTCAACGGCATACCCACACCCCCTTGTGCAGTTTGACGGTTAGGGAACTAGCCGCCCCCCCCCCGTTGCCATTTATTGGTAATTGTGCATTTCGTCATAGTTGTTTCTCCTTTCACGGATGGCCCCCTCGTTCGAGGGGGCCATCTTCACGTTTTTAGGGCGTGGAGGCCGTCACACTGGCCGTAATGGACAGCTTCAAATCCTCACCGCCGTTGTCGTATGTAACGGCCACGTCAAAGTCCCCCGCCGTGGCACCGGCGGTGATAAGGCCAGCGTCAGAAACTGTGGTCCCCTCCGGGGCCCCGCTGGCGTCATAGGTAAAGCCCTCACTATAGGAAGCAGGAATCACCAATTCCCCGTTGCGCATCACGAAGCGCACAGGAATCTGGGCCGTCGCGCTGGTAGCCACGCTCACAGTGCCGCCCACCACGGCCAAACCCTGAATGGCGTCAGCCCCATCGTCGGGCACATAGACGTAGTAGGCATACACATTGCCTCCGCTGTTGCAGCCCTCGCAAAGTTCGGAAACCACATCCGCATCGGAGGTCACTGCCCGACCGGACACGCTGGTGGTGTCGTTGTTGGTCTGGTCGCCCACTACACCGGCATTCCCCCCCAGCTTCAGGGAGGGCACGATCACATAGAGCCACCCCACGCGGGTCCCGCTGTTTTTCTCCCCGGTAGTCTTATTGGCATATACCGCCAGAACCGCTGTGAAGTGATACACCGCCGGGTCGAAAAAGCTGGAAATAGTCGCCACCTGGGCAAATGCGTTATTCACACAATACCAGACTTTATATTTCATCCCCGCCTTAGCAACAAAGTCCTTCACCTCGCCTGTGTCGGCATCAATGGGATAGGCGGTGCCATACACCCCGACGGGGGCGGCCTTGCCCACCTCCTGGACATAGCACCGCACCTGACTGAACCCCAACTGCGCCACCGGGGCCCCTTTACTCACGTCCAAGGCCAACGACGTACTGGTGGTCTCCACAACCTGGCAGGTCATCGTCGGGGCGTTGTAATTCAGCGTGCCGCCCACCTGAGCCACCTTGGCCCAAAGAGAGAAATCCGCCGCCGTAAACTCCACCTGAAGGTCAGAATCCGACGGGATAATGGCCGCAATGCCGTTGCCCAACCCAGCCCGGATTTCCCCCTCGGTGAGAGAGGTTGTAATGTTGCCGGTTTGGAACTTATCCGACCAATACTTGATGTCGCCGGTGCTCTTGTCGGTGAGCATCGCTGCACACGTTCCCTTGACGTACAATCTGGGGTCTGTAAAACGAATCATACCTGTTTACCCTCCTTTTGGAAAATCAATCATTGGGGCAGGCGCTCCGCTGCCCCCTGCCTGTTGAACCGCCTGCTTTCCAGCTCCTCCCGCAAAGGAATCCAGCGAAACCAAAGCTACGCTTTCGTCGCTTACTCTGTCGAAGAACGGGCTGGGGCAGGGGTTCCCGCCCTTGAATCTCCCCCCGCTGGCCTCCCCGATGCCGCAGACCAAGAAGTGAAGCGCCCGTGAAATGGCCTCCCTGCGCCGTTCCAGTTTCAAAACCGGCCACCGGTAGATATCCGCCTCGTCCGTACCCGTGAATAGGGCTACGCTACTCACCAGCGTCTCCACGCTCACGTCCAATTTCGGTCCCTTCTGTGCCGCGATCTCCCGCTCCGCCTCCACCAAGTCTGGGTTTGCATCATCACTGGGCAGGTCGATCCCATTCTGAACCGCCAGGATGGGCCGTAGCCGCTGGAATTGGACAGGGGTGATCTTGACCGGCTCTCCCTCATCCGTTGTGGTCTCCAAGCGCATCAGCCGCGCCGGGTTTTCCGGGTCTACCGTCAACCGAAAGCGCCCCACCCGCTCTTCCTCTGCCAGCCCCTTCCCCACACCCAGGGAAAGAGCCAGAAACAGGATGCAGCGGTACAGAAGTCCCTGCGGTGTCTCCCCTGCCTGGATAGCGTCATACTCCATCCGGTAAAAGGCGCTCAATAGGGGTTCTGAGAGATATTGCACCGGGAGAGAACGGGGCAAGAAAGCAATGGCTGGGCGGGCTTTCAAAAAGCTCTCATACTCCCCCACCAAAATAGGATGCAAGATCAAACCCTCTGCCTCCACAGGGTCATATCGCGCAACCGTCCGTCGAATGCTCTCCCGCATCTCCATTCTCCCCCTCTCCTGTTTCCTCCTGGGAGAGGGAGGGATTCCCCCTCCCTCTATCTCCCCTTAAATCGTGAAGTGGGCAACCTTGCTGGCAAATACCGCTACCATATCCAGGGCCGTGGTGATGTTGATACCGATTTCAAAGTCCGCCGTCTTGGTGGGGTCCATCTCAATGGTGATGGGGGTGCCGCTGTTATAGGCGATGGTCAGGGGCTTATATCCGGCCCCGGCCATCATCCAAATGTCGTTCTGGCTCAGTACCGTCTCCACAGTAGTGTTCTGGGTCCCCGGTACCACCGCATCCATCAAAGGCATCAGCCGCACCGCCATGAACTCACCCAGATAGCCAGAGCGGGTGTAGTCCGCCCCCAAGAGGGTGGCGATAGCCGCATCCATATTCACGTTGGTACTGCCTGTAGCATTGGTGGGAAGCACCTTGCTCAAAGGCACCATACCGCCCACAGCAATCAGATTGCTTACAGTGGTATGGTTCAGCGCCGCCACCTTATTGGCCGCCGCCACCCAGTTCGGGTTGTTAAAGGTATAGTTCAGCGCGGCGGGAATCAGCCCAGTGTTGGCGGCAGCAGTGGTCAGGGCCTGGCTCCACATCCCCATAGTCTTAGCGTACAGACCTGCGGCAATGTTGGCGAAAAAGCGCCCAAAGTCCATTCCATTGCCCACCAGCTGGGTCCACTTCGCCGTCACCCAGGCACTCTTCGGCGTGGGGTTCAGGGTATAGGTGGCATCGTAGAAGCGGTTCCGGGGCACGCTCCGGGAGGCACCCCAACTGGAATCCTGGAAAATGGGGATATCGTTGGAACCCACAGCCAGGGAATAGGTCTCCCCAAACCCTACCTCCACCACCTCGGCAAAGGCGCTCACCGCCTCGGAGTAGACCGCCGGCAGGATGGGGGTGATGATCTCCGTATAGAGGCCCTGGAGCACCGCATAGAAGTGGGCGTTCCCATAGAAGTTCTGGGCCATTTTCCGAAAACCATCAAAGTCCGCCGGGGGGATGCTCCCGGTAAATTCACACACCCGCTTGGCCGCATACAGAAGATGCTTCTGACGGAACTCTTCGTTGAGCTCACTGTAGCGCACTGCGTTTACCTGAGGGCCCGCCTCACCCTCCGCCCGGTGCATCGCCTGATTCAAGAGGTTCTTTCCCTTCCTGGCATGGGCATAGTAGAGCACCCGGCCCCGGCCCACAAGATACGCGCGCTGCGCATCCTTGCCCTCCACCTCCTCCTGGCTCACGCGAAAGGTGCTCATGGGCACACTATTCAAAGAAATCTTTGCCATCTTTCGTTCCTCCTCTCTAATCAACCGCCGGTCGTAGCACCAGCGATCACCTTGCAGGCCACCACGTCGATGTAACCAAAGCTGCCCCTGGTCCCCTCCGTGAAGTTCCCGGTACCCCGCAACGCAAAATAGACCGTCCCCGCCTTGGTGGGCGCTGCCGCCGCCGGGACCAGCAGACCGCCGGCAATGGTGAAAAACTTGTTCTCCCCCACCGCCGCGTTGGCGTTGCCCTCACCAAAGCGATAGACATGCACGTTGTCAAAGACGATCTGGGTAAAGGTCCCGTCCCGCCCCTTGGGGATGGGCAGCCCCAAGGTGTTGAGGCCAACTGCGTAGGCATTCCCCGTCGCCGGGTCCTGAAGCAAATTGACATCGTAAGTGTTGCTGGCATAAATCACGTCATCCGCCGTCACACTCGCGGCAGCGGCATTCATATACCAGGCGTTTTCATTCTTGATGCCCGTGAATCCCGCACAGGGCAACTGCTCCCCTCTGACGCACAGGAAGCCAGCCGGGCATACGTCGTCCGCACCGTCTGTCTGAAACCGGCCTGTCACATTGACCAGTTCGTTGAACTCATTGTTGGTAATCCTGGCCTCAAAGGCCGTCTTTTCAATATAAGCCATCTACGTTCCCTCCTTCTTCTCAAAAACCCAAGCTGGCAAGCAGCCCTTCGATGCCGCCGTCGTCTGCGCCGGTCTGCTTTTTTTGCGGTTCGTCCCAGAGGAACGTGCCCCGCTTTGCCTCTGCCTGTTTCCTGGCCTGGGCGCAACGCCGCTCCCCGTGCAGGGCCATCAAGTCCTTGCGGGCCTGCTCCGCGCCGCAGAATGCCCCTTCCTTGGTCTCTGCCTGGGCGTATTCCTCGGCCTTGTCCTCCAACTTTTTCACTTCCTCTGCCAGCTCCGCCGTGTCGTCCCCTTCAGCGGTCTGGATTTCCTCCAGCGTGCGCTTCAGCATATCCTTCACGCTCTGGACCCGCCGCTTGTGCTCGGCCTCTTCCAGGGAGCGGATCATCTCCTTCGCCTGTTCCAACTGTCCGTTCAGGTTCTGGATGGTGGTGCCCTGGTCCCGCACCCCATTAGTCACATAGTCCAGGATTTCATCCACATCTACGGCAAGGCCGTCCTCTTCTCCGACGGCGCACACCTTCGCGCTCAGATTGACCGGCTTGACCTTTGCCAGGATCACTTCCCCCTGGTCGTCCTCACCGAAAGTGTAGGAAAAGGTGTTCCCCGCCTGGTCCGCCAGGGCTACTTGCTTCTCATCTGCGGAAAGTCCGATGATTTTGTATCCCGGAAACTTCGGTGCCAAACGCTCCGCGCTTTTCTTGTTCATGGTCATGCTCCCTCCTTTTTTTGTTCCCTGCGTCCCCTCTCGATAGGATGCAGCCCTAAGTTTCATCGCCTCAAAGCCGCCTGCCATAGCCACTACCCGCGCCCCGTCCACTGCGGGGGCTACATGGTCCCCTAAGATGGTGGTGCCCAAGGGGGTGTATCGCTCTTCGATCTCCACATCTCCCTCCATGTGGAACGAATCAATCAGCGCCTCAATACTCACGGACATATTCCGTCCCTGGACAGCGTCCGACGCGATCTTATCCACTACCTCCGGGGCGTACCATTTCCACAAGCTCCCCTTGCCCACGATCCAGGTCACGCCATCCCGTTCTTCCAGGCGGATATCTTCCGGGTCGTCCGACAGGGAACCGATGATCCGCTCCGCGTCGGCGTCCGTGAAAGAGGGCCTTTCCCGGCCAGTCTTTGGGTCCCGGCGAACCTTGAAGTTGTGTCCGTCCCCGATTCCTGCCCCCTGATTGATATAGGCGATAAGAATAGGGGTTCCCGCAAAGAGCGCCCGGTGTTCTTCTAGGTTGATGAAACGCCAGTTGTTGTGGGTCAGCTTCTCGTTGAGCATCCACAGCTCTACGTCGTATAGGAAAGGGTTCTGTTGGCGTAGGACCCGCAGTTCTCCCGCAAAAGCCCGCTGACGCCCGGTCCCTCCTTTGGTCTTGATCCCCTTCAAGGGCTATCCCTCCTCTCCCGCAAAAAACTCCATAATCCACTTCTCATAGGACAACTTGTCACCGTCGGCCTCATCCCACATCTTGGCGGCCTCCAGCCAGCGCGTCATATCCCCGCTCACCTGGTTTTGCAGATTCTCCGCCGCCCGGCCCAGAGGGTACAGTTTCGCCCTGTCTGCCGCCAGGATAAAGTCTCCCAAGGCGGTGAGGATGCTTTCCATGCAACCCAAGATGATCTCAAAGGCCCGCGTCAGGTCCGGCTCTTCATCCAGTTCTGGCGTAGCCGGAAACACCTGGATCAAATGCCGCTGGTGCAGGATGTCCCCGAAGCTGTCCCATAGCTCCCCATACGTATGGGCCTGCCGGTGGATTCTCTGGGCCGTCATAGGCATCCCCTCAACGATCAAGATAACCTCCTTGCAGCTATCCATGAAACGCATCGCCAGCTGCATACTGTCCGTCACCTTCCGGGCGCTTTCCCGTAACGCAGGCCAACGTTCAAAGCCGTAGCTTTCCAAAACACTCACCATGCTCACCTCCCCTCTCTTTGCAGTTCAAAAAAAGCAAAAAGGGACCACACAGGCAAACAGCTTGCCTGCATGGTCCCTTTGACCCTTCCCGCCGCCCCTTTGCGGCGGGGTTCCGTATTCAATTTAGTTTATTATGAAACGAAAGTGGTGGGTTGTCAAGGTTTTTGCCGGATTTCCTTATTCCCGCGCACACAGCACAGAGTTAACCGAAAGCAATCCAATCAAAAATACTATTTTTATCATTAAGTTGATATGAAGCATCAGACCCAGGATAATTGCTTTTGTAGTTGCTATACCATTCTATAGTTTTCCCACCATTTGACTTTTTAGCATAGCCATAACCAGCGCCCACTTTATTGTCACCAAGGAAAAAGCCTCTCCCAGACGTGTAAGTTTCACTTAGGCTGCTAAAATCAACTATTGTCCTGCTAAAATAACCAGTTGCAACATCAAATGCAGGAATCATAGTACTGCCCTTAGCATAAATCCATATAATTTTCGGTGGAAAACTGCACGTAATACTACACGGGTTGTCCGCCCCATAGGTGCCCGTCCCCACGTAGCTACCGACCTCAATCTTCGCCTTGCCTGACACCGCCGTCTGCAAGGCGGCAATCAACGTATCCTGGTCAGCATTCTTTCCCTGGTTCCTCACGATGCTGTCCGATATCGCTTGCAGC
>CAJTQP010000089.1 GCA_910578575.1 uncultured Oscillospiraceae bacterium
GCCTGCACGAACCGTTGGGGGAAAACCATCCCCGACCCTCCAGGTGGGCGGAAACCCGCGGGACGGCGAGGGCGCCGTCCCCTACATCCACCGTGGGATGCCCCCATGCCAAGCGGGGTTCACAGGGAACCACCCCAACCACGTCCATTGTGAACCAACGGGTGGTGCGGACACCAGCGCGTCCTTGTAGGGGACGCCGCCCTCGGCGTCCCGCAGGTCTCCAACCACCGCCGCTCCCTCTGTCAAGAGGGGGCGGCGGTTTTTTCTTGGATTGATTGACGGCTTTTGCCTGCCATGCTATAATACCTTCGGTATGAAATCAACGATACAAAGGAGGGTCCCATCATGCGTGCAGTGGTGACCAGAGTGTCCTCCGCCCAGGTAGAGATCGACGGGGCTGTCACCGGGGAGATCGGCCAGGGTTTTCTCGTGTTACTGGGCATCGCCCCCACAGACACCCCCGCCCAGGCAGAGAAATTGGCGGACAAAATTTGCGGCCTGCGGGTTTTTTCCGATGAGGCGGGCAAGATGAACTTGAACCTAGAGGCCGTGGGGGGCGCCCTTTTGGTGGTGTCCCAATTCACCCTCTATGCGGATATCAAAAGCCGCCGTCCCGGCTTCACCGGGGCGGCCAAGCCGGAGGTGGCCATCCCCCTTTACGAGCACTTCCTGCAAACCTGCCGGGACAAGGGCTTCCCTGTCTCCCACGGCAGCTTCGGGGCGGATATGGCGGTGCACTCCGTCAACGACGGCCCCGTCACCATCTGGATGGATACGGACACCATGTGAAAATGAGGTAACAATACTATGCTACAAATCAAGCGTATGCCCGTGGGGCAGATCGGCACCAACTGCTACCTGCTAGAGGACAGCGACACCAAACAGTGCGCCGTCATCGACCCCGGCGACCAGAGCGACGACATCGCCCGCGAGATGGAGAAGGCAGGCTACACCCCCTCCATGCTCCTCATCACCCACGGCCACTTTGACCACGTGCTGGGGGTCCCCGGCCTGCTGGCGCGCTACCCCGGCCTGCCGGTGTACGTCCACGAAAAAGAGGTCAACTGGCAGGGCAAGGGGGATCAGTATATGCTCCTGGCCCCGGTGGAGGGCATCCATACCGTCAGCGAAGGGGACGTGATCCCCTTCGGCGCAGCGGAGATCAAAGTCCTCCACACCCCCGGCCACTCCCCCGGCTCCCTGACCTTCCAGGTGGGGGACGTGCTCTTCTGCGGCGACACCCTCTTTGCCGGCTCCTGCGGCCGGACGGACTTCGTGGGGGGGAGCTTTGGGACCATCCTGCAATCCCTCAAGCGCCTGGTGAGCCTGGAGGGGAACCTGCGGGTGTGCCCCGGCCATGAGGGCACCTCCGACCTGGACACAGAGCGGGTCCGCAACCCCTTCGTCCGCCAGGCCCTGCAATGAAACTCTACTTCTCCGGCCACCAGGAGACCTACGCCGTGGAGCAGACCCTCCTGACCCTCTTCCCCCAGGAGCGGCCCAGCTACCCCACAGACCCCCCTGGGGGAGACAACGAGTTGGAGCTGTCCTTCTCCCAAGGGGCGGTATGGTGTACCGCCACGGCGGTGCTGCGCCGGGCAGGGGAGACCTATACCCGCCGCTGCCGCTGCCGCCGCAGTGAGCTGCCCCAGGAGGACCCGGTGGTGGCCACCCGTATGACCCGCCGGACCCTCCAGCGAGCCTTTTACCTGGCGGCGGTGGACTGCCTGGGGACGGAACCCCCCTGGGGCCTCCTCTCCGGGGTGCGCCCGGTGAAACTGCCCACCAGGGCCCTGGAGGCCGGAGCCACCCCCCAGGAGGCCCAGCGGCAGCTGCGCACCCTCTACCGGGTCTCCCCCGTCCGCCGCCAACTGGCCATGGACTGCGCCCAGGAGAGCTTGCGGGTGAAGCGCTCCCTGCACCCGGAGGAGCTGTCCCTCTATGTGGGCATCCCCTTCTGCCCCACCCGCTGTGCTTACTGTTCCTTTATCTCCAGCTCCGGCTCCGCCAACCAGTTGATTCCACAATATCTGGAGGGATTGTTGACAGAAGTGGCCGCCGCCGGGGCCGCCGTGACCCACCAGGGGGGACGGGTACGCTCGGTCTACCTGGGGGGCGGCACCCCCACCACCCTCTCCCCTGCCCAGCTGCAACGGCTCATCGCCGCCATCCAGACCCACTTCCCCCTGATGCCAGGGGCGGAGTTCACCGTAGAGGCGGGCCGCCCAGACAGCATCACCCAGGAAAAGCTGGACGTCCTTCGGGAGGCGGGGGTGGACCGAATCTCCGTAAACCCCCAGACCATGTCCGACGCCGTGCTGGAGGCCATCGGCCGCAGCCACAGCGCCCAGGATGTCCGCAGCGCCTACCACATGGCGCGGGAGACAGGCTTTGACGTGGTGAACATGGACCTGATCGCCGGTTTGCCCACCGATACCCCGGCAAGCTTCCGCACCACCCTGGAGGAGGTGTTGGAACTGGCCCCGGAAAATATCACCGTCCACACCCTGTCCCTGAAACGGGGGGCCCAGCGGAATTGGCAGCCTCAGGATCTCCCCGACGGCCCCGCTGTGGCGGAGATGCTGGACTATGCCTGGCCTACCCTCCGGGAACGGGGGTACCGGCCCTATTACCTCTACCGGCAAAAGTTTATGTCCGGGTCCTTGGAGAATGTGGGCTGGTGCCGGCCGGGTTACGCCAGTGTGTATAACATCTGCATGATGGAGGAGCTCCACGCCGTGTTGGCTTTGGGGGCGGGGGGCGTTACCAAGCAGGTGGGGGATGGGCAGGTGAAGCGGTTGAGTAACCCCAAATATCCGCAGGAATACCTGCGGGAGTTGCCGCGTATTGTGGAAGAAAAACGCGCCTGGACTTGGGGGCTTCCTCAGGTCCAAGGTTGAGCCGCACACAAATCAGCCCCCGCCTTTATCGACCTGGCGAGAAATCCAACGTGCGGGCCGCCGAGGGCGGCGGCCCCTACAAAGACACGCCAGTGTCCGCACCGCCCGTTGGTTCACAATGCACGTGGTTGGGCGTTGCCTGTGAACCTCACCTGGCATAGGGGCGCCTACGTTGGATGTAGGGGACGGCGCCCTCGCCGTCCCGCGATTTACCAACCACCGTCCCGTGGTGTAATAACCGCCGTCCCCCGGTGTATCAACTGCCGTCCCATGGTGCATCAACTGCCGTCCCCCGGTGCATCAACCGCCGTCCCATGGTGCATCAACCGCCGTCCCATGGTTTATCCGCAGCCCAAACAAGATAAATTTTACCCTGTAAAGCCCCATATAAAAAACAGATAGAAGGAGGACCGCGCAATGTATCGCATACAACCCACCTACCAACTCCAGGAGATCAACCACCAAATCGACCAGGACGTCAAAGGTTTCTTGGAGGCCTGCGACGCCGAATACGACGAAAAGGTCCGCAAGGCTGCGGACATGATCCAGGACAACCTGGCCCTCAGCCCCATCGTGCTGCTCTCCGGCCCCTCCGGCTCCGGCAAGACCACCACCGCCATGAAGATCGAGGAGGAGCTGAACAAGCGGGGGGTGAACACCCACACCATCTCCATGGACAACTATTTCAAGACCCTGGACCTGAAGACCTGTCCCCGGACGGCAGACGGTCTGGTGGACTTTGAGTCTCCCTTGTGCATGGACATGGACCTACTGCACACCCACTTCACCAAGCTCTCCAAGGGGGAGACCATTCTGGTGCCCAAGTTCGAGTTTGCCCGGCAGATGCGCAACGACCAGCTGGGCACCCCCTTAAAGCTGGGGAAGAGCGAGGTGGCCATTTTCGAGGGCATCCACGCCCTCAACGACGACTGTGCTGGCCGCTATCCCCAGGCCTCCTGTCTGTACATCTCCGCCCGGTCCAACATTCTGGAGGGGGAGGAGCTGCGCTTTAAGGGCACTTGGATGCGTCTGGCCCGGCGGGCGGTGCGGGACTACAACTTCCGGGGCACCGGGGTTGGTGAGACCATGGATATGTGGAGCAATGTGCGCCGGGGGGAGAAGCTGTACATCTCGCCGTTTAAGAAGCGGGCTAGTTATGTGTTTGACTCTTCCATTCCCTATGAGGTGTCGGTGATGAAGCATTATGCTATGCCGTTGATGCAGGCGGTGCCTCAGGAGAATGAGCGGCGGCGGGAGCTGTTGGAGTTGATTAAGGGGTTTGAGTATTTCCATCCCATTGACCCGGAGTTGGTGCCGCCGGCATCTTTGATTCGGGAGTTTATTGGGGGGGGGAGTTACGAATACTAAAGGGAAAGGGCCCATATTACCGTGTCGGGAACAAATTGCAGTGTAGGGCAATACCTGAGGCCGCCCAGGGGGCGTGTCAAAAAAGACTTATTGAAAAGAAGCGGGAAACCGCGGGCCGGCGAGGGCGCCGGCCCCTACCAGGACACGCCGATGGTTTCACCGCCCTTGGTTCACAATGGACGCGGTTGGGTGTTTCCCTGTGAATCCCACTTGTCTTGTGGGCACCTACGTTGGATGTAGGGGCCGCCCCCCTGGGCGGCCCGCAGGTTTCCCACAACCACCCCACATAAATAAACTACAAACAATAAATAACGAAAGGAACGATCACAATGTCCGAAGAATGCACCCATGATTGCAGCACTTGTGGCTCTAGCTGCGAACATGTGGACGCGAAAGACCTCATCGCGCCCTTGAACAAATACTCCACCATCAAACACGTCTTTGCCGTCATGTCCGGCAAGGGCGGCGTGGGCAAGAGCTCCATCACCGCCTGCCTGGCCACTGCCCTGTCCCAGAAGGGCTACCAGGTGGGGGTCATGGACGCGGATATCACCGGCCCCTCCATCCCCACCGCCTTTGGCATCCACAGCCGGGCCGTGGGAGATGGGGAGAGTATCTTCCCGGAAATCACTGCCGGGGGGGTGAAGGTGATCTCCCTGAACCTGCTGCTGGAGAACCCCGGCGACCCGGTCATCTGGCGGGGCAGCCTCCTGGGGGGCGTGGTGAAGCAGTTCTGGTCTGATGTGCGTTGGGGGGAGCTGGATTATCTGCTCATCGACATGCCTCCCGGCACGGGGGACGTGCCCCTGACGGTGTTCCAGTCCATTCCCGTGGACGGCATCCTGGTGGTGACCTCGCCCCAGGACCTGGTGTCCCTCATCGTCACCAAGGCGGTGCGCATGGCGGATATGATGCACAAGCCCATCCTGGGCCTCATTGAGAATTACAGCTATTTCCAGTGCCCCAACTGCGGGGAGCGCCACGCCATCTTTGGGGAGAGCAAGCTGGAGAAGGTGGCAAAGGACCTGGGGTTGAAGGTCCTGGCCCAGTTGCCCATGGACCCGGAGCTGGCCCAGGCCATCGACAAGGGTGAGGTGGAATCCATCGAGACGGAGACCAATTACCTGGCACCGGTAGCCGAGGAACTTTTGAAGCTATGACAACGGAAGGGCTGCCCGCCATGGCAGCCCTTCTTGCTATAGATAGAGGAGAACGATATGAAACTGATTTCTTGGAACGTCAACGGCCTGCGGGCCTGTCTGAAGAAGGATTTTATGGCCTCCTTTGAGGCCCTGGGGGCGGATATCTTTTGCCTGCAAGAGACGAAGCTCCAGCACCATGCGGGGCAGATCCAGCTGGAGCTGCCGGGGTACCATCAGTTCTGGAACAGTGCGGAGAAGAAGGGGTATTCCGGGGTGGCGGTGTTCACCAAGGAGGAACCTCTCTCTGTGACATACGGCCTGGGAATCCCGGAGCACGACCAGGAGGGGCGGGTGATTACGGCGGAGTATTCTGGCTTTTACCTGGTGTGCTGTTATACCCCCAACTCTCAGGATGAGCTAAAGCGTTTGGACTACCGGATGGAGTGGGAGGATGCCATCCGCGCCCATCTGTGTCAGCTGGACCAGAAAAAGCCGGTGGTGTACTGTGGGGACCTGAATGTGGCCCATGAGGAGATCGACTTGAAGAATCCCAAGACCAACCATAAGAACGCAGGCTTTACCGATGAGGAGCGGGGGAAGCTGACGGCGTTGTTGGAGGCCGGGTTTGTGGATAGCTTCCGGGCCTTGTATCCGGACTTGGAGGGGGCGTACTCCTGGTGGAGTTACCGCATGAAGGCCAGGGAGCGGAATGCGGGGTGGCGCATTGATTACTTCATCGTGTCTCAGAGGTTGATGGAGCGGGTGAAGGGGGCGGCCATCCATAACGAGATTTTTGGCAGCGATCATTGCCCAGTGGAGCTGGTGTTGGAGGGGTAGGGGTGCCGTAGTGGGAACCGCAACGTGCGGGACGCCGAGGGCGGCGTCCCCTACAAGGACGCGTCGGTGTCCGCACCGCCCGTTGGTTCACAATGGACGTGGTTGGGTGGTTCCCTGTGAACCCTACTGGCATGGGGGCATCCCACGGTGGATGTAGGGGACGGCGCCCTCGCCGTCCCGCGGGTTCCCAACCACCTGGAGGGTCGGGGATGGTTTTCCCCCAACGGTTCGTGCAGGCACAAAAAAAGGCTCCTTTTGAAAGGAGCTCCCGGTGAAGCCGGGTGA
>CAJTQP010000090.1 GCA_910578575.1 uncultured Oscillospiraceae bacterium
GGCTGCGGGGCTCTTTTATTATAACGGAAGCTGATAGGTCCTGTCAATTCCTGTCGCTTTGTCTCAGGCAAAACGAATGCCGCCCCTCCTGAAAAACACGGCTTCGTGGTTGACAACGCTAAACCGTCTGGGTATAATAGACGCAGAAGGGCGCTGTTACGACGGTCAGCTCTCACAGTGTTACATGAACCAAATCATGCTGACTGCTCGTGCCACCGGGCAGTCAGCAAGCTTTTGTGGTCATAAGTAAGGTCAATACTGCCATGCACGCCAAAACGCGCAGGAGCATCAAGAGCTTCTCTTTCCACATCCGCCATCACCTCCCCCGTTGAAAACTCCTGGGGTACTATCGGTGAGCTGACCGCCTATGTAACAGCGCCTCTTCTGTCCCCGCCGGCTGCGGGGCAGTTTTATTATAACGAAAGCTGACAGGGTTTGTCAATTCTTGGTGTAAATGCAAAAAAACAGACGCCTCCGATTTTTCGGAAGCGTCTCTTTTTTCATCAAGCCTCGCAGAGCTCGTGCCCGCAGGGCGCGCACAGTCAGGCCACAGCCCCCGGCAAAAAGGCAATGCCTTTTTGCCGCATTACACTGCGCGGGTGACTTTGCCCGAACGGAGGCAATGGGTGCACACGTAGACGTGCTTGGGCGTACCGTTGACGATCGCCTTGACCCGCTTGACGTTGGGCTTCCAAGGACGATTGGAGCGGCGGTGGGAGTGGGACACCTGAATGCCGAACACGACGCCCTTGTCGCAGAATTCACACTTAGCCATTCGCTTGACCTCCTCGCTGATTTATTCTTGGGGCACAGCCGCTGAAAGCAGGGGAGGCCCACCCGTGGTTAAAAAGTATCGGTTAGTATAATACCAGAACCGGGGGGAAAATGCAAGTCCTATTTTGCGGATTTCTGAGAAAGTTGGAGATTTCCCGTCATTACGCCCAAGTCTCCTCGCTCTCATGGCGCTTTTCCCGGCGCATGAGCTCTTGGAGCACGGTCTGGGGCTTTTTCCCGTGGTAGAGCACCTCATAGGCCGCCTGGGTGATGGGCATTTCCACCCCCACCCGCGCTGCCAGCTCACAGGCGGAGGCCACGGCATAGTAGCCCTCCACCACCGCGCCGATGCGCCCGATGGCCTCCTGGACCTCCACCCCCTGGCCGATAAGGATGCCCGCCCGGTAGTTGCGGGAGTTCATGGAGGTACAGGTGACGATCAGGTCCCCCATCCCTGCCAGCCCCGCCAGGGTATCCCGCCGGGCCCCCAGGGCCACCGCCAGGCGGGCAGTCTCCGCCAGGCCGCGGGTCATGAGCATGGCGCGGGTGTTGTCCCCCAGGCCCATGCCTGTGCAGCAGCCGGCGCACAGGGCCATGACGTTTTTCAGGGCCGCCCCCAACTCTACCCCTACGGTATCGCAGGCGCTGTAGACCCGGAAGCGGTCGTTGATGAACAGGTCCTGGACCTTCTCCGCCGCCGCCCGATCCTCGCAGGCGGAGACCACGGCGGTGGGGACCCGTCTGGCCACCTCCTCCGCGTGGGAGGGGCCGGAGAGGGCCACCACGGGGCATACGTCCCCGGTGACCTCCCGGATCACTTGGGTCATACGCAGGGAGGTCCCCTTCTCAATGCCCTTGGATACGGAGATGAGTACCATATCCGGGCGCAGGTGGGGCTTGATCTCCGCCGCTGTGGTGCGCAGGGCGAAGGAGGGGGTGGCCAACACCACCGCGTCGCACCCTGCCACGCAGGCCAGATCAAAGCTCAGATTCAGTTCCTTAGGTAGGGGCACCCCAGGCAGGAGGGGATTCTCCCCGGCTTCCGCCAGGTGCCTGGACTCCTCCTCCAAGTAGGACCAGAGGGTCACCTGGTTCCCGTTTTCCACCAGCAGCAAGGCCAGGGCCGTTCCCCAGCCGCCGCTGCCCAACACAGCGATCTTCATGACTTCGCCTTCTTTCTCAGGGATAGCTTGGGCTCCTCCCCTTTCAGCAGGCGCAGCAGGTTGGCCCGGTGCTTCCAGTCAATGAGCGCCGCCGCCAGCAGGGCGGGGACGGCGATAGACGGGGTGGGGTGGAAGATGGCAGAACTCACGCCAAAAGCTGTGGCCGCCAAAATGGAGCCCAGGGACACCCAGCGGGTGAGCAGCACCCCCAGGAAGAAGAAACCCCAGGCAAACAGCGCCACCCGCCAGTCCACCAGCAGGGCCAAGGTGCCTCCCGCCAGGATGCCCTTGCCCCCCCGG
Organism: uncultured Oscillospiraceae bacterium; assembly: GCA_910578575.1. Taxonomy (GTDB): domain Bacteria; phylum Bacillota; class Clostridia; order Oscillospirales; family Oscillospiraceae; genus Evtepia. Next base: position 2,238 of record CAJTQP010000090.1, read on the forward strand.
AAGTGGAGAGTGCAGGGAAACACATGGCCTAGGACACAGAAGAAGCCCGCCCAGTACTTGATGAACAGAGGCGGCTTCTCCCCCATGGGCATGACCACGGTGAAGATGCCCCAGGCAATCACCACGGAGAGCACCATTTTCAGCATATCCGTGGCAATGACCATCAGGGTCAGTTTGTTGCCCCCGTATGTCCGCTGGAAGTTGGTGAGGCCGCCGTTGCCGCTGCCGTGGCTGCGCACGTCATCGTGGAGGAACAGTTTTGAGATCATCACCGCCCCGTTGCAGTTGCCCAGAAAGTAGGCGATCACCGCCGTAAGGGCCAGGGTAAACAGGGCCGTCTCCCGGCTCATGGCATCAAAAATCACAGAGATCCCTTCCATGGGGTCAGACCTCCTTCTCGCCCTTTTGCCGGATGGTCAGCCGCAGGGGCGTACCCTCCAGGCCAAAGGTGCTGCGGATTTGATTTTCCAGATAGCGCTGGTAAGAAAAGTGGAAGAGCTTGGCGTCGTTGCAGAAGAACACGAAGTGGGGGGGCTTGATCCCCGTCTGGGTCATATAATAGATCTTCAGCCGCCGGCCCTTGTCCGTGGGGGGCTGGACCCGCGCGGTGGCGTCCGCCAAAAGGCTGTTGAGCATCCCGGTGGTGATGCGCATGGCCGCCTGGTCATTGACGTATTGGATCAGCTGGAACAGCCGGGGCACCCGCTGGCCTGTAAGAGCGGAGATGAACAGGATGGGAGCATAAGTCATATAGGCCAGATCCCGGCGGATCTCCTCCCGCATCCGGTCCATGGTCTTGTCGTCCTTCTCGATGGCGTCCCATTTGTTCACCACGATGATACAGGCCTTACCGGAGTCGTGGGCCATGCCGGCCACCTTGGTGTCCTGCTCCGTGACCCCCTCGTTGGCGTCGATGAGCACCAGGCACACGTCGCAGCGCTCAATGGCCATGGCCGCCCGGAGGACGGAGAACTTTTCGATCTGGTCGTTGACCTTGGCCTTTTTCCGCATCCCGGCGGTGTCGATGAAGCGGAACTTCCCCACCTCATTTTCAAAATAACTGTCCACCGCGTCCCGCGTGGTCCCGGCCACCGGGGAGACAATCACCCGTTCCTCCCCTAAGATCCGGTTGATCAGGGAGGACTTGCCCACGTTGGGCTTGCCGATCACCGCCACCTTAATGACGTCCGGGTCCTCTTCCTCCTCATCCTCGGCGGGGAAGTACTCGAAGCAGGCGTCCAGCAGATCCCCGGTACCGTGGCCGTGGACGGCGGAGACGGCGATGGGGTCCCCTAGCCCTAGGTTATAAAACTCATAGATGTCCGGGTTGGTCATGCCCACTTGGTCCATCTTGTTCACCGCCAGCACGATGGGGCGGCGGGATTTCAAAAGCATATTCGCCACCTCATGGTCCGAGGCGGTGAGCCCGGTTTTCACGTCGCAGAGGAACACGATCACCGTGGCGTTCTGAATGGCGATCTCCGCCTGCTTGCGCATGAAGGACAGGATCTCCGTGGTGGTCCCCGGCTCGATGCCGCCGGTATCCACCAGGTCGAAGGTCCGGCCCCGCCACTCGCAGGGGGCGTAAAGCCGGTCCCTGGTAACGCCAGGGGTGTCCTCCACAATGGAGAGCCGCCGGCCCACCAACTTATTAAATAACATGGATTTGCCCACATTGGGGCGGCCAACGATGGCCACAAGAGGTCTTGCCATAGTCTCACCTCCAAATCAAATACTCAAACTATCATAGACCAAACATCGCGTCGAAAAGTTCAAAACCGTCCTGGGGCACGCTACGCACCGGGACCCCCAGGGCTTGGGAGACCTGTTCCAGGCTCACATCGTCCAGGAACACCGTCTCCCCATGGCGGAGCATGTTTTGGGCAATCAACAGTTCCTCCCCCAGGGGCTTTCCCTGGAGCTGGTCGATGAGGTCCCCCCCGGTGATGAGACCCGCCACGGTAATGGTCTCCCCGAAAAAGTGGTTGACGATGGGGTATATCTGATACTCCAAATTAGTATGACAGCTTGCCGCGCCCCTGTCAATCATTTCCCGTAGAAAGGGGGCGGCTGCCACCCCGGTGGCCAGGGAAACGGGCCGGGGGTGGAGCTCCTCCGGGGCGGTGAGGCAGGCGCCCTTCCACTCCGTCTCCAACAGCCGGAGCATCCCCACGCCGTTTTCCAGCTGGGTGTACTCCTCAAAGTATTCGTCCTCCGGCAGGGGCAGCCCTGCTTGGAGATAAAATTCATCGGAGCACCAGAAGATACGGCTGCCGTGGGTGTCCAGGCAGCGCTGGGCAAAGCCCTCCACCTGCTCCACCAACTGCCGGGCTTCCGCCTGGGTGTAGGGCCGCAGGGGATGCAGGCCCGCCCGGTGGCGGGTGAGGCCCACGGGGACCACAGACACGCTTTTCACCTGGGGGTATAGCGCCGCCAAGTCCTCCAAACTCTTTTGGAGCACCGGGCCGTCGTTGATGCCAGGGCAGGCCACAATCTGACAGTTCATCACGATCCCCGCCTGAGCAAAGGCCCCCATGATCTCCATACACTCCCCCGCCCGCCGGTTGCCCAACATCAGGCGGCGGACCTCCGGGTCTGTGGCGTGGACGGAGATGTTGATGGGGGAGATGTGCAGGTCACAGATCCGCTGCCGTTCCCGCTTACTGAGGTTGGTCATGGTGATATAGTTGCCCATGAGGAAGGAGAGGCGGGCGTCATCGTCCTTGAAGTATAAGGTCTCCCGCATCCCCGGCGGCATCTGGTCCACGAAGCAGAAAATACACTGGTTGGCGCAGTGGCGCGCCCGGTCCATCAGGTAGGTTTCAAATTCCAGTCCTAAGTCCTCCCCCACGTCCTTTCGCAGGTGGAGACTCCGGACCTTGTCCCCCGCTTGGAGCTCCAGCTTCAGCTGGGGGTCATAGCCGTAAAACTTATAGTCCAGCACATCCCGGATGGGGTGGCCGTTGATGGACACCAAGGTCTCCCCCACCTGCACCCCTGCCCGCTGGGCGGGACTGCCGGGGGCCACCTGTTGGATCACCGTTTTCGCCATCAAAAACCACCTCCGAATGCCGCTGCATCGTCATAAAAAAAGAAAGAGGGGAAACCCCTCCTCTTTTTTCCTATTGGACATTAGTTCTCCTGGACCTGGCCAAACACCTTACCGTCGTAGGTCATGCAGGTCGTGCACAGCCGGTGGGGCAGACGATATGCGCCGCACTTGGGGCAGGTGGTAACTGCGGGAGCTGCCAGCTTCCAGTTGGCACGCCGCTTGTCCCGTCTCTGCTTGGAGACTTTGCTCTTAGGAACCGCCATTTCGAGACACCTCCTTGGTGACGCCCTTGCGGGCAATAGTGTGTTGGGTACTACTCAGCGTTATTTAGCAGCTGCTGGAGCGCGGCCCACCTGGGATCGGGCTGCTTCTTGCACCGGCAGGGCTCCTGATTGAGATTCACGCCGCAGCCGGGGCAGAGCCCCTTGCAGTCATCTGAGCATAAATGTTTCGTATCCATGTCGAGGACAAAGGCAGTGTAGGCCAGCTGGCCCACATCCACTTCGCCGTCCTCCAGCAGGACAAGTTCGTCCTCTTCCTCCCCTTCCAGGCTCTCGGCCAGAAGGTAGGACAGGGGGACGGTCTTTTCCCGGCTGAACTGGCCCATGCAACGGTCGCAGGTATAGTCCAGCAGAGAGGTCGCCTGCCCCTCCAGAACCAGCAGTCCGGCGGTATTCTTCACCTGCCCCGTCACTTGGACGGGCCGGGAGATAGGCTGCTCCCCAAAAAAATCCTCCTTGGACAGGTCCAGGGAGAAGGAGAAGGGGACGCTGGCGCCTGGTTCATGAATGATGGCTCGAAGGTTCAGTCGCATAACATACTCCTCACATGGTACGGGGGTCATTGTAGCAAAAAAAATCCCGCTTGTCAAACACTTTCTTCCTATTTTATAAGAGTTGTGCTAAAATAGCCCCAAAGCCCGCGGCGCGGTGCGCCGCATCTGTGAAATTTGATACCTGGCAGCCCGCCTGCCCTCGGAAAGGAGCTCCACCATGCGGGAGTTTACCATCGCCCAAAACGACGCCGGCCAGCGGCTGGACCGCTGGCTGTCCAAGACCCTCCCCCTCCTCCCCGCCGCCCTGGCCCAGAAGTATATCCGCCTGGGCCGGGTAAAGGTCAACGGGAAGAAATCCAAGCGGGATGTCCGCCTGGTCCGGGGGGATCTTCTCCAGCTCTACATCAACGAC
>CAJTQP010000091.1 GCA_910578575.1 uncultured Oscillospiraceae bacterium
AAAATGATTTTGCTCTCCCCACAGGGGAAAACGGTGGCGTTGGGGAAGTCCACGGGGTGTTTCTCCTGGACAAAGACCCGGACGGGGGTCTTCTTCTCCGCCGTTCGGATACGTTCAATGATTTCCTGTGCGTCCATACTGGGTTCCTCCTTGTTATGGCCTACGGCAACAAATAATGAATCAGTATACCATCTCTCCTGCAAAAATGCAAGAAGAAGGGAGCCGCTATGTCTGTCATCGCTCACCGCCGGGCCCTCCACCAGATTCCAGAGCTGGACCGGGAGCTGCCCGAAACCCTGCGCTACCTGCAACAGGTTCTGGAACCCCTGGGCTGTGTCCTATCCAGCCCCATCCCCGGTGCCCTGTGCGCCTTTTTCGATTTTGGCCGTCCCGCTGCCATCGCCTTTCGCAGCGATGCCGATGCCCTGCCCATCCAGGAGAACACGGGCCTGGACTTTGCCTCCCGGCACCCCGGCAATATGCACGCCTGCGGCCACGACGGCCACATGGCCATGCTCTTAGAGCTGGCGGAGTGGCTCAGTCAGCAGGACAAGCTCCCCCACAACGTCCTTCTGGTCTTTCAGCCCGCAGAGGAGACCACCGGCGGGGCCAAGGACCTGTGCCAAAGCGGCCTCTTTTCCCAATACTACGTCCAGTGCATCTTTGGGATGCACCTGTGGCCGGACCTTCCTGCCGGGGTGATTGCCAGCCGGAAAAACGAGCTGATGAGCCGCTCCTGTGAGGTCAGCGTGGAGATCACCGGCCGCTCCAGTCACATCGCCAAGGCAGAGGAGGGCATCGACGCCCTGGCCGCCGGGGTGGAATTTTACCGCCGGGCCGTGGCCATGGAGCAAGCCCTCCCCCCCCAGATATTCCGGCTGCTGAAATTTGGCCGGATGGAGAGCGGTACCGTGCGCAACGCCGTCAGCGGGAAAACTGTGCTGCTGGGCAGCCTGCGGGCCTTTCAGGACGAGATCTTTTTTCAGCTTCGGGACGGGCTGCAAGCCATCGCCCAGGCGGTGGAGGAGGAGAGCGGCTGCACCGTGGCTGTCCTCACCAACGACGGCTACCCCGCCGTGTGGAATCCCCCTGCCCTCTACGACCAGGTCCGCGCCTGTGGGCTGGACTTCGTGGCATTGGACAAGCCGGTGATGATTGCCGAGGACTTCTCCTGGTATCAACGCCAGCTGCCAGGGCTGTTCTTTTTCCTGGGCACTGGCCCCTCCCCCGCCCTCCACGCCGACGATTTCCGCTTCGATGAGAGTATTTTGCAGAAAGGGGCGGACTTTTGGAAGGCCTTGGCTCTGCACTTTCCAGGGTTTGCTTCCTCTCGCCACCCATGATTTCGTGGGTTTATTTTCAATATGATGCAACTGCAACAGAAACTTTCCCAGTTTTCTGCTATCCTGAGAGCAGGAAAGCAGAAAGGGGAACAGAATCAAATGAGCCTCGGCTGATGGGCCGTATTTCTCTTTTTACAATCTTTTTCTAGGAGGAACTTTTCTATGACTGAGCTTTTGAACCGCAATCTTCTGTCCCTGGACCCCCATGACCCCCAGCGTTTCGTGGCATTGGCAAAGAACACCGAGGACTGCCTCCTGCTCACCCTCAGTGAGCCTGACTTTGGCATCTCCGACGTGGTCCGCACCAACATCCCCAAGTCCCTGGAGATCGGCCGCACCCACTACGTCCCCAACCCCGGTGACGACAGTATGCGCGTGGCCGTGGCGGACTTTGAGCGCCGCACTCTGGGCCTGGACTATAGCTACGACGAAGTCATCACCACTGTGGGCGGCACGGAGGCCCTGTTCCTGGCCCTTCAGGGCAGCTTAAACCCCGGTGACGAGGTCATCATCCCCCGTCCCGCCATCGGCCTCTATGAGAACATCACCCGCCTTTCCGGCGCCACCCCCGTGTTCCTGGACACCACCGAGGACGCCTACCAGATCAAAGGGGACAAACTCAGCGCCCTGATCACAGACAAGACCAAGGCCATCGTCCTCAACTCCCCCAACAACCCCACCGGCACCATCCTCACCTCGGAGAGCCTCCAGGCCGTGAAGGACGCCGTAGCCGGGAAGCCCATCTTCGTAATCTGCGACGATGTGTACAACCGGGTGGTCTATGAGGGGACCTGCCCCTCCTTCGCCGCCACCTTCCCGGAGTTGAAGGAGCAGACCCTGGTGGTCCAGAGCTTTAGTAACTCCTACGCCATGGCTGGCTTCCGCATGGGCTACCTCCTGGGGGCCAAGGCTGTCATCGAGAAGCTGAACCTCCTCCACACCGCCGCCGTGAACTCTGTGGTAGCCTTCAATCAGGATGCCGCCATCAACGCCATCCACTCCGACATCATGGGCATGGTCTGGGCCTACGACTCCCGGCGCAAGTTCATGGAGGAAAAACTCACGGCCCTGGGCCTGGACTATGTGGCCCCCCAAGGCGCCTTCTATATCTTCCCCTCCATCCAGAAGTTCGGCATGGACTCTGAGACCTTCTGCACCCGCCTGATCCAGGAGGCCAAGGTGGCGGTACTGCCCGGCAGCTGCTACGGCGCTGAGGGCTATGTCCGCATCTCCTATAGCGCACCCATGGGCAACCTGCGCGCCGCCATGGTCCGCTTTGAAAACTTTATCAAGTCCCTGTAATCAATATACTTTACAAAAAAGCTGTCTCACGCATCCAACGTGAGACAGCTTTTTTATTACATTTTGCGCTTAGTAGCAGAAATAACTTGTGCTGGAGAACCAGCCGCTGTTAAAATACACGCTCTTCCACAAACCTTTGCCCTGGGTGAAGTTGGCCTGGAACACCACGTTGGAGGGCATATCCACCCGGCCCATCATGGCCTTCTTGGCGGCGGTGACACTGCTGGCATAGTTGATGGAACTGGCGTTCTGGGCCGCCTGGGTGCTCTCCGCCGTGGCGTACTTCCCGGCGTACTGGCCGGGCTGGGTGATCACGCCCCGGATGCTGTTGGGGAAACGGCTGTCCCCCACCCGGTTGAGCACCACCTGGGCCACATACTCCCGCAGCTGGTCCGTAGTGCTGCCGGCCTCATAGTAGACCGCAGTGGCCAGGATGCGGATGTCCTCGTCTGTATAGTTCGCCAACCGGTTATAGGCGATGATCTCCTGCTGGGCCTCGTTCCAGGTGGCCTTGGCAGTCTGAATGTAGGCGCTGCTCTCATCATAGCCCATCTGACGCATGGCCTGGGCCGCCTCATGGGCCTGGGCCTGCACGGTGCGCTGCTCGCTGATGACTGCCATGCAGGTGGTGTAGTTGCTGTCCGCGGCAAAGGCTGCGGGGACCATGGCTGCCACAAGGGTCAGACTGAGGACGGCTGTGGTTAAAAACTTCTTCATCACGAAAACTCCTATCAACGTGGAGGGGCACACGCTCCACCGCTTACACAAACGCCAGTGCGGACTTGGCAGGCATCGCCAAGGCTAAGCGGCGGTAAGGTCCAGGCCCCTCCTGGTCCTATGGTTTGGCCTGCTCTGTTTTTGTGTCGCAGGTTCGTTTTGGCGCTTGCAGGGCCGATTATACAGGATGTTTTTCGTGATTTCAAATCCACCAAAACCGCGAATTTTGCGATTTTTCTTTGTGGATTTTGTTTAGAGTAGCCGAAAATCTCTGACGAACTTCTGACAGTTTTGGTCAGGCTGTCTCTAAATTGTTTTTCTTTGTTACTGTTTTGTTAATAAATTGGCTCTATTTTGTTATCCTTGAACAAAAATCCCACCGGCCTGACTGGGTACGGACAGGCCCTTCCTAGGAATACCCCTTGTAACACAAGGGGTTTCGCCTTCGTCAAAATGCACTTGGCAAAATGACGAAAAATTAAAATTCGGTGAAATTGGGCTTGCGGCGCTCCAAAAAGGCGGTCATTCCCTCCTGTTTATCCTGGGTGGCGAAGAGCAGACCCAGCAAATCCTGCTCCTTGGAGCAGCCGCTTTTCATGTCTGCGCTCATGCTGACGTTGATGGCATTCTTGGCCATGGTCACGGCGAAGCTGGCCTTGGAGGCGATCTTTTTGGCCATGGCCATACAGGCGTCCATCAGCTCCTCCTGGGGAACTACGTGGTTGGCCAGACCGATGCGATAGGCCTCCTGGGCGTCCACCTGGTCACAGGTGAAGATGAGCTCCTTGGCCCGGCCCACACCGATGATCCGGGACAGCCTCTGGGTGCCGCCGCCGCCGGGGAGGATACCCAGCCCCACCTCCGGCAGGCCGAAGTGGGCGTTTTCCGACGCGATGCGGATATCGCAGGCCAGAGCCAGCTCACAGCCTCCGCCCAGGGCGTAGCCGTTGACGGCGGCGATGGTTACCTGGCGTATGTTCTCCAACAAATCCCCGGCCTGGTGGGTCAGCAAGGCCAGCTCCTTGCCCTGCTTCCCGTTCTCATGGACCATCTGGGCAATGTCCGCCCCGGCGGCGAAAGCCTTATCCCCCGCCCCGGTGAGAATCACCACTCGCACCTGGTCGTTGGCCTCCACCTCCTGGAGGGTGGCGGAAATCTCCCGAAAGACCTGGCTGTTGAGGGCATTGAGGCAGTCGGGACGGTCGATGGTCACCACAGCCACCGGCTCCTGGATGCTGAGTTTCACATACTTCATGGTCGCTTCCTCCTAGTTCTCTTTTTATTTATCGCCTTGGAATGCCCGGTAGACTGCTCTTCTGGTGCATCCCGTCTCCGGCGGGAAAAACTCCTTGGGCAAGCTGGTCACAGGCCCCTCCGGGTCCATGGCGTATTTTAAGATTCCCTGTTCCGCGCACCAGTCCATGGCGCCCCAATAGGCGTGCTCATGGTTGCCGGTCTCCCGGATCCGCCGGACCCGGCGGCCGATGGCCTCCCCACGGGGAGCCAGGAGCATAGCCAGCTCGCCCCAGGTCATGGGGGCGTCCAGGCGCAGGCGGTTGTCAGAATAGACGATGCCCCTGGTCCGTTGCAGCTTTTCCAGGGTTGCAAAGTCCGGATCCTCCCGGCCCACGTCGGCAAAGGGGCTCTCCTCCATCAGCTGGGACACCGTGACCACCTGGTAGTCATAGCGCTTCAGCAGCTCCAGCTGCTTTTTCAGCCCAAAGGCCACCGGGGTGCGGCGGGACATATTGTAGCCGTCCTTTTGGAAGATGATCTGGCCAGCCAGGGCGTTGGGGTCCTCTGCCAGGGCCCTGGCCATGGGGGCGGTCATGGCCTCCACCTCCGCCTTCAAGGTCTCCTCGGCGGAACCCCGGTTCACCGGCAGCCAACCTGCCCCGTCAAAGGACGCGGCCATGTACTGATAGCCCAGTTGGTCATAGACATCGTAGCTACTAAACCCCCCGGCCATCTTGTCCACATAGTGGGGTGGACGGCCCATGGTGATCTCATATCCGTATTTCTCTTGCAGGAGCTTGTGGAGACGGTTCAGGTCCTCCACTGCGGCATCCAAGCCCTCCAGGTAGCTGCGCTTGCCATAGACGAAGGGCTTTTTCCCAAAGAGGACGTGGCGGTAGCCGTGGTTGGTGATCTGGTGCCCCTCCTCCAGGATACGGCGAATCAGGCGCTCGTTGTTCACCGCGCCCCCCCGCTCGTCCTGGTTGATGTCCGGGTAGTGGTCAAATTTCACCCCGCCCCAGTCCGCCTGGCCGTTTTTGCCGGGGGTGTCGGGGTAGTTCTCCCCGGTGTCTCCCACCACGTCGAAGGTCCCTAGGGCATCATACTCCTTTAATATATCCAACAGAACATCCGTCAAAGCCCGGCCGCTGAACTTGTCCGGCGCCGCCGGCAGGTCCATGGGGCCGTCGTCAAAGGTCATGGCCACCAGGCGCTTCGTGGTCCGGACCCGCTCGATGCGACGGGTGTAGCTGATATGGTGCTTTTCTTCGGGCAGGAACCGCTTCAACACTTTTTTTCCGGCTTTCCCCGCCTTCACAATGATCGACATACTTGCGCTCCTTCCTTCATAGATCCTCCCAGGCACATTTGGCCGCAAACAGCGCCCACTTCCCATAGCCCAGGGGGGATGCGTTGCTCTTTCTCAGCTTGGTGTACTGGCTCCGGGCCACCCAGATCGCCCGGCTTTCCCGGCCGCTCACCTGGCCCTGCCCCCCTAGGAGCGCGCCACGGAGTGCCGGGAGGGTACAGGCCTCCACCTCCACCAGGATACGCCCGTTGCCGATCTCCTGGGGCAGGTGTGCGTCGCTGCCGGCAAAGGGCCGCAGGCCTTGGGCCTGGGCGAAGTCCGCCGCCATCTGGTTGGCCCTGGGATTCTTCCGGTTGGCCCGGCTGTTCCAGACCTCCACCCCGTCCAGGGAGGGGACCAGGGGCAGGAGGGGTTCCATCTCCCGCCGGTGCTGGAAGGGGTGGGCCAGCACCGCCAGTCCCCCCTTCTCCCGAATCTCCGCCGCGCTGGACACTAGGTCCCTGGACCCGCT
>CAJTQP010000092.1 GCA_910578575.1 uncultured Oscillospiraceae bacterium
TGATGGGTTGCGTTTTATGGTCCTTATGGGCCTCCTTTTCCCTGTGGATTGACCACCGCGTGATACCTTGTCCACCACTTGCTCAAGGTGGAATTTCAGCAGTCCCGCGGGCAGGCGTCACTCTGCCCTTACGGACGCACTGGGCTTTGCCAGGAAGCGTGTCTTACCTGCGCCAGAGCCGCCGCAAACCAGAACATTGAGATTGCGGCGGTGTTTGCGTCCGTCCAGACCAATGGCTACATGCTGCGTCAGGATTTTGTTCTCCATGACCCGCTTGTCCGCGTACTTCTTTCGCACCGCATCGGCGGAGCCCCACTTAGCGGAGCCGTGTTCTTCCCGCCGCCGGTAGTTGCGGTCAGCGGAGAGATACACGCCGATCCCCAAACCATAGCACAGCAGGAAAATGAGGACAGTTTTTAGGCTGTCCTCACACAGTACAATGTGGAAGGGGTCGTTCAACGCCATACCACCACATTCCAACAGTCCCGCCAATCCGCCGCTAAGAGATGGAGCCAGCAGCAACGCCAGCCACACCACGGGCACGATCCCGCAGGCGTAGAGGATAAGCCGGGGACGGGAGAATTTATCTTGTCTCACGCTCTATCGTCCCCCTTCCACGTGGTAGCAGCGGCTCTACCTGCTGCTTCGCCTGTCGGATATCCCGGATCACCTGCCGCACCGAGGGGCGCTCAGAGGATTCCCGTTCGGTAGGTCCGCTGGGCTTGGATATAGGCTCGGACGGATGGGACTTCTCCGTCCGGGCCTGGGTAGGGTTTTCTGTCACCTTTGCCTTGTCTACCGTTGTGAGGTCGAAGCGTTCAAAGATACGGTTGATCTTGCTGGCATCCTCGGCACGGACCAGGATGTCCGTATTACCGTCTTTGGCGCTCTTGTCCTTCAAAACGCAGTAAAGGACACCATACTTTTTGGCCTCAGTGCAAAACTGTTTGAGGTCAGCGTCCTGGACAGCAAATACCTTCAACTCCTTACCACTTCGGAGCATTTGAGAAAGCCGCGCTTTCCCCCTGCTTTTCTCCTGGTCCCGGAGGATGGCATATAGCATCACCGCCACCTGCTTTGCCCCGGAACCAGCCAACCGGACCGCCACCTCACCCGTCTCTACGCTCATGCGCATGACTTGTTCTGCCGCGTCGCCGGAATAGCTCATCTTGGGTCAACTCCCTTCGTTCGATTTCTTTTTGCTTCATCAGGCGTTCCAGATTTTCCCTGACCTTACTGGAACGCTGGGCAATCTCGTCACATAGGACCACCTCCTTTCTGTCGCTCGTGTTCTCCCGATACGCCATCAGCTCATCCATGGTGCTGATTTTGTGCTTGCCCAGGAATCGTGTTTGGGCATCCAGCCTGTCCAGCTTTATCACATCCTCCCGCACCAAAAAAGACACCCGTTTCACGGATGCCGGTCGTTTGACGATGATGTGCAACTCATAGCAGTAGCGGAAATATAAAGCCCGCAGGCCGGTGATTTTCCGTCGGGGTTTCCCCCGCACATGGTAATGCCGGGGAGGTTGCCGTTCTGCCTCTGGGAAGGGGGCCTGCTTGCAGATGTTCTGCAAGATACGGTCCTTGACTTCATCTAAGCTATACCCCGCGCCCAACTTGTGGAAGCGGAAATAACCTTTCGCATCCGGCGGTTTCAGGGACGGATATTTCAACGGCTGCCCACTTTTGCCACGGGTCTTGAACGCATATCCCATGGCCTGCATCACCCGGATAAAATCCCGCTCCGTAGTGGAGGCAAGGATGGCCCGGTCGATGTCAGCGCGGATGGTGCCGCGATAGGTGGGCTTGCCGTTTTGCTCGGCCTGCCACTCGCTATAGTGCTTCGCTTTTCCTCCTGGCCGCTCCACGACTGATAGCCCATACTCCCGGCATAGCCGGTCCGATGCCGTCCGCATTTGAGCATAATCAGCATGGGAATTATAAAACTTGTATCCGTCGGCGAAGGAAACAGAGTTTATGACAAAGTGATTGTGATAATGTCCCGTATTACAATGGGTGGCCACCACCACCTCAAAGCGGTCGCCCCAAAGCTCCTGGGCCAGCTTGACCCCGATCTCGTGGGCCATCTCCGCCTCAACTTCATCTGATTTGAAGGACTGATACCCATGGTAGCACGTCCGGCCACCCAGCTTGCCCCAAAGGCGCTTTGTCTCCATAAACTGAGCAGCGGCGGCATCCTCCCGACAGTTGAGGCAGGACACAAAGGCCCGTTCCTCCGTTTTCATTTCATTGGCGGCGTACTCCACCACGCCGTCGATGGTGTGGAGCGCAGCCTGTTCCTCATAATTGCTCTCGTGTACCTTTTCTGGATTTCGAGCGTAGTCGATCACTTTGCCCACCTGTCCCTTGATGGGCCAGATTGATGTGACGGCCATATATCAATCGGACCGGGTGGTGTAGGTCTCTACGACCAGCTTCTCCATAGCCCGGTTGCTTTCCAGCGCCGCCCGGAGCTGGGATGCCTCTAAGATACTGGCGTTGCTGGCACGTTTCAGGAGCTGGTCCAGACAGCAGCCAACGTGCCGGATTTCCTGAATCATCACAGGCAAGTCGGCGGGCGGAGCCTCTTTGACCTCTACGCCGTTCAACGTGCGACGGCAGAAGCCCTCGCGGGAGAGGCCAGCTTTCCGGGCTTTCTTCGTGAGTACGTCCATTTCGCTTTTTGTGAAGCGAAGCATCATAGCGGTATTCCTTTTCATAAAAACATCCTTTCTCTGCGGGGTCATAGGGGCGGCAGCCCCTGTTATTTTGAATCGTGATATCACGATTCGTTGCTTGCTAATACCGTCCTGCGTCCCTACGGCGTAGAGGGAAACCATCTGGGCTTCTGGTCTACTCGGATTTCTCTTTTGGTGGGCGCTCCCCAAGCCAATACTCCCGCTGCTTCTGCATCCATTCATCATGAGCAAGTTGGCCGTTGATTCGATCCAGCCAAGCCCGTTCAGCAGGAGATATCTGGCGTTTGGTCTTTGGGGGCGGCTTGCGCCGGGGTGGCTCTGTGGGTATCATAGGCACCACTCCTCTCTCTGATTTATCAGCCCCAACTTCCGCTGGAGCAATTCGTTCACATCCTTTCCGACGGGCGGCGGTCTATCCTGTACCTCATAGCGGTGGCCCAAGCCGCCCATGATTCCCCTGGCCGCACCCCGGCCCACCTCGTCGTTGTCCAGGTGGAGGTAGAGTGTCTTAATCTGGGGATGATCCCGAAGATATTGTTCCAGCGCCACCGGCACCACATTTTCCCGCTTGGTTTTGAATACGCCAGCCAGAGAAAGCAGGTGTACCTTCCGCCAATCCTGCCCGGACAAATGGGCCAAGGTGGCATAGCTCAGTAGGTCGATGGCCGATTCAAAGAGGTGGAGCCGCTCTGACGGCTGCGCCGATGGAATAGAAAACGAAAAATGCTTGTCGCTGCCGGTGGCTTCGCTTTTGAAACTACCTTTTGTGCCGCGTAGGGCGGCGTAACGGGCGTTGCCACCTCGATCATAGCCAATGAACACAGCGTTGTGGTATTGCTTTGACTCAAACAGGAGCTTTCGCTCCACGCAGTAGTCGATGATGCTGGGGTGGATACCCCGGCCCATGAGATACCGTTTTACCCGGTCTGTGGTTTCGTTCCATTCCGGCAGGAGCAGCTTTTTCGGTTCCCGCTGGGGCGGCGCACGGGAAACGGGCGGCAATGCTGCCGCCCGTCCGCTGAGAGTTTCTACCGCTTGGATGAAAGAATAGTTTTGCACCTTGATGAGGTAGTCCAGCGCCGACACACCGCCAAAGCCACGGGACCACCAGTGCCACTTGCCGTTGCTGATTTTTAGGCTGTCGTGGGTACGGGTACAGTAGGTGTCGCCGCCGACGTGGACCAGTTCCTGGGGCTCGTAGTGTTGCAGGTAGGTCAGAAGGTCCACCTCTTTGGCTCTGGCAATTTGCTCCGGGGTAAAATACTGCGTGGGGTCACCACCTTCTCTAAATAAAATAGCCGGGAGATCGTTTGAAATCTCCCGGCTTGATTGCTGACCAAAATACGATTATCTCGCATCCCTTTCTTGTTTTTTCTCCCATCTTGCAACCTGTTTTTCCCAAGTCTTAACGACCTGTCCCTTCAAAAATGCACACATCACGCCAAGCTGCTGATCGGTATCCCAGGCTTCCAACGCATCATAGTATGCTTTCCGATCTTCCTCATGAATGACCACAGGCGGATGGTTATGCCGGACGAGAAGGTAGTTCATGGCTAACCTGCCAACTCTCCCGTTTCCGTCTGCAAAGGGATGGATGTTCTCCAGCTTCACATGGAAGTATGCCGCGGCGGTCAACCCGTTGCCGGGGGAAACCTCCTGTAATTCCTCCAGCAATTCACCGATCTCATCGGCGACATCTTCGGGCGCTGCGCCGATCTCGTTGCGCCCTGTCACATAGTCATGGGTCTTATACTCGCCTGGGCGTTCTCCCAACTGCCACCGTCTTGTGTCGTAAGTGTTTTGCGTAAGCAGTCTATGAAGCTCCTTCAAAAAAGCCTCATCCAGCGGGCGGCGCGCCTGAAAGGATGCAAGGAAAAACTCGTTGGCATCCCTAGCATTCCGAATTTCAAACAGTGTCCGTAGATCTCCCGTATAAGATGTCACCCCATCATGCTCGAAAATCTCGCGGGTATCGTTGTATGTGATTTTATCATTTTCAATCTTGCCCGAATGATAGGCAAAGGCGATCCTGTGTCCATTCAGCGCCTCAGCCAGCTGCGCATCGGTAGAGAGCTTTCTGCTCTGCCAATAAGCAAGGGTCTTTTCATACGCAGTCATTCCCTTCACCTCCTGCGTGATTTCATACACAGTATAACATATATTCCTCGCAATCGGGAAAAAAACTATGCACCATATAACCTTTTTAAGCCCCCCGCTTCAACGCTCCAGGTGAGACGCTTCCCGTACAGGTTTATCGACCTCATCCGGCTCCCCCTCCACGATCTCATTCTCCCGTTTGTCCATATTCAGGAGGATATTCAACGCATCCAGCCGGGCGGACTTGGTTTTCAATTCTTCCTCCTGGGGAAAGGGTTTTTCTACATCCGCCTTGGCGCTGGCCAACTGCACTTTGGTGTTTTCCAACTGTGCCTCGCAGGCTTGCAACTGCTTTTCCATCCCTTCCAGCAGATTGTCTATGCGCTGGATATTGCCGAACATATCATTACCCAGGGAGACCGTATGCCGCAGGCTGCTTTTCAGCGTAACCTTGAACTCCCGGAAAAGCGGCTCATAGGATAGGCTCATAGAAAAGCCCCGGTACTGTCCTAACGGCACAGCATCGGGGCTGGTCATGGCTTTGCAGGCGTCCAGGAGCGCCGTTCCGGCCGTTTTTTTATCTGTGTAGACGGTCCCCTTGATTTCTATGGGAGAAAAACCATCCTCATTGGGATGCGTATTGACTGCAAGGTGGGCTACATCGAGTTTATAACACTCAATTCGATGGGTATATTCTGAGATTTTCTGCGGGAAGTCCCGGAGGATGGCGTCCTCCAAGGCATACTTTTGACTCAGGTGGTTTGACTTCAACAAGGTTAGCCGCTGGACTTCGATGTCTAGGTCCATCTTTTCCTTGATCCGTTCATCGCCTGCGCACAACGCCTTGATCGCCGCATAGGACAGGGCCGTTTCGTCGATATCCTCGGCAGACCGGGCGGGGGATTTGCTGGTCATGATCTGACCAATGAACTTCTGCTTGCCCTCCACCAACTGATAGAGGTAACTGTCAAAGGTGTTCTCGGTAACGTAGGTGTAAATATCCACCTCGTCATTCTCGTTGCCCTGCCGGATGATGCGCCCCTCTCGCTGTTGTAAATCTGAAGGTCGCCATGGACAATCCAGGTGGTGAAGCGCAATGAGTTTCGATTGCACATTCGTCCCCGCCCCCATTTTCTGAGTACTTCCAATGAGCACCCTCACTTGTCCAGACCGCACCTTCCCGAACAACTCCTTTTTCTTAGCCTCCGTTTTTGCGGAGTGGATATAGGCGATTTCTTCTTCCGGAATCCCCTTGGCAATCAACTTATCCCGGAGGTCATCATAGACATTGAAAGTGCCGTCCTCTTTCGGTGTGGAAAGGCCGCAAAAGATCATTTGTGTGGACCGTTGGTCCGCCGTTCTCTGCCAAATTTCAAATACATTTTCCGCACAGACGCTTACTTTTCCATTTTCACTGTCTGGTAAGAGAGGATTGTGTCATCGCCAGTGATAAAATGTAAAAAAGGCCGAGGAAAAAATGTAGTTTTGTGGCGGAGGTGAAGGGAAAAGGATAGACTCCCAATCAGGGCGAGAAAGAGCCCGGAAAGGGAGTCAGGAAATGAAAGGAGCAGAGTGGATGGATATCCGAAGCGACAGACA
>CAJTQP010000093.1 GCA_910578575.1 uncultured Oscillospiraceae bacterium
GTGCAGGCACAAAAAAAGGCTCCTTTTGAAAGGAGCTCCCGGTGAAGCCGGGTGAGGGGTGCCTCCAGGCACAAAACCTAGTTTTTCCACCATGTCGTGAGGGGGTACTCTACGAAGGGAAATCGCGTGGTTCTCTTTCTGTGTCGTGGAGGGCACTTACACTTCTGGGAATCACCCGTCACGGGCTGCGCCGTGACACCCTCTTTGGAAAAGAGGGCTTTGGGTGGTTCCCCCCAACCTGCCCAGCGGGCACAAAAAACGATTGACAATTCCGTGAAACTTTGTTAAACTAGAGGCAGAAAATTGAAGTTTCGTTTATCTTAAGAAAGTCAAGATAAACATTCGGCAGCTATGGGGAGATGCGACCCTCCCCATAGCCTGCGCAGGCGAACGGACCGCCTACACAACGGGATTCTATCCCGCGTCTATCAAACATTATAGCATATTCCTAGCCTACTTTTCAAGCCCGTATATACGGCAATAAACATACGGCAGCGCAGACTCACCGCAAATACACAACGGGGTAGGCGTAGGGGTAGGATTCTTGTTCGATGTTGAAGAGCACTGTGTAGGACATAAGATCATTATGCCTGCATGGTGTTTTCTTGCTTTCTCCGACGTCGAGATGGGGTGGGGGCATGGCCAACCCCCGCCCCCGGCAGCGGAGCATACACGGCCAAGTTTGCGCGGGGCGGCAGGGTGTCGCCCCGACGGCGGAAAATTTCTCAAAAGCCACCGCCTCCTCTTGACAGAGAAGGCGGCAGCGGTTATACTACAGGTACAGGAGTCAGTCGGCGGCTGGCCCAATTGCTTTTATTTGAAACAGTAGCCGCTTGGGTTGCAGCCAGGCGGCTACCTCTTTTTCTTTCGGTCGTGCTTGATCAACCGTATCAAGGTGATCAATTGGATCACGACGAGAGCTATTTGACAGACATCACCGATACTCATGACACTAATTGTGATCGTCATCGCTCTCCCCCCTTTCCAGGGGGCCAATCCGAAGAAGTGATTTAACCCCCTTATGTATTCAGGGGCCAACCGCCTTTGACCTTTCCTTTCGCTGTAGTAGCCCTAGCATACCACACTTCGACATTTTTGACAAGCATCACCACCTGATTTTTGCTTCGGGTGGTGATGTTTTCTTTCTTGTTTTTTTCTGACGGAAGGACTGGGTCAAAACTGCAAAAAACCGACAGAAATAGAGGGCAATCCTTGAAAAATTGTCTCCTCTGTGGTATAGTATACCTTATATAATAATAAGTAGAGCCGGAGGAACCACTTTTGAGACAGACCCAGACCATCCCCCTTACCAAAATCCAGCACCAGTTGCAGCTGTGCCGTCAACTCCGCCCCCTGCTCCCCGGTGAGGCAGGGCAGCGCCGCGCCTTTGTGGACACCTATGGCTGTCAGCAAAACGAGGCGGATTCTGAGCGCCTGCGGGGCTATTTGGCAGAGATGGGCTTCTCCTTCGCCCCAGAGGCGGAGGGGGCCGATCTGGTGCTATTGAACACCTGCGCCATCCGGGACCACGCCGAGCAGCGGGTCTATGGCAACGTGGGGGCCCTGTCCCACACCAAGCGCCGCCACCCAGGGCAGCTCATCGTCCTGTGCGGCTGCATGGCCCGGCAGGACCATGTGGCACAGCGGCTCCGGCAGTCCTTCCCCTACGTAGACCTGGTGTTCGGGCCCCAGCTGCTCTGGAAATTCCCGGAACTGCTGTGGGAGAAGCTCCAAAGCGGCAAGCGCGTGTTCGCCACCCAGGACGTCCCCGGCACCGTGGCCGAGGGCATTCCCCAAATCCGGGACAGTAAGGTGAAGGCCTGGGTGTCCATCCTCTACGGCTGTAACAATTTCTGCACTTACTGCGTGGTCCCCTACGTCCGGGGCCGGGAGCGCAGCCGCCTGCCTCAGGATATCATCGCTGAGGTCCAGGCTCTAGCCCAGGCGGGGTATCGGGAGATCACTCTCCTGGGGCAGAACGTGAACTCCTACGGCAAGGACTTGGACCTGGGGGTGGATTTCGCCTGGCTCTTGGAGCAGCTGAACCAGATCCCTGGGGATTTTATCCTGCGCTTTATGACCAGCCACCCCAAGGACGCCTCTCCCCGGCTTTTCGACGCCATGGCCGCCTGTGAAAAGGTGGCCCCGGCCCTGCACCTGCCCTTCCAATCCGGCAGCAGCCGGGTGTTACAGGCCATGAACCGGGGCTATCGCCGGGAGGACTATCTGGAAAAAATCCAGCAGCTTCGGGCCCGGATTCCAGAGGTGGTGCTCACCTCCGACGTGATCGTGGGCTTTCCTGGGGAGACCCAGGAGGAGTTTGAGGAGACCTTGTCCCTCATTGAGACGGTGCAGTTTGACGCCCTGTTCACCTTTATCTTCTCCCCCCGCCAGGGCACCAAGGCCGCCACCCTGCCGGACCCCATGCCCAAGGAACAGAAAAGCGCCAACTTCCAGACCCTGCTCCAGCGGCAAAACGCCATCTCCGCCCAGCGCCATCAGGCTTACGTGGGCAAGGAGTTTCTCTGCCTGGTGGACGGCCAGGGAGAGGACGGCAAGCTCACCGCCCGGACACGGGGGGGACGGCTGATCCATCTGGAAGGGGACCCCGTCTTGATTGGCACTTGGCAGAAAGCCTATATCCACGACGCCTCCACCTGGGCGCTGTTTGGAAGTATTGTATCGAGATAGAGAGAAAGAGAGACGATATGGCAGATTTGACGCCCATGCGAAAACAATACCACGGCGTGAAGCAGCAGTATCCAGACTGCCTGATCTTCTTCCGCCTGGGGGATTTCTATGAGCTCTTCGACGAGGACGCCAAGCTGGCGGCCCAGGAGCTGAACCTCACCCTCACCACCCGCGACCGGAACAAGCCCCCGGAGCAGCGCACCCCCATGTGTGGGGTGCCCTACCACGCGGCGGAGAACTACATCCGCCGCCTCATTGACAAGGGCTACAAGGTGGCGATATGCGAACAGACGGAGCCCCCGGACAAGGCCAAGGGCCTGGTGGACCGGCAGATCATCCGGGTGGTCACCCCCGGCACCCTCTTGGAGGAGAATTTCCTAGCTGAGGGGGAGAACAACTTCCTGGCCGCCCTGTGGGTGGAGGAGAAGGAGGGGGCGGGATTGTGCCTGGGGGACCTGTCCACCGGGGAGATCGTCCTCACCAGCTTCCCCTTCCAGGATTGGGCCCACCGGGCCATCAGCGAGCTGGCCCGCTTCTCCCCCAGGGAACTGCTCCTCTCCCCCATCGCCCACCAGAACGAGGATTTTCTGTCCCTGCTGTCCTATAAGCCCAACTGCCGGGTGGAAAAGGCCGGGGAGGAGCGTTTCCAGTTGAAAAAGGCCAAGGCCCTGGTAAAAAAGCAGTTCACCCAGGGTCTGGATACCCTTCCCCCCGATGCCAACGGTAGCATCCGGGCGGTGGGAGGCCTGATGGATTACCTCTACGACACCCAGAAACGGGATCTGAGCTATTTGAATACCCTTCGGTACTACGATACCGACGGTTTTTTGGACCTGGACCCCACTGCCCGGCGGAACCTGGAGCTGACGGAGACCATCCGCAGCCAGGAGAAGAAGGGCTCCCTGCTGTGGGTGCTCAACAAGACCCGTACCTCCATGGGCAGCCGCCTGCTGCGCAGTTGGATCCAGCGGCCCCTGGTGGACCCGGTGGCCATCACCCGGCGGCTGGAAATGGTGTCCTGGTTGAAAGACGACAGCCTGGCGCGGGGGGAGCTACAAGCCCTGCTAAAGGAAATCGGGGACTTGGAGCGTCTCATCTCCAGGGTAGCTTATGGCAGCGCTGGGCCCAGGGACCTGGTGGCCCTTAGCGCCAGCTTAGCGAAAATCCCTCCCCTGCAAGCCCTGCTGCCGGAACACGGCCTGCCCTCAGGACTTTCCCAACTGCGTATAGACTTGAAAGGGCTGCCGGAGCTGTGTAACCTCCTGAACCAAGGCCTCATTGAAAACCCGCCCCTCTCCCCCAAGGAGGGCAACTTGATCCGCACCGGCTTCGACGTGGATGTGGACCAGTTCCGGGAAATCTTGAACGACACCAAGGGCGTCCTGCTGCGGATGGAAAACCGGGAAAAGGAGCGCACGGGGATCAAGTCCTTGAAGGTCAGCTATAATAAAGTCTTTGGCTATTACATTGAGGTCTCCAAGTCCAATTATGACCTAGTGCCGGAGAACTATATCCGCAAGCAAACTTTGGTGAACTGCGAGCGCTTCATCACCCAAGAGCTGAAGGACCTGGAACACACCATCCTCTCCGCCCAGGACCGGATGATGGCTTTGGAGTATACCATCTTCTGCCAATTTCGAAAAGCCGCCACCGCCCAGACGGCGGACATCCAGCGCATCGCCCAGGCGGTGGCCCAGCTGGACGTGCTGTGCAGTTTCGCCCAGACGGCGGCGGAGAACGATTACTGTATGCCCCTGGTGGACCGCTCTGGGATCATTGACATCAAGGAGGGGCGGCATCCCGTGGTGGAGGCCATGGTCACCGGCTTCGTGCCCAACGATACCTATCTGGACGGCAAGGAACGCCGGGCCGCCATCATCACCGGGCCCAATATGGCGGGGAAGTCCACCTATATGCGCCAGGTGGCCCTGATGGTGATCTTGGCTCAAATGGGCTCCTTCGTCCCCGCCAAATCCGCCCGGATCGGCATCGTGGATAAGATATTTACCCGCATTGGGGCCTCTGACGACTTGGCCGGGGGAAAGTCTACCTTTATGGTGGAGATGAGCGAGGTGGCCCAACTGTTGGAAAACGCCACCTCCAACAGCCTGCTGATTTTGGACGAGATCGGCCGGGGTACCTCTACCTACGACGGGATGAGTATCGCCAGAGCAGTGCTGGAATGGTGCGCCGACCCCCAGCGCTTGGGGGCCAAGACCCTCTTTGCCACCCATTACCATGAACTGACGGTGCTGGAGGGTCAGCTGCCGGGCGTGAAAAATTATAACATCGCCGCCAAAAAGCGGGGAAAGGATATCGCCTTTCTGAGAAAGATCCTCCCTGGCGGGGCGGATCAGAGCTATGGTATTGAGGTAGCCCAGCTGGCCGGGATTCCGGAAGAGGCCATCCACCGGGCCAGAGAAATCTTGGCAGAGCTAGAGGCCGGAGGCGGAAAGCTGGACGACGGTCCAAGATTGCCTATAAAACACTTCCCCACCGCGGAGGAGATCCAGGAAAAGGCTATATTGGACGAACTGCGAGAGATGACCATAGAGGAATTAACGCCCTTGCAGGCACTGATTATTTTGACCAACTGGAAGGATGTATTGTAGGGTGGGAGAATAAGACACTAGCGGGAGGGATTTTCCTTCAAGGTGACGAAGAGGCACAAAAAGCCCTCTTTCCCAAAGAGGGTGTCACGGCGCAGCCCGTGACGGGTGATTCCCAGAAGTGTGAGTGCCCTCTAGGACACAGGAGGAGAACCGCGTGATTCTTCCTCCCGAAGCTGCCCCCTCACGACATTATGGAAGAACCACGTCTTATGCCCGGAGGCAATCCTCACCCGGCTTCGCCGGGAGCTCCTTTCAAAAGGAGCCTTTTAGTGGGGTCCTGCCACTTATCATCCATCCAGACAAAGACGTGGCAAGTCAAGCCATAGCAAGCTCCAACTTCCCCTCTCCACACCCACCTCCTAGATGGGAACCCACCAATCCGAGTTCAAAAACCCAAGCATCAAAAGCCATCCACCCCCCAATTCCGCCACAACGGAACCACGCCCTGGCCGGTATCTCCGGCCCGGCCTGCCCACGGGTGGTGGACGGAAGCACCAGGGGATTTCGGGCGAATACGATACCACACGGAAAGCCTTCCAGGCTCGCCCCCGTCGTTTTTTTCCGTCTGCTTTTTTTCTGAAAAAAAGCGGACAA
>CAJTQP010000094.1 GCA_910578575.1 uncultured Oscillospiraceae bacterium
CTCTTCCCCGCCCGCAGGGCCCGCTCTGTGAAGTCCAGGGCAGCACCCACGCCGCCGATGGTCTCCACCACCACGTTCACCTCCGGGTCCGCCTCAATGATAGAAAAGTCCTTGACGAAATGCTCCGCCAGGGGACTGTCGGGGAAGGTGCGCAAATCCAAAATATACTTCAACGCAATGAGCTCATCGGCTTTCTTCCGCACGTCCCCGCCAGAGCCGGTCAAAATCTCCGCCACGCCGGAGCCCACCACGCCATAACCTAAAATCGCTGCCTTTACCATAATCCCAATCACCTTTTTCCATTCAAAAATCTTCTCATCCCGCCAGGATCTCCCCTCGGAGGACCCCCTGGGTACCGTTGATCTGCTCTACCAGCTCCTGGAGGGTCCCATGGAGGCCAGAGGTCTCCACATTCACCGTCACGATGGCACAGCCGCTGACGGGAAGGCCCTGGTTGATGGTGAGGATGTTTGCCCCGGAGTCGGCAAAGAGGTTCAGCACGTGGGACAGTATCCCCGGCAGGTCCTTTAGCATCAGCTGAAAGGTGACGATCCTACCGTGGAGCATGTCTTGGAAGGGCCGCACCGCGTCCTTATATTTATAGAACGCGCTGCGGCTGATGCCGGAGAGGGCCGTGGCCTGGTTCACGGTCTCGGCCTCCCCTGTCTCCAACAGGCGCCGGGCCTCCACCACCCGCCGGAAAATCTCCGGCAGGGCCTGAGCCTCTACAATATAGTAGTCTGGTTTTTTCGCCATGGTCCCGCCCCCTTCGTCCGTCCTGTGCGGTCATTTGTTTTCGTGTCGAAAGCTATTGTACCACACTCACCGAGGCACTGCAACAAAAAGTATTTGTCTAAACCACAGTTTTTCCAAAACCACTCCCCTATTTTCGGGCATATCGCTGTTTTTCCAAAGGGCAAGGAGGCAGACCCTGTTAAGGTCCGCCTCCTTGGGAAAACTGCGTGTTCTATTCTGTTCCCGTGTCTGGGGGTGGGTCTGGGGTCGGCACGTCAGGGGGCGGGTCCGGGGTCACCGGAGGCGGGTCTGGGGTAGTCGTGCCGCCGTTGTTCCCCCCTGGGTTGGTGCCAGGGTTGGTGGTGTTGCCGGGATTCTCCTCCCCCGGATCCTCCTCATCGGGTTCCTCCGGTTCCGGAGGTTTCGCCGTGTGGATGGTACAGGTCCCCTTGGGCACGTCTTCGGGGAAGAAGCTGCCGGTAACCAGGTGGCCCGCGCAAGCCGAGGTGGGCAACATACCGCTCACGGAGCAGTAGGTCACGCTCTTCATGCCGCTGGTGTCGGGCTTGTCGAAGTCCTTGTAGGCCAAGCCCGCATGGATTTTTGACATGACCTGCTTGAACATGACTGTGGAGGGATTCTTCAAGCCAGTCGCAAGGCGTTCCTGCTGGTCGTAGCCCGTCCAGACTGCGGCGGTATAGTAGGGAGTATACCCCACAAACCACAGGTCCTTACGAGAAGTAGTCGTACCTGTCTTGCCCGCAATCTCTTGGCCGGAGAAGTTGGCCGCTCTACCTGTTCCTCTCGCCACCACCTGCTTGAGCATGTTGGTCATATAATAGCAGGTACGTTGGGAGAGGGCATTCTCCTCTTTCTTCTGGTCGTTTTGTAACAGCACGTTTCCATCGTTATCCAATACCATAGTGTATAGTCTCGGATTGATATACGTGCCCTGCCGGGGGAACACCGAATAGGCAGCTGCCATATCAAACGTGCTCACGCCGTCAGTTAGACCACCCAGGGCCAACTGTGCATGACCAATATCCGAAAATGTCTTGCCGCCGATGTTCCGGCTTTCCACCAACTGAATGTGAAAGCGGTCCCGCATAAATTCAAAGCTGGTCTTGCAACCCACCTTGTCCAAGGTCTTAACCGCCACGGTATTGATGGACTGTTCCACTGCGTAGGCGATGGAAACCGTACCAGAGAAGGTTCCGCTGGCATTCACCGGCCACTTATCCTCTGGATTAAAATAGCTGTCCTCTTCCGTAGACGACGGCGTCACAATACCTAGTTCAATAGCCGGGGCATACACCGCCAAGGGCTTGATAGAGGACCCCGGAGGCCGAAGGGAATCAGTTGCCCGGTTCCAGGTCAAGCTGGTGGTCTTGGGGCCCATACCTCCAGCCATGGCCACCACTTCCCCTGTCTCATTATCAATGACAGTGATCGCAGATTGAAGCTTCTGTCCCGCGGCTGAGGTATAGTTCAAGTTGTTGATATCACCATAAACAGCATCCACCGCCGCCTGCACGTCAGGATTCATACAGGTATAAATCTCCAAACCACCGGCGTAGAGCTTGGTTTTGGCAAATTCTCTGGACCAATTATAAGTGGTCTGCAAGTCGTCCAAAACCTGGTTGATCACCGCGTCCTGATACCAGGTATAAATACGGGAATTCTTCTCTGTATCCCGGCCCTGGCTGAAGTCCAGCGGCTCGGCAATGGCGACATCCCGTTCCCCCTCAGAAATCATCTTTTGCTCACACATTGCGTTGAGGATGCTCACTTGCCGGTCCTTGTTGAAGTCCTCAGAGGTCTTGACCTCGCCGGTCTCCGGGTCCGTCACCTCCAGCTTGCCCAGGGGGTCATACTTGGAGGGGTTGTTGGTAATGCCGATGAGGCTGGCGCACTCTGCCAAGCTCAGCTCAGAGATATGCTTACCAAAGTACTTATAGGAGGCAGTATACACACCGTTGCAGCCTTGTCCTAGGTAGATATAGTTCAAATACCACTCCAGAATAGCCTCTTTGGTGTAGTTTTTCTCCAACTCTAAAGCCCGGAATATCTCCATGACCTTTCGCTTCACCGTAACCTCATCGTCGGTGGTCATGTTTTTGATCAACTGCTGGGTCAAGGTGGAACCGCCCACGATCTTCTTTCCTGTGAACATATTCAAGATGCCCTTACAGGTACGCACCCAGTCCACACCATGGTGGTCATAGAAACGCTTATCCTCAATGGCTATAGTAGCCTTAATGAGGTTTTCAGGGATTTCTTCAAGCCCCACCCATACTCGGTTTTCCTCGCCAAAGAGAGTCTGCATTTCTATATGCTTTGGTGAATTGGGGTCCTGATAGTACATGGTAGTTGTGAGGTTGGCGGTATAATCCTCCATGTCCAGCCCCGCCTGGGGAATGATGACATTTTTGAGATACATTGCCGACATACACAGCAGGATGGCCCCTGTGATGAGCACGATGAGCAGAATGGTCAGGATGACCTTTCTCACCTTATGGTCTTTCTTTCTTCGCTTTCGCTCCGGCCGGCGGTCGCTCCGGCGCTCTGGCCGGCGGCTGCTGCCGCCGCGATCATATTGTCTGCGTTGATCCAATGTGACACCTCCAAATGTATCCGAAAGGAGCGCTTGTACGCCCCCCGCAGCCGTGTCCGTTCCATACAAAACCTTCAGGATAAACTGTGCCGCAGTCTATCAGAGCCTATTATAGCACAGCTTTTTTATTTGTCCAGCCGTTAATTCACAGGATATCTGCATAGATTCTGAAATTTTTCTGATTTTCTCCCTTGCTTTTTTCCTCATCCCGTCGTACAATAGGACACAGCCAAGAGAACGGAGACTAACACAATGAGCGAAGAATACGGCGCCAACTTCATCACCGTCACCGACGACGAGGGCAATGAGTTTGAGCTGGAGCATTTGGACACCATGGAGTTCCAGGGCCAAACCTACATGGCCTTCTTCCCCGCCGTCAAAGAGGGGGAAGAGGTGGACGAGGAAGAAATGGGCCTCATCCTGCTCAAGGTCATCCAGGAGAACGGTGAGGAAATCCTCTCCACCCTAGACGACGACAACGAGGTGGAGGCCGTCTACGGCGCGTTCATGGAAGAGCTCTTCCCCGATGAAGAGGGCGAGGAGAGCGAAACCTAATTAAAAGCCAAAAACCTGACAAGTAAATAACAGGGAAATACCCTGCTCGGTGCGTGAATCGGACTCTTTTAAACCCACATTTTTGAAACGGGACGCCCACTCACCGCGTGGATTGCAGGCCTCCCGGCCTCCGGTTGGAAGTTGGAAGCAGAGAAGCGCGGCGGAAGCAACCCACCTGCCATTCTGTGCAGGTTTTAAACGGGTCCCCACGGCCAGAGCGGGGTATTTTTTGCTTTTTTTACGCTTTTTTTGCTGTTTTGACGGATTTTCTGTCGTTTTCCCAAACAGCCCGTTTCTTCCTCGTTGTCAAGTGTACATTATACCCAAAAAAGTCGCTGCGTTATTGTGATATATTTTCAGGCGATAATAACTTGCAAGGCCACCCTTTTAATGTTATACTAAATGCAGCGGGAGTTTTAACCAACTTTGTGGTTAAACCGCCCAAGTACTATTGAGTATTGGAAAGGATGCGATTCCCATGATTAAAGATTTCGGTTTCATCATTCCTCAGAACTGTCAGTTTGGTATGGGCGCTCTGAAGAAGCTGCCTGACTTCCTGAAGGCTTGCGGCTCCGACAACGTGATGATCATCTCCGACCGTGGCCTGGAGGCCATCGGCGTCGTGGACAAGGTCCGCGAGATCGTCAAGGCTGCTAACCTGAAGTACAGCGAGTATCTGGACGTTCTTCCCAACCCCACCGTTGACATCGTCAATGAGTGCGCTGCACAGTACAAGGCTGCTGGCGCTACCTCCATCCTGGCTCTGGGCGGCGGTTCCCCCATGGACGTGGCCAAGGCTGTTGGCGTCGTTGCTAAGTTCGGCGGCTCCATCACCGACTACGAAGGCGTGGGCAAGGTTCCCGGCCCCATCGATCCCCTGATCGCTGTTCCCACCACCGCCGGCACCGGCTCTGAGGTCACTGTGGCTGCCGTTATCACCGACGAGGCCCGCAACTACAAGCTGTCCGTGCTGGGCCCGGAGATCTCCCCCACCTATGCAATCCTGGATCCCGAACTGATCATGACCGCTCCCGCCTCCGTGGCAGCTGCCTGCGGCGTCGACGCTCTGATCCATGCTATGGAGTCCTACATCAACACCGATGCCAATCCCTTCGCCATGGCTATGGGCGAGAAGGCTATGGAGCTCATCGGCGCCAACATCCGTAAGTTCGTGGCTCGCCGCAACGATGCCGATGCCGCTTGCGCTATGATGCTGGGTTCCACCTTCGCTGGCATCGCTTTCGCCAACAACCGTCTGGGCGACATCCACGCTATGTCCCACCCCGTTTCCGCTTTCTTCCACGTTGCTCATGGTGTGGCCAACGCCGTGCTGATGCCCACCATCTTCGAGTTCAACGCTCTGGCCAGCGACGAGCGCTATGCCAACATCTATCAGTACATCACTGGCAAGGAAGCCGGCCCCGACTTCGTGCCTCAGATGCTGTGCGACGCTCTGCGTCAGCTGAATGTTGACCTGGGCATCCCCGCCTGCCTGGCAGACGTGGGCGTGACCGAGGACAAGATTCCTCAGATGGCTGTTGACGCCATGAAGAGCGGCAACGTCACCGTCAACCCCAGAATCACCACCGTGAAGGACGTCGAGGCCCTGTATCACAAGGCTATGTACAAGTAATCCTTCTGGCAAGGTATCTTGAAAGGGACCGGCTCCGGCCGGTCCCTTTTTTATCCATAAAAATACGTAGAAAGGCTTTATCTTTTTTCAAAAGATGTTATAATAGGTATACTGTGACAATTTCGCTTTGGGAGGCAC
>CAJTQP010000095.1 GCA_910578575.1 uncultured Oscillospiraceae bacterium
CCCCTCCCGCCCCTTCCTCTTCCCCCCCGGACCCCCCTATCTCTAACCCTACTCTCCCTAACCCCCCTATAATCCCCCCTTCCCCATGCACCACCACCGGCGCGGGCACGCGCGAGGACGGCCAGGGGCTGGGGCGGGTCATGGACGCTTACATGGACCGGATATACCCGACTCCCTCCCCCACGAGCATGGAGCTCCTGGCGGGGTATGTCAAGACCCTGGGGGAGGCGGTATGCCTCCGGGCTATCGACCGAGCTGTTGACGCTGGGGGAGAGAAGCGGAACTGGAATTACATCCACGGCATATTGCGCAGTCTTGAAGCGCAAGGAGTCAAGTGCTTGGGAGACTGGGAAGAATTGGACGAAAAGCACAAGAGCACACAGCGCCAGGCAAAAGGAGCGGGTGGGCCTGTGGAGGGGTCTGCGGTCAACCCGGATGACGTGGAGCGCATGATCCAGGCGGCGCAGTGGGCAGAGAAAGTCAGGGGGAAGGATGGATAGGATTTTGTGTGGAAAGGGGAAAACCATGAGCCCTTATCTTGAGTTTTTGAAGCGCAAAGTTTGCGTGGCACCGGATTCCGGTTTTTCGCTTGACCCGGAGGATCTGTCCCCGGCTCTGAAGCCACACCAACGGGCGGCAGTGGCCTGGGCACTGAAGGGTGGCCGACGGGCGCTGTTTGAATCCTTCGGTTTGGGCAAGACGGTCCAGCAGTTGGAGTGGTGCCGTCAGGTGGTCCGGCATGAGGGCGGAAAGGCCCTGGTCGTACTCCCGCTAGGCGTGCGCCAGGAATTTCGACGGGATGCGGTGGAGCTCTTGGGTATGGAGGCGCCGGCGTATGTACGGACTATGGACGAGGTAGAAGCGACCGCTGGCGGTATCCTGCTGACCAACTATGAACGGGTCCGGGACGGCGACATCGACCCCGCACGATTTACCGCCGTCAGCCTGGATGAGGCGTCGG
This sequence comes from uncultured Oscillospiraceae bacterium, assembly GCA_910578575.1. Taxonomy (GTDB): domain Bacteria; phylum Bacillota; class Clostridia; order Oscillospirales; family Oscillospiraceae; genus Evtepia. Next base: position 962 of record CAJTQP010000095.1, read on the forward strand.
TGTTGCGGAGCTTTGGCAGCAAGACCTACCAAACGTTTCTGGGCAAGTTCCAGGGGGTGCGGTATAAGCTGGTGAACACGGCTACTCCGTCCCCCAACAAGTACAAGGAGCTGATCCATTACGCCGGATACCTGGAAGTGATGGACACCGGGCAGGCCCTGACCCGCTTTTTCCAGCGGGACAGCACCAAGGCCAACAACCTGATCTTATATCCCCACAAAGAGGATGAATTTTGGCTGTGGGTATCCTCCTGGGCACTGGTGCTGACCCGGCCATCTGACCTTGGGTTTGATGATGAGGGGTATGCCTTGCCACCGCTGACAGTGCGACGGCACGTCGTCCGGGAAGAGTACGGCCATGCTTGCGACCGGAATGGGCAAATGAAGCTGATGAACGACACGGCTGTTTCTCTGTCCGATGCGGCCAGGGAGAAGCGGGAGAGCATTGGACTTCGGGTGGCGAAGGCAAAGGAGATCGTCGAGAGAGACCCAGACGCTCATTTCCTCCTGTGGCATGACCTGGAGGCGGAGCGGCACGCCATCAAGGAGGCGTTCCCAGAGGCGGTGGATATCTACGGGGCCATGGATTACGACGAGCGGGAGCGCCGGGTGGTGGACTTCTCCGAGGGCCGGACCCGACTGTTTGCCACGAAGAAAAGCCTCAGTGGGTCTGGCTGCAACTTCCAGCGCCATTGCCACCGGGCGATTTTCCTGGGAATCGACTATGAGTTCAACGATTTCATCCAGGCGATCCACCGCGTTTACCGCTTTCTTCAGACGGAGCCGGTGGTGATTGACATCATCTGCACCGAAGCGGAGGACCCGATCTATCGTACCTTAATGGCTAAGTGGGAACAGCATAACCATCTCCAAGGGAAAATGCGGGAGATCGTAAAAAAATACGGCCTGAACCAGTCCGCAGCGGAGCTGGTTATGGCTAGGAGCATAGGAGTGAAGCGTGTGGAAGTCAAGGGTGAGGGTTGGACCGCAGTGAACAACGACTGTGTGGAAGAGACGGCGAAGCTGGCGGAAAACAGTGTGGACCTGATCGTTACCTCTATCCCGTTTTCCAACCACTATGAATATACGCCATCCTACAATGATTTCGGTCATAACGAGGACACGGAGCGGTTTTTTGACCAAATGGGCTATCTGACACCGAACTTATTGCGGATATTGAAGCCTGGCCGGGTGTTTGCCTGCCATGTGAAAGATCGCGTTCTGTTCGGCAATGCCACAGGGATGGGGATGCCAACCATGGAACCTTTTCACGCCCTTTGCATTGAGCACTATATGAACCATGGATTTGCCTATTTCGGAATGATTACCGTGGTTACAGATGTGGTCCGGGAGAACAACCAGACCTACCGACTGGGGTGGACAGAGCAATGCAAGGACGGCAGTAAGATGGGCGTTGGCTGCCCGGAATATATTTTACTGTTCCGAAAGCTCCCTACCAACCGTACTAAGGCCTACGCTGATGAGCCTGTGCGCAAGACGAAAGATGAGTACCCACGAGCCCAGTGGCAGTTGGACGCACATGGTTATTGGCGTAGCAGCGGGGACCGTCTGCTGTCTAAGACGGAGCTGGAACGTATCCCCGTGGAAAAGCTCCAAGCAGCCTATCGCAAATATAGCCGTGGGACGGTATATAGCTATGAAGAACATGTAGCTATGGCCAAGCGGCTGGATGAGGATGGGCATCTCCCGGCAACGTTTATGGTCGTGGCACCGGGCTCTTGGACGGATCAGGTCTGGGACGATATCAACCGGATGCGGACCCTGAACACCGCCCAAAGCCAGCGGCGGCAAGCACTCCACGTATGCCCACTCCAGTTGGATATTGTGGATCGTTTGATTAACCGCTATAGCAATCTGGGAGAACTGGTCTTGGACCCCTTCGGAGGCCTGGGGACTGTGGCGTTGGAGGCGGTCAAGGCGGGGCGGAGAGGGTACACCATCGAATTGAACAACGACTATTTCCGGGATGCTGTAGGCTATCTGAAGGAGCTGGACGAGAGGGAAGAGACGATCTCTCTGTTCGATTTGATGGGAGAAGCGAAGTAGAGGAGAGAATACCATGAATACAACAAAAATTGAGTGGTGCGACAGCACGTGGAATCCGGTAACAGGCTGCTTGCATAGGTGCTCCTACTGCTATGCCCGGAGGATTGCCAAGCGATTTGGGACGCTATCTAGCGGCCCCCAGCCAGAGGATGAAGGTCTGGCTTTTTTACCCGATGAGCCAGAGAGGTTTTGGGAACTGGACGTGCCAGCGCAAAATGAGGTAGGGAAAATCGAGCCCTTTCCCTGCGATTTCTATCCCACCCTCCACCGTTACCGGATGGATGAACCGGCACGGCACAGGAAGCCCCAAAACATCTTTGTTTGCTCTATGGCAGATCTGTTTGGTGAGTGGGTACCGGAGGAGTGGATCGAGGCTGTGTTTGCCGCTTGCGAACGGGCCCCGCAGCACACCTACCTGTTTTTGACCAAAAACCCGGCGCGATATCTCGACCTGGCAGAAGCCGGGAAGCTGCCGGATAAGGACAACTTCTGGTATGGCTCATCTACGCCAACCCCGGACACGCCGTTCTGGTGGAGTGACCACCACAACACGTTTGTCAGCATTGAGCCTATGCTGGAAGCGTTCTCGACGGAAGGGGACTGCTCGGTCAAGAAGGTGGGCTGGGTCATCATAGGCGCCATGACCGGGCCGGGCAGCAAAACGCACCAGCCGAAGAAGGAATGGGTGGAGTCGCTGGTCGAAGATGCTATGGCATCCGTGGTGCCGGTCTTTATGAAGGACAGTATGAAAGCTCTCTGGGGCTCTGAGCTGATTCGGGAGTATCCGGCGGGGATGCGGAGGGAAGAAGTATGAACGTCATAGCGAGATTTTCCTATCCTGAAAACGGACGGGATAGCGATATTAGGAATGCTCGGTCAGCGGGACTGAAGCCGGGGGAAGATTATACAGTGCGAGATATCATGATGGGGCAGTCCAGTACCTCTGTCTACCTGGATGGGTTTGACCACCCGTTTAATTCGGTGCAGTTTACATTTTTCGAGAACAAGCAGGAAATTGATATCTTTCGAGACGCGAGATTCAATCCGTATATAAGGAGCTAAATGGATGAAACATCTCGGTGACATCACCAAAATGATAGGGGCTGAATTAGACCCTGTGGACGTGATTATCGGCGGGAGCCCCCGCCAGGACCTGAGCATTGCCGGGAAACGAGCTGGACTAGACGGGGAGCGTAGCGGTCTTTTCATGGAACAGATTCGAGTGATAAAGGAGATTCGGGATGCAGAGAAACAGCGTGGGAGAGCAGGTCAGTCTATTCGCCCCAGATTCATGCTTTGGGAAAACGTGGTCGGAGCACTCTCATCCAACCAAGGGGAAGATTTCAGGATCGTCCTGGAAGAGACGGCGCGGGTCGCGGCCCCGGATGCCGCTATTCCTGGACCTCCGGGTGGAAAGTGGCGGTCCAGCGGGTGCATTCTGGGAGACGGATGGAGCATCGCTTGGCGCATACTCGACGCACAGTTTTGGGGAGTGCCCCAGCGCCGCCGTAGGATCGCGCTTGTCGCAGATTTTGGAGGATACGCCGCACCCGAAATACTATTTGTCCGCGAAAGCGTGTGCGGGTATCCTGCGGAGGGCGGAGAAGAGAGGGAAACCACTACCTCCGAAGCTGAAGGAGGCATTGGAGCGCCAGTCACACTGCGGGTGCGCCAAGGATGCGCGCGGGGGGGGGGGTAAAGGACCTCTGATACAAACGGACCTTTCAGGAACGCTGGGATGCCGCAACGACCAAACCCTGATAGATTTTGATTATCCATCCGTCGCAAGAAGTCTCACAGCCCGCTACGATGGGAGCCCTTGTGTCGATAGAGGGCCCAATGTTGTAGTAGCTGGGTTCAAGCCACACGCCGGGGCGGGTGCGGGTAGTATTGGGTATTCAAAAGAATTGGCACCGACGATTGATACCGGAAAACCCATGGCGGTCTATGACGCCAGGGGGAACGGGGACGGGAAAATCGCCTGTACGCTGACAGGAGACCACCAGAGCCGGGTAACGGATTACACAGCTATTGCGGTGGCGACCGGCCAGGCAAGGGCAGAAATCATGCAGGATGGTTGCCCTACGTTGAATTGTCACCATGAACAGCCGATTATAGCGCACACGTTAAGGGCACAGGGGAATGACCCGCATAGAGCGGATGCGTCAACATACCCGATAGCGAACGGAATCGTGCGCCGCCTCACTCCCTTGGAATGCGAACGTCTCCAAGGATACCCGGACGGATGGACCGACATAGGGCCATGGACGGACAGCGCCGGGAAGCTGCACAAGGAGAGCAGTGATGCCGCCCGCTATAAGGCTCTGGGCAATTCTATAGCACTTCCGCCTTGGAAATGGGTGTTGAAACGCCTGTGTGCTTGCTATGAGCGTGATGCCACCATGGGAAGCCTCTTTGATGGGATAGGCGGGTTTCCATTGCTGTGGGAGCGATTGAACGGCCCTGGGACGTGTCTGTGGGCCAGTGAGATTGAAGAATTTTGCATTGCAGTAAC
>CAJTQP010000096.1 GCA_910578575.1 uncultured Oscillospiraceae bacterium
AGCCGTCGCTCCCTTCGTGGGAGCGTGGATTGAAATTCCATGCCCGGCGGCGAGAGAGTTATGGTGGAACTGGTCGCTCCCTTCATGGGAGCGTGGATTGAAATCTGACCATGGCCAACGAGACGAAGTTTCGACGGGGTCGCTCTCTTCACCGGCCTGCACCTTGCGGTTTGCCTAAACTTGAATGGGCAAGAACCTTGTACCTCTCCCCATCCTGTCCATCACTTCCAGGACAGTCAAACAATACCGGGTCCACCTCCCACAAGGCGGACCCGGTATTGTTATCGATTACAATAAACTTACCAAAAATGACAATCCTTACAACGAAGCCGCCTGCTCCTCCAGCTTCCCGATCAACGCGGCCAACTTCTCCGCCCGCTCCCGCTCGGCGGCCACCACGTTCTCCGGGGCCTTGGAGACAAAACCTGGATTGCCCAGCTTCTTCTCCAACTTCTCCAGCTCGTCCCGATTCTTCTTCAACTGCTTGGCAATGCGCTCCCGCTCCTTATCCAAATCCACCAGCTCCGCCAACGGCAGGAAAAGACGCGCTGCGTGGGTGATGATCTCCACCCGTCCGGCCTTGGCCTCTTCGGCGGAGGACGCCGCATCCGCCATACCTTCCACAGTCACGTCACTGGCGTAGCCCAGGCGTTTGAGGAAGGGGATACCGGCGGTAAAGATGTCGCCCTCCTGGGTGGCGATGGTGAGGTGGGCCTTCTTGGAGGGGGGCACGTTCATCTCCGCCCGGCGGGTACGAATGGCCTTCACTGCGTCCATGAGCATCTCCACTGCCTTCTCCTCCTGGGGGAAGGCCAGCTCCTCCCGGTAGGCGGGCCAGGACTGCATCATCAAAAAGTCGCCCTGACAGCCGGCCTCGTGGGGCAGGGCCTGCCAGATCTCCTCGGTAAGGAAGGGCATAAAGGGATGCAGCAGCTTCAAAATATCCGTGAGCACATAGCACAGCACCTTCTGCGCCTGCTCCTTGGCTGCCACATCCTCCCCTTGCAACCGGGGCTTGGTCATTTCGATATACCAGTCGCAATAGCTGTCCCAGATAAAGTCGTAAATCTTCTGGGCGGCCACCCCCAGCTCATAGCGGTCCATATTCTCCGTGATCTCTGCCACCACGGTGTTCAGCTTGGAGAGGATCCACTTGTCCTCCAGCTCCAGCTTCTCCGGCAGGGCGTTCTCCCCGATGGTCAGGTTCATCATCAGGAAGCGGGAGGCGTTCCAAATCTTGTTGGCAAAGTTCCGCATGGCCTCGCAGCGCTCGGTGAAAAAGCGCATGTCGTTGCCGGGGCTGTTGCCCGTGACCAGGTTGAAGCGCAGGGCATCCGCGCCGTACTGCTCCGCAATTTCCAGGGGGTCGATGCCGTTGCCCAGAGACTTGCTCATCTTCCGCCCCTTGTCGTCCCGGATCAGGCCGTGGATGAACACCGTGTGGAAGGGGGGCTTCCCGGTGTGCTCACAGGCGGAGAAAATCATCCGGGCCACCCAAAAGAAGATGATGTCATAGCCGGTGACCAGCACGTCAGTGGGGTAGAAGAAGTCCAAGTCCTCGGTCTTTTCCGGCCAGCCCAGGGTGGAGAAGGGCCACAGAGCGGAGCTGAACCAGGTGTCCAGCACGTCCGGGTCCCGCTCGATATTCTTGGAACCACATTTTTCGCACTGGGTGGCGTCTGTACGGGAGACGGTCATGTGGCCGCAGTCGGCGCAGTACCATACAGGAATTTGATGCCCCCACCAGAGCTGGCGGGAGATACACCAGTCGTGGACGTTCTCCATCCAGTTGGTATAGGTCTTGGCAAAGCGGTCGGGGACAAAGCGGGTCTCCCCCTCATTGACCACCCGCAGGGCCTCCTTGGCCAGAGGCTCCATTTTCACGAACCACTGGGCGGAGATGATGGGCTCCACGTCGTTGTGGCAGCGGTAGCAGGTACCCACGTTGTGCTGGTGGTCCTCTACCTTTTCCAAAAAGCCCAAGGCCTCCAAATCCGCCACGATGGCCTTCCGGGCCTCATAGCGGTCCATCCCCTCATACTTGCCCCCAAGCTCGTTGACCACCCCGTGGTCGTCCAGGACCCGGATGGATTCCAGGTTGTGGCGCAGGCCCACCTCGAAGTCGTTGGGGTCGTGGGCGGGAGTCATCTTCACGCAGCCAGTGCCGAACTCCATCTCCACGTACTCGTCGGCCACGATGGGGATCTCCCGGTCCATCAGGGGCAGGATGCAGTGCTTGCCCACCAGGTCCTTGTACCGCGCATCGTCGGGGTGGACGGCTACACCGGAGTCCCCCAGCATGGTCTCCGGCCGGGTGGTGGCGATAATTACATAGCGTCCCGGCTCGTCCTTGATGGGGTATTTGATGTGCCACAGGTGGCCAGGCTTGTCCACATACTCCACCTCGGCGTCAGACAGGGCGGTAACGCAGTTGGGGCACCAGTTGATGATGCGGCTGCCCTTATAGATCAGATCCTTTTCATAGAGGCTGACGAACACCTCTCGCACCGCGTGGGACAGGCCGTCATCCATGGTGAAGCGGGCCCGGTCCCAGTCGCAGGAGACCCCCAGCTTCTTCTGCTGCTCCACGATGCGGGCACCGTACTTGGCCTTCCAGGCCCACACCCGTTCCAGGAACTTTTCCCGGCCCAGGTCATAACGGCTCAGGCCCTCGTTGTTGCGCAGATCTTCCTCCACCTTCACCTGGGTGGAGATGCCCGCGTGGTCCACACCGGGGACCCACAGAGCGGCATAGCCCTCCATACGCTTGAAGCGGATGAGGATATCTTGCAGGGTACAGTCCATGGCATGGCCCATGTGGAGTTGGCCGGTGACGTTGGGGGGCGGCATGACGATGGTGTAGGGCTTCTTCTTGGCATCCCGGATGCCGGCGAAGCACTTGTTCTCCTCCCACTGGGCATAGATGCGGCCTTCCACCTCTCTGGGGTCGTAGACCTTTGGCAGTTCTTTTCTCATGAGTTCCTCCTCGTTTGTGTCACGCTGCGCCTGTTCGCGACGCGGTTCTAAGCCCCTCCGACTCCGGCGAACCCATCCGGGGCCTGCGGCCCCTCCTTGGGCTTCGCCTGCGCGACCGGTCTTAGCCCGCTGCTCACGACGGCTCCGCGCTTCGGTTTTAAAATTCCTGAATAGGGAGCTGGGTGTGCTGGCCGATGAAGCTCTTAAAGCCCATGGCGTCCCCTTGGGTAAAGCCCGCTTTTTCCAAAATGATCCCGTGGTCCTCGTCGAAAAACAGGACGTACCACTGCTCATCCGCCACCACAGCAAAGACCTGTTCGTAGGGATGGTGGGTCACCCCCGCCTGGGTGGTGCAGCTGAACTCCTCCTCCGCAAAGGCGTAGGTACAGACCTTCATGGCGCTCTGGAGCTGCCGTTGGGAGGAGCGCAGCTGGTAGGCATCCCAGCGCAGGACCATCAGCAGCAGGAAAAGCCCATAGAGGATGAGCAGCGTCCCCGCCAGTTGCCAGTCCTGCCCCTTGTAACAATAGATGCCCCCCGCCAGGAAGGCCACGCCGATGATGGCGTTGCCGCTCCGGGTGCGCCGGGACTTCTCCTTGCGCACGCTGGCCTGGGCCAGACGGTTCATGGCCGCCAGGGCGCGGCGGTCGTAGGTGGTTTGGTTGATGAACAGCGCGTTTTCGTTCATGGTCATGATCCTCTCTCTGTCAGCGTACAGCAAAAAACGCCCCAGGCCCCCGTAAGGGCTCCAGGGCGAAGAAACTCCGCGGTACCACCTGAGTTCAGGCCAAGGGCCTGCGCTTCTTATCCCGCTAACGGGGGGACCGGCCTGCCTTACTGGGTGGTTCGGGCAGGCAGCTCCGGGACGACTTCCCCGCGGCTGGGGAGAGACTTGCAGCAACCGTCTCCTCTCTGTACCCCCGCTTGGCGCGTACTACTTCCCTTCCTTGCCTTTGCTTTGTCCTCCTTAGTATATGCCATAGTGCGTGGATTTGTCAAGGGCGGGCGCTTGGTTTTCTTCTAAAACAAGTCTGCATGTGTACCTGTGCGATAAAGAAGAAGCGCATCTCTGGCCTGCCGGTATACAAGCAGCCAATCCGGTGTAACATGACATTCCCGGTATCCTGCATAATTCCCGCTCAAGCTATGGTCCCTATTCTTTTGCGGCAGTTGCTCCGGTATTCTCAAGCTGTCTATTACCTTTTTCAGTGCATCCATATCATAACGGCGTTTTACGCAAGCTTTGAAGTCCCGTCTAAACTGCGTGGAATATCGAACATCCAGCATCGTCAGTCCTCCATCAATTCTTCAAAAAGCTGTTGCGTTGTACCGCTGAAATCGTGTCCACCACCATGATCCAACTCTGCAAAGGCATCCAAGGTTTCCCGATTGGGTGTCTCATCTGGCACAGCTGCCCCTTGCAGGTAAGAAATCACATAAAACATACGACTTTCGGGTATTTGGTCAATCAATGCTTTTGCAAATTCTCTGTTGCTCACAGCTCCTTCTCCTCCTTTCACGCACTCTCTATCTGGTGTATCCTTGTTTTTTTATTTTATCACACAAAGGTCCTGCCAGCAAGAGAGTATTTCTTCCTGTGCCCTCCCCCCAGACAACATGCTTGACAGGTTCGCCGCAAGGCCATACTATTAAAGCTATCAAAAACTCTGGAGGTACCCTTCAATGTTTCTTCGCAAATACACCCCCACAGACTGCCCCCACCTGCTGGCGCTTTTCCAGCAAACAGTCCATGCCATCAATGCCAGGGACTATAGCCCGGAACAGCTGGCGGCGTGGACCAGTGGACAAGACCTTGCCCGCTGGAACCAGTCCCTTCTGGCCCATGAGAGCTTTGTGGCAATGGTAAACGGCAGCATTGCTGGCTTTGGAGACATGGACCAAAGTGGCTATCTGGACCGCCTGTATGTCCACAAAGACCACCAGGGACAGGGCATCGGCACCGCCCTCTGTCAGGCACTGGAGGAAAGCGTTTCTGTCTGCAAGTATACTGTCCATGCCTCCATCACGGCCAAGCCCTTTTTTGAACAGCAGGGGTACACTGTGGTGGAGAAGCAACAGGTGATGCGCAATGGGGTCCCTTTGACCAACTACCGGATGGAACGGCATCCCGACTCACGCACATAACAGCCGCTCCACCGGTTTGCGCAGCCGCCGGACGAAGCATTTCACGATCTGTCCCGTGAGCAAGGCCGCAATCATCGTGCCCTCCCGCGTCCCCACAACGCTGTGGAAAAACACCAGGGACAGCATAACAGCCAACACCACACAGCTGATATCGAAACCGATCTTCACGTTGCCGAAGTTCATCCAAAGTTTATCCGACATTGCCTTCACAAAAGCCTCCCCAGAGTTCATCACCACGTTGGCCAGCACCGCCAGGGCGATGCCAAAGCCCAAAATCACCGTGCCGCCCAGCACCAGGGCCAGGCGCAGGAGATAGCTCTCCGCCGGAATGCCAGACACACACCAACTTCCAAAGTCCGTAAAC
>CAJTQP010000097.1 GCA_910578575.1 uncultured Oscillospiraceae bacterium
TCTTACGTTGTTTAATTTACAAGGTGCACGCCTGCGAACTCAGTCGCCCGCGTCAGCTCAGCTATTATATCATAGCTTTCAGAGTTTGTCAAGAACTTTTTTCTTCTTTTTTCAAGTTCTTTTTCTCGCTCTCCCGCTTTCGGGGCCGCCGTTCGTGACAGCTTTGATAGAATACCACTCTATACCTCGTTTGTCAAGCACTTTTTTCATGTTTTTTCATCTTTTTTTTCGCCTTTCTTCTCCTCGATACCTATTATAATATAGATTTGCGTTCCTTGCAAAACTATGGTATTCTAAACCATATTCCAACGATAAACGAACCGAACGGAGGTCCGCTATGCCCATTAAAATTCCCGACTCACTGCCCGCCCGCCAGACCCTAGAGGGTGAAAACATCTTCGTCATGACGGAGTATCGGGCCATGCACCAGGATATCCGTCCCTTAAAGATCCTGCTCCTCAACCTGATGCCCACCAAAATTGTAACCGAGACCCAACTGCTGCGCAAGTTCTCCAACACCCCCCTCCAAGTCCAGGTGGAGCTTTTGCGCACGGTGAGCCACAGTGCCCAAAATGTAGACCGCAGTCATTTGGAATCCTTCTACACCTCTTTCGCTGCTGTGAAGGACACCTATTACGATGGTCTGGTCATCACCGGCGCACCTGTGGAGAACCTAGATTTCGCCCAGGTGGACTACTGGGACGAGCTATGCCAGATCATGGAGTGGTCCAAAACCCATGTTCACTCCACTCTCCACATCTGCTGGGGGGCCCAGGCGGGGTTGTTCTACCACTATGGTGTCCCCAAGCACAGCCTGTCCCAAAAACTCTTCGGCGTCTTTGACCACCAGGTCTTAAAACCCTCCTCCCCCCTGTTCCGGGGCATTGACGACCGTTTTTACGCCCCCCACTCCCGTTACACCGAGGTCTGGGAGGAAGAGATCCGCAACGTTCCCGAACTGGAAGTTCTAGCGGTCTCAGAGGAAGCCGGGGTCTTTGCCGTAAAAACCGAGGACAGCCACCAGTTCTTCTTCCTGGGCCACCTGGAATACGACCGGAACACCCTGGCCCTGGAATACCAGCGGGACGTGGACAAGGGGAAGGATATCCACATCCCCCTGCATTATTTCCCAGGTGATGACCCCAGCCAGACCCCCATCGTCCGTTGGCGCTCCGCCGGCCAACTCATCTACACCAACTGGCTCAACTACTATGTCTACCAGACCACCCCCTACGATTTGAATACCCTTCACAAAGACTGAATCACAGACAGCAGGTGCCTCTGAACCCAGGGGCACCTGCTTTTTTGCTCCAACAGGGGCCATTTCGAGGAAATTTTTGAAAAAAACAAAAAACAATGTAATATTCCCCTCTTTTTGCTGTTATAATAGGTGAAAGGGCTTCCACCCCCTCCAGCCCTTACAAGGATACATATTATGTAGAAAGGATGAGCCCCATGAAGATAGCAGCCCTCCTGCCCTTGGCCCTGGCTGCCCTGCTCTGTGCCTGTGGTGCTCCGGCCTGCACCAGCGAAGTGGCAGGCCCCAGCATCAACTACGAAGCGCAGTTCTATCACACCACCAGTGGTCTATTTCTCCAACAGCAGCGGTCTGAGTTGGCAGAGACGGATGCCCTGCTGGACCGTCTCTCCAAGTTAGAGAACACCCCCGAAGCCCTTGCCTACTTACAGGGCTATCTGGACGGCATTTCCGGCAACGTCAATGGAAGTCTCTCCGCCTGCCGCTCCCTCTGGGTTTACGCCCCCAAAGAGACCGTGCCGCAAATGTTCCCTGATGGGCTCAACGAGCCCTACCTAAGCTATTCCGACGCCCGCACCAGCTTCCTGCGCACCCTTTGCCAGAACTGCGACAATCCCCTGCTCACAGACCCCGCCTCCCCCTTCCGCGCCAAACTCCCCCAACTCCAGGAGGCCTTTGACCAGCTCTACGATCTCAATGTCATCTCCTGTGACTGGCAGGCAGAAAAATACGCCCAAGACCTGGATACCTTCACCCAACTGTTGCTGGAAACTACCGCCCTGCTGGACCCCAACGCCGTCACCGACCCGTCCACCGTCCAGTGAGCCCCCATCTTTCTTAAACTTTTCTTAAATCTATTGACCTTCCCCCCAGGACCAAGTTATGATGGACCCAGTTTGAACCACATCACAAGAGGCAAAGCAAGAGACAAAGGAGAATATTATGGTAGCAGAAAAGAAGAAAACCATCGTTTTGTACTGCCTGCTGGCTGTCGCCCTAGTGGGCATCCTCAGCGGCACCATTTTGGGCGTATACAACGCCAAAGCCATCCACACCCTACAAACCGCCGCAGGCATCAGCCCCGACGGCGAGACCCAAGAGGACAACGTCGGCATCATGAATGGCGAATACCGAATCCTCTCCACCCTGCCCATCTCCGACGCTTACAAGTCCGGCAACACCTCTGGCCTCAACAGCAAGCAAAAGGAGACCTTGGAGATGGCCAGCGCGGTGCTGGATGAGATCATCACCGAGGATATGAGCGACTACGAAAAGGAGAAGGCCGTCTACGAGTGGATGACCACGGAGCTGACCCAGAACCGCGATGTCCTTCAGGTCATTCCCCAGTCCAACGGCAACGACAGCGACAACCCCTACGGCGTGTTGAAATACCACGACGCCGTCTGCGTGGGCTACGCCACCACCTTCCGCCTGTTCATGCAGATGATGGACATTGAGTGCATGGTGGTCCACAATCCGGACAAGTACCACTCCTGGGACCTGGTGAAGCTGGACGACAACTGGTACCACGTGGACGTCTCCTCTGACCAGGGGGAAGCTACTTACGCCAACTTCAACATGAACGACGACCTGGCCTCCTTTGGCCACGATTGGGACCGAGACTTCTTCCCTCCCGCCACCAGCTTGGAATACAACTACGCCTATCAGAACCGCCAGCAGGTGGAGGATATCTACCAGATCCCCGCCCTGTTCCGGGCCTCCCTGGACGAGAAGCAAGCCGCCACCTGCCTGGGCTTCCAGGCCATCGACGAGGCCCACGCCCAAATCGTGGAGGCCATGCTCAACAGCATGCAGGACATCGTTAGCAGCGGTGAGTTCGGTGAACTGTGGATGAGTTGGAACTGGACCAATGTGGCCGGGGGCGAATATATCCTCACCATCACCGTCTACGGCTTCCAGGCTGAGGATCCAGCCAGCGATCTCTCTGAGGAGGACCTGGAAAAGGTAGACGAGGCCGTCCGGGATGCCTTTGACGGCATGAGCGGTGACCCCAGCGACAACGACATGGAAGGCTTCTTTGAAACAGAAGCCGCCGAAGCCGTCAGCTAAGGAGGACCAGTCCATGAAACGAATCCTTGCCCTCTTACTGGGCCTGGGCACCGCCCTGACCCTGTGCGCCTGCACCGGCAGTACCACCACCTCTGCCACCGTGGACATGGCGGAATTGCAAACCGCCATGCTGGAAGCCGGCACCTTCCCCACCATGCGCTCTGTCACCGGAGACGACGACATGGCGGCCCAGAATTTCACCTATTTTTCCAAATTGGACTACGACAAGGTGGAAAACTATCTCCTCTCCTTCTCCAATACGGGAACCCCCGATGAGTTCGCCGTCATCGCGCTCAAGGATCCCGACGATGTCCAGGAGGCCGCCGTCAGTCTCAACGAGCACAAGGACTCCCGTTGCAACATCTTTCGTCAATACTCCCCTGAGCAGCTGAGGATGGCAGAAACGGGCATCGTCTTTACCAAGGACCAGTACGCCGTGCTGATCATTTCCGAAAATCCCCAAGCCATCCGGGAGGCGTTTGAACAGCAGTTGGGCTGATGTTTTCCACTGCCCCGATCAAACAAATGTAAACATATTAAAAGGAGGTTTTCCCATGAAAAAGTACTTGCTCCCCCTGTGCGTTCTACTCTGCGCCCTGCTGTGCGCCTGCGGCCCAGACAACAACGCCGAAGCCCAGGCTCCTCAAGAGGACACATCAAATATCCTCTCCACCGAGACCGTCCAGCGCCAAGCCCGTACTGCCGTCCTCTTAGAGGATGCCACTCTGACCCAGTGCTACGGCGGTTTGGCGGATACAACCATGCAGCTTTCCTGGACTGCCATCGCAGAGGATTCTCCCCTGGTTAAGGGTGACGTGGTTCTTGTCCTGGAAACCGCAGGAGATCAATCCCGCGTTTATGTCCCCACTGGAGACACACCCAACGCGCTTTACGGCACCCTGCCCACTGCCGTCCTTTCCCAATCTGCAACAGATATAGAGAACACCGCCAATTTGGCCGTTGCCGATGGCTGTCTTGGGCAAAACACAGAGACCCAAGAGGTAGAACAGATGTCCGGCACCGTGAAAATCCTGGTGCGGGATGGCTCCCGCTGCAAGGTCCAAAACTCCGCGGGAGGCGATGACCGCAGCTTCTGGGTCAAGACCTCTGACTTGTCCTATAATATGGACTCGCTGGTTGCCGACCGCGGCGACCTCCCCCAAAACCACGGATAACACACCCACAAGGGGACGGCCCTCCCGGCCGTCCCCTGACATTTTTCCTCTTCCCCTCTCCCTTTGACAGAAATCTCCATAGCAATGCAGTATGATTACCCTATACCGGACAAGCCGGTATAGGGTAATTTTTGGTTCCGCTTGATATACCGTCATACAAAGGGGGTTTTTTGATATGCCCGTCGCCTACGCCACCCACAACCGCATCCTCACCATCTCCCTGTCCGGAGACATCGACCACCACAGCGTCAAGGGTCTCCTCCACAACGCAGAGCAGGAGATCGACGCCGTCCTGCCCCGGCAGGTGGTGGTGGACTGCTCCGGGGTCACGTTTATGGACAGCTCCGGCATCGCCATCCTCCTGCGCCTGCGCCAGCGGATGGACGAGCTCTCCGGGACCATCCAGGTCACCGGCCTCAACGAGCAGCCAGCGCGGGTCCTCCGGGCCGCCGGGATCGGGCGGCTCATCCCCATCCAGCAGTGAAAGGAGCTACATAGATGCGTACCGTGAAATATACTAACCAGGTCGTTTTGACCTTCCCCTCAAAATCCGCCAACGAGGCCTTTGCCCGCTCCGCCGCCGCCGCCTTCGCCGCCCAACTGGACCCCACCCTGGACGAGCTAGGGGACGTGAAAACCGCCGTCAGCGAGGCGGTCACCAACGCTATCGTCCACGCCTACCCAGACACTCTGGGAAAGGTGGAGATGAAGCTGCGCCTCTACCCCGGCAACGAAATGGAGCTCATCGTTCGGGACTGGGGGGTGGGCATCCCCGACGTGGAGAAGGCCCGCACCCCCCTCTTCACCACCGGCAA
>CAJTQP010000098.1 GCA_910578575.1 uncultured Oscillospiraceae bacterium
AACAAAAGGTAGACACCTCCATGGACCCCGTGGTAATCTTCGGCGGCATCGCCATGATGGTCATCGGCGCCATGATGGTGGTCAAAGGCATCCTAGTCTACGTCCCCGCCCTAGGCCTCGCCCGCGGCGGCCTATTCCCCCTAGTGGGCTTGATCGTCGTGGTAGCCGGCGTATTCTTCTTCACCATGCCCCGTCGCCGAAAGAAGAAAGAGGCAGCAGAAAAAGCCGCCGCGGAGGCAGCAGACCAGCCATGAAAGCCGTGACCTTATACACCGATGGAGCCTGCTCCGGCAACCCCGGCCCCGGCGGCTGGGGGGCAGTGCTGCTCTACGGCAGCCACCGAAAGGAGCTCTCCGGCGGCGCCCCCTCCACCACCAACAACCGCATGGAACTCACCGCGGTGATCGAAGCCCTGAAGATTCTAAAGGAACCCTGCCAGGTGGCCCTATACTCCGACTCCAAATACGTCATCGACGCCCTGGAAAAAGGCTGGGCCTGGGGCTGGAAACGCCGGGGCTGGGTGAAAAGCGACAAGAAACCCGCCCTGAACCCAGACCTATGGGAGGAATTACTGCAACTGACCCAGATCCATACCCTGGAATACCACTGGGTGAAGGGCCACGCCAGCAACCCCCTAAACAACCGCTGTGATGAGCTGGCAGTGGCGGAGAGTAAAAAATTTCGAGGATAACAGGGGCCGCCCGGAAGGGCGGCCCAAACTGTCAAAGAAGTAGTTCGCTCTATAGGGAAGGATCGTCTTTCGTCAAATGTCACAAAAAACAGAAAATGACAAAAATCCCCCCAATCTTTCCATGGTTTTCTGGTCTATATCAGTAGAGACATCCCATTGGTTCACAGTGGAGGTGACTTCTACCAGAAAACAGGGAGAAACTTCTTAAAAAATGATAAAATTACGCAAAAACAGTGGCATTTCTCCATGATTTTTGGTATCATGAAAAAACAGACAGACAGTTTGCCATAGGAGGGATTTCGATGAAAGAGAAAAAGGGGAAGAGCGTCCTCATGGTGGTGGGCATCATCGTCCTGGCCCTGGTGCTGGCCAACTGGGTGATCCCGGAGACCGTCATGGCGGTGCGGGCCAACAGCAAGCTGGCTAAGGCCGAAGCCCAGGCGTTGATTACCGCCTCCCTTGGGGAAGCCCACGCGGACGAGGCCCTGGTCAAGCAGGTGGCCAAGGAGCTGGCCATGCTGAAACGGGCAACAATGGTCTCCGACGTGGCGGCACTGACCCTGGACGAGACCGGAGCCATCACCTATCTCGTGCCCATCGATGGGGAGTTGCAGGATGAGATCCAGGTCCGCAGGGAGCGCAACGGCAATATCGTCCTGGATATCCAGGAGGGAGAGCTGTACAATGAGCTCATCATCCGGCCCTTTGGGAAGATGCTTTTGAATGGAAAGAAAGTGGGGTGAAGTAGGATGCGCTGCCCCTATTGCGGCTTTGACGGCTTCCATGTTACCAAAAACATCCTGCGCCCCAACGTCATCCCCTCCCAGTACTGTGAATCCTGTGGGCTATTGATCACCAGGTTGAAGAGAGAGCGGTGAGGGGAGCGAACCCTCACGGCAACACCACCGGCTGAAAAGCCTCCAAAACCTCCGCGTCCCCCTGGGCCGCCCAGACCCGGCCGGGGAAGGAGGCCAGCAGCGCCGCCGTCTGGCCGCTCTGGCTGCCCTTCTGATCAAAATCCCCCACCCCCTGGACGGAGATCAACAGGGGATAATCCGCCAGGGCCCCCTGTAGGCGGCGGCAAAAGGCCTCCAGCTGGGCCTCCCGCGCCCCCGTTTCCGCCAGGGAGGACAGGTCCCCCTGGGTGGGGTAGGCGCAGTTGGTGAGGAGGATCTCATCAAAGCCCAACTGGGCCAGCTCGGTGCAGATCCCAATGAGATAGTCCTGGACCAACTCCTCTGTGGGGTCCAGCCAGGCCAGCTTGTCCGGGTCCCGCCACACAGAACCGCTGGGGCGGCACAGGGCCAGCCGCCGGTCATAGTTTGCCAGGGTGCCGTCCCGGAGGCAGGACACCTGGGCGATGGTATACACCCCCTCCCTCTGGTTCAACTGCCAGAGGGCTTGGTTTCTCTGGGCCACCCCGGAGGAGGCCCCGCAGTCCGCCGCCAGGGGCAGGGCGGAGATGTAGCCCAGGCTGCCGTCCTCGGCCTTCATGGCCAGCAGGAGGCTCTTCCCCTCCCCTGCCGCCTCCCCGGCTTGGTCCAGTTCCGTCAAGGGCAGGGGGATCACTTGGAAGGGTTTGTCCACAGTTTCTGTGACTTCTGTGGAGAGAACTGCCTGTTGGGCGGGGGTGGGCTCCACCTCCCGGCCCAGCCAGGCGCCGATGCCCTCCGGGCTCAAGATCCCCAGGGCGCAGAGCAGGAGGAAAACGCCGGAGAGGCCCCCAGCGGTGTAGAGCAGGGTGAGAAGTAGGCGGGTGAGGCGTGGGAATGGGTTCATGGGGGTCCCTCCTAGAGAGCAGTCTGAATAGTTGGAAAAACCACGTGGAAACGATAAGTGGTTGGGAAACGCATAGAAACGGCGAGTGGTTGGAAAAACCGCGCGAAAACAGCAAGTGGTTGAGAAAACCATGTGAAAACGACAAGCAGTTGAGAAAACCATGTGAAAACGACAAGCAGTTGAGAAACCGCGGGACGGCGAGGGCGCCGTCCCCTACATCCACCGTGAGATGTCCCCACGCCATGTAGGGCGCACAGGGAACCACCCAACCACGTCCATTGTGAACCAATGGGTGGTGAGGACACCCGCGTGTCCTTGTAGGGGACGCCGCCTTCGGCGTCCCACACGTTAAATTCTCCACAACGTCGATAAAAACAGGTATCTTTGATCGATCACCCCAACCACCGCAACATCATCAACAACCCCAACCCCGGCAGCCCCAACAGCCCCAGGGTAAAGGCATTGAACAGGTTGACCCCCAAGGCCAACCCGGAAGCCACCCCGCTGCTGGCCCAGAGAAAGAGAAACCCCAACCCCACCAGGGATCGCAGCAGGAATTTTGCCAGACCCAGCAGTGGCTTGCGAAAAATCAAACACACCACCACCGCCACCATAAGTACCACCGGCCAGACATCGGCCGGAATTTGCACGCTCATGTAGATGCCTCCTTTTCCAATAAGCGTAGCTGCCGGAGCAAATAGCTATGTTTCGCCCGCAGGGCACAGCGGGAGTAGAGATAGTATTCCAGAAGATCCTGGTCTGCCGTCTCCTGGAACCCCGCCTGAACAGCGGCCAAGGCCCGGTCTGTCTCCTCCAGGCCGGCCATGAGACTGCCCAGGGAACCGCTTTGTTTTCTTGCCATAGTAACCCCATCCTTCCCCACAGGTCTTGTCTCCCTGTGGATAATATATGAGGAGCTTGCCCGGATATGTTTTCTTTTATAAGCTTCGTTACCGATTTTTAACCAAAAAAGCCTTTCCATCTCCGCTTAGTATGCTATAATGGGATGGAATCAAAAAAATAGAGAGGTGGACCCCATGAAAATCCCAACCCCCCGTCGTTTCACATCCCTCCTACTGGCCCTGGCCCTGGCAGCTGCCCTGGCCGTCCCCGCCGCCGCCGTGGAGGAAACCGATCCCCCAGAGACGACACCCCCCACAGAGAACACCACCACCACCCCGACCACCTCCCATGGAGATACCCTGACCCTTTCCGCCCAGACCCAGTCCTGCTATGCCGGGGTGGGCCAGAACAAGGACCTGCATGCCCCCAGAGTCACCATCACCAATGCGGACAATGTTGATGTGACTGCCAACTATACCCTCAGCTACCAGTGGAGCCTGGGGGAGATCACCGGCCCCTCCATCCGCTTCACCCCCATCAAGACGGGGGCAGAGGATCTCACTTGCACCATCACCGCCACCCCCAAAGAGGGGGACGGGAAGGCCCTCACTGGAAAGTGTACCTACACCGTCAACATCCTCCCCGCCACCGCCGTGGGCGCCACCCTGGAGGTGGGCGCCGGGGCCCAGACCCTGGCGGAGATCAAGGACTTGAAGGGAGAAAAAAACATCCTGGAGCAGCTTCTCCAGGGAGGCGGCGGCGACGAGCTGGACGGCGCCGTGGCCATCCCCGGCCTGAGCAAGGTGGTCTTTGACATGGGCAGCGTAGGCGGCAGCGCCGTAGGCAACCTCAACGCCGTGGATAGCCTGCCCTACTACGTGGTGGACGAGGCCGACGGGGACAAGCTGGCCCAGGTGGTCTTCACCCCCACCGCCACCGGCACTTATTCCGTGAACTTCCTGGCCTATGGCGAGACCACCGACGGCACAGAGGTCACCGAAGTCAAATATTACGGCAGCTTGGAGATCGTGGTCACCCCCGACCGGGACCCCGATGAGGAGACCCCCATCGACTGCGACAGCGCCGGCTTCTCCTTCTCCGGCTCCGACTTCTACGACAGCAGCCAGGAAGACCCCGTGGTGGCAGTGCGCTTCGGCACCCCCTCCGCCGGTGTCCTCATGCGGGGCCTCACCAAAGCCCCCGACGCCCAGACCGCCACCTATTATACCAACGCCGCCACCGACGGCAGCTACCACATCTCCACCCTCTTCTACCTCCCCGCCCCCGGCTACTCCGGCCTGGCCACCCTTCCAGCCACCTGCATCACCCAGTCCGGCAAGGAGCTGAACCGGACCATCCAGGTGAACGTGGAGAACAAGAACGCCTCCGCCCACTTCTCTGACGTCACCGCCGACGGTGTGGGCGGCTGGGCCGCCAACTCCGTGGACTTCGCCCTGGCCCGCGGCCTGGTGGGCGGCACCGGCGAGGGCAAATTCAGCCCCAACGACCCCATGACCCGCGCCATGCTGGTGACAGTGCTCTATCGCGCCGCCGGCGCACCCAAAGTGGAGGTCACCAGCAACTTCACCGACCTGGATGACGAGGGCTACTACTACGACGCCGTGATCTGGGCAGGCTACAAAGGCATCGTCAACGGCACCTCCGGCACCACCTTCTCCCCCGACCAAGCCGTCAGCCGCCAGCAGATCGCCACCATCCTCCACCGCTACGCCAACGTGGTGGATGGCGACAGCAGCAGCGGCAGTGCCAACAGCCTGGATGCCTTCCAGGATAAGAACAGCGTGGACGAGTACGCCCGCAGTGGTATGGGCTGGGCGGTCCAGAAGGGCATCGTCTCCGGCACCACCGACACCACCCTCTCCCCCAAGGCACAGGCTACGCGGGCACAGGTGGTGGTGATGTTGCACCGGTATTTGGCGAACTAACGCAGCAGGTAAGCGTAGATTAAAGTTTTCGTCCACCTTTTTCAAAAGGTGGCG
>CAJTQP010000099.1 GCA_910578575.1 uncultured Oscillospiraceae bacterium
CACCGACCCGGACCCCTTTATGGAGTCCATTGTGGAGGGGGATCAAAAGGTGGCCATCGGCACAGACCAGGCGGGGAACAACATGGTGCTCCTGGGGATCCCCAGCAAGCACAGGGCCGCAGATGGGAAAGACTGCATCGCCCTGGTGGCGGGGCTGCCGGTGTCGTACATCAACAATACCCTGTCCCTGGATGAGAATGACGAGCATGTGTACTCCTTTATCATCCGCCGGGATGGCTCTTATATCATCCGCAGCTCCGATGCCTACCGGGAGAATTATTTTGACCGGGTCAATGACATCTATGAAGATGTGGATGGGCGTCCCCCGGAGGAGTATTTGGGGGAACTCCAGGAGGCCATGAACAAGGACCAGGAATACGCCGGGGAGGCCACCATCCAGGGGGAGCGGCGGCATCTGTACTGCACCCGGCTGGCCCACTCGGAGTGGTATCTCATTACCTTCATGCCCTACGGGACCATTGATACCATCGTCAACGGCCTCAGCCACCAATGGGTGGTGATGGCCATGGTGGGGAGCGGCGCGATCATTGCGGCGCTGCTGCTGATGTTCTCCAAATACTTCGCCCTGACCCGGCGGCAGATCCAGGAGCTGGACGAGGCCCGGAGAGACGCGGAACATGCCAACCGGGCCAAGAGTGAGTTCTTATCCAATATGAGCCACGATATCCGCACCCCCATGAACGCCATCGTGGGGATGACGGCCATCGCCACGGCCAATATCGACAGCAAGCAGCAGGTGCAAAACTGTCTGAAAAAGATCACCCTGTCCAGCAAGCACCTGCTGGGCCTCATCAACGACGTGCTGGATATGTCCAAGATCGAGAGCGGGAAGATGAGCCTGAACATGGACCAGGTCTCCCTGCGAGAGGTGGTGGAGGGCATCGTCAGTATCTGCCAGCCCCAGGTGAATGCCAAGAAGCAGGAGTTCGACGTGTTCATCCACGATATCTCCACGGAGAACGTCTGCTGTGACAGTGTGCGTCTGAATCAGGTCCTGCTGAACCTCCTCTCCAACGCCATCAAATTCACCCCGGAGGGGGGCGTCATTGAGATGGCCCTCTATGAGAGTGAATCCCCCAAGGGGGCGGACTATGTCCAGATACATATCAAGGTGAAGGACAATGGCATCGGTATGTCCGAGGAATTCCGGGCCCACATTTTTGACTCCTTTGCCCGTGAGGACCGGCGGCGGGTCCACCGCACTGAGGGTACCGGCCTGGGTATGGCCATCACCAAGCACATTGTGGTGGACGCCATGGGCGGTTCCATCGACGTGAAGAGCCAGAAGGGTGTGGGGTCGGAGTTCAGCATCACCCTGGACCTGGAAAAGGCCGAGGTCACGGAGGAGGAGATGATCCTCCCCAACTGGAACATTCTGGTGGTGGACGACGACAAGCCCCTGTGCGAGACTACCACGGCGGCGCTGCACTCCATTGGCATCAACGCGGAGTGGACCCTGGACGGGGAGAGCGCCATCGAAATGGTCCACCAGCGCCACCAGCGGCGGGACGACTACCACGTTATCCTGCTGGACTGGAAGCTTCCGGACCAGGACGGCATTGCCGTAGCCCGTCGCCTGCGCCAGGAGATGGGGATGAATGTGCCCATCCTTCTGATTTCCGCCTACGATTGGGGAGATATTGAGGACGAGGCGCGAGAGGCAGGGATCACCGGCTTCATTGCCAAGCCCCTGTTTAAGTCTACCCTCTTCAACAGTTTGAAGCAGTTTGCAGAGGAACACCAGACGGACAACGAGAAGCCCAAGGAGGCGAACCGGGTCCTCAAGGGATGCAGGATCCTTCTGGCGGAGGACAATGAGCTCAACTGGGAGATCGCGTCGGAGCTGCTCAGCGCAGAAGGACTGGTGCTGGATTGGGCGGAAAACGGCAGGGTCTGCGTGGACAAGTTCAGAGCTTCGCCGGTGGGCTACTATGACGCGGTGTTGATGGACATTCGTATGCCCATCATGGGAGGCTATGAGGCCACTGAGGCCATCCGGGAGATGAACCGCCCGGACCGGAACCTGCCCATCATCGCCATGACGGCGGATGCCTTCGCGGAGGATATCAAGCGCAGCTTGGACAGCGGCATGAATGCCCACATTGCCAAGCCCATTGACATCCGGGAGGTCATGCGGCTGCTGGAGAAGTTCATTTTCAATTCGTGAAGCAGAAGAAACAAGGGTGTGGGCTGCGGCCTGTGCCCTTGTTTTTCTGTGTCAAAATCGGACGGGGCGGCATAGGATGCCAATAGAATAAATACCCATTTTCTTTGTAGAAAAATGGGTATTTATATAGGAAACTGAATAAAATAAAAGGTGTTTTCACTTTTTTAACTTACCAAAAACCGGAGGGAAAACTCGCAATCCTTACCATAATTAGGCGTGGCACAAGGCATAAAAATGCTTGTGCTTTCCCTGGCGGTGTGATATAATGCTTACGGAGCAAAAGTGAATATATTTTTGCCGTAAAAATCATGCTTGATCCACTGAGCAGGGTGGAAACCCTGAGGATAAAAGTGACGGCTACCCCTTGCGGTAGCCAAAGACATCTGTATACAAAATATTGTATATATCTGTCGAAATTGTATAGACGCAGTCGATAGCCGTTGCAGCGTTTGGTTGCAAGGACTTGGTTTTTAAACCTTATTTTGGGCAATTTGCTCTTGCAATTTCTGATAGGCCGTGACATAATAGCAGTAAAGTATGGTGGCCCCTGCCCTGCAATAGGGAAGGGCTACAAAACCCATCGTTTTAGGAGGGGCAATATGGACTTTTTACGCAGCAATTCCATGGTGATGATGGAACGCTCTATGGACTTCCTCTGGACCAAACAGGCGGCGATCATGGACAATATCGCCAACGCCGAGACCCCCAACTATAAAGCGAAGGTCGTGACCTTTGAGCAGAATCTGACCCAGAAGCTCCAACAGGCGGCCATCGGGGGCAAGCGCTCCGGGCAGAACGTGCGCCAGGTGCTGGAGGACGCGGATTTCGCTGTTTACGATATCGACGAGGCCAAGCGCATGGACGACAACGGCGTGGACGCCACGGAACAGATGGTGGAGATGGTGCGCACTGCCTATCAGCAGCAGTACCTGTACAACGCCATCAACAAGAGCTATTCCATCCTGCGCATGGCTGTGCGGGGCCAGTAAGAGGGGAATAAATCATGGCATTTTTGAATTCAATTAACATCGTTGGTTCCGGGCTTACAGCTCAGCAGCTTCGCCTGGACATCATTTCGGAAAATATCACCAACTCCCAGACCACCCGCGTGGAAAACGGCGACGGACCCTACCGGCGCAAGATGGTGGTCTTCCAGGCGGAGAGCAACCGCAACACCTTCCGGCAGGCAATGGCCCGCGCCTCTGCCGCCAGCAACCGCAGCGGCAGCCGCTTGGTGTCCAACAGCATGGTGAAGCCCACCGCCGGGGGCGTGCGGGTGACCAATATCCCAGAGGACCCCAGTGACTTCAAGGTGGTCTATGACCCCACCCATCCCGATGCCAACGAGGAAGGCTATGTGGAACTGCCCAATGTGGACATGGTGAAGGAAATCGCTGACGCCATGGCGGCCACCCAGGCATTCAACTCCAACGTGACGGCATTCAACACCCTGAAATCGGTGATCTCCAGTGGCCTGGAGATTGGCCGGTAAGGGCATTTGACATATAGAAAGGATCTGTACCTATGATCGGCAACACAGGAATGGGTATCGAAAATACCATCCGCACCATCACCCCCTTTGAACATCGCAGCGTGACCCCCAAGGAGCGTACTCTCACCGACGTGGGGGAGAGTGCCTTCAGCTCTCTGTTCCGCTCCCTGATTCAAAACGTAAAGGATACTGACGCAGAGTTCGTCAACGCCCAGTATCTGCTCTCCACCGGGCAACTGGATAACCCCGCTGAGCTGGGCTTGGCCGGGTATAAGAACGAGATCGCGGTGGACCTGCTGGTGCAGATGCGCAACAAGGCTCTGGATGTATACAACGAGCTGAAGAATATCAACATCTAATGTTGCGCACTGAGGTAGGACAGAAGGCAGAGAGCGGGGATGATGGCGCTTGAACAAAGAAAAGATAAAGGGTATTTGGGAAAAGATCAAGACAACGCTGAAAAAGATTTCCAAGAAAGTCTGGATACTGATTGCCGCGGTGGCGATCGTTGTGGCCGTTGTCATTGTGATCATCCTGAATAACCGCCCCTATTCCACCCTGATTACCGAGGCCACCCCGGATGAGGTGTCCACGGTATCGGCATGGTTGGGAGAACAGGGCGTGACCAATTATCGCACAGAGGGGAACGGGACCATCCTGGTGCCGGAGTCCCAGGCCGCAAATTTGAAGGCCCGGTTGCTCCAGGAACGGTATTCCGGCAAGAGCACCTCCTTTAGTGGATATTTTGAACAGACCGGGGCTCTGTCCACGCAGTTGGATCGAAACAACGCCTGGAAGGTGGCCCTGATGGATGAGATCGCCAGCACCATCCGCCAGTTTGACGGAGTAATGGATGCCAACGTGACCATCGACATGGGCCAGGATCGGACCTATGTGCTGGACAGCGATAACACGGTGGAAGCCACGGCAGGCGTGATCCTGGATATGCGCGGTGGCCAAGAGCTTACCGACCAGCAGGCCAACGCCATCCGCAACTACATCGCCCACAGTGTGGCGGGATTGGATATTGAGAATGTGTCCATCAGCGACACCCAGGGCAACGAGTATAGCGGTACCGGCGGCAATAGCAGTGCTGGCAGTTCCGCGTTAAAGCTGGAACTGGAGCAGGAGTATAGCAACGCCATCCGGAAAAAGGTACTGGATAGCTTGCGTAGAGCGTACGGCAACGATAACGTGGAAGTTGCAGTCAACGTAGTGATCGAGTTGGCCGATACCACACGGGAGGACTATGAGGTCCACCTGCCGGAGTTTGCTCAGAATGGTGAGACAAACGGTGCCGGTATCATTGGCCAGAGGATCTATGCCTATAATACCGGGGAAGGTGACGGCACCTTAGCCGAAGGTACTGTAGGCACTGGCGTAAATTCCGATATTCCCACCTACGTGGAAGAGGGGGCCAACCAGCAGAACCTGGGGGAGCGCTATAGTGGCAGTGGCGATATCGCCTACGATAACCCTAAAACGCAAACGGTTTCCCGGATCACCGCTGGTCAGATCGTCGACTGTACGGTGGCCGTGACCATCAACTCCACCACCGCCG
>CAJTQP010000100.1 GCA_910578575.1 uncultured Oscillospiraceae bacterium
CTTTGGTTCATCATTCCCATTTGGAGGTGAAACAACCGTATGCCAAACGCAAAGATCCTCAGCGAGAAGCAGGCCATCGTGGCTGAACTCACCGAGAAGCTCCAGAACGCCGCTGCCGGCGTCATCGTGGACTACCGCGGCATCACCGTGGCAGAGGACACCGAGCTGCGCGCCAAGATGCGCGAGGCCGGGGTGGACTACTTCGTCATGAAGAACACCCTGTCCCGCTTCGCCGTGAAGAACGCTGGACTGGGCGAGCTGTGTGACGTGCTCAAGGGCACCACATCCATCGCTCTGTGCCAGGGGGACCCTGTGGCCGCCGCCAAGGTGGTCAGCGAGTTCTCCAAAAAGCTGGCCGCCCAGGAGAAGTTCACCGTAAAAGCTGGCTTCGTGGACGGCAAGGTCATCGACGCCGCCGGTGTCAAGGCCCTGGCTGACCTGCCCAGCAAGGAAGTCCTGGTGGCTACCGTCCTGGGTACCCTTATCGCTCCCGTTCGCGGCCTGGCCACTGTGCTGGACGCTAACATCTCCGGCCTGGCCCGTGTCGTGCAGGCCATTGCCGACCAGAAGGCTTAACGCCTCTGCCTGAACACATAAACAATTTTTACTTTATCTTTGGAGGTACACTATTATGGCTAGCGAAAAGATCACCGCTATGATCGAAGAGATCAAGACCCTCACCGTTCTGGAGCTGTCCGAGCTGGTTCACGCTCTGGAGGACGAGTTCGGCGTTTCCGCCGCTGCTCCTGTTGCTGTCGCCGCTGCCGGCGCTGCTCCCGCTGCTGAGGCCGCTGCTGAGAAGACCGAGTTCGACGTGGTCCTGGCTGACTTCGGCGCTGAGAAGATCAAGGTCATCAAGGCTGTCCGTGAGATCACCGGCCTGGGCCTGGCTGACGCCAAGGCTCTGGTTGAGTCCGCTCCTAAGGCCATCAAGGAAGGCGTGTCCAAGGACGACGCTGAGGCCCTGAAGAAGCAGCTGGAAGAGGTCGGCGCAAAGGTCGAGCTGAAGTAAGTTATCCTTACAGTTGTTCAAAAGCGCGTTGCAGGTGTTCTGCAACGCGCTTTTTTCATTCCTCTCCCAGGCGGTTTCCGAGCTGGCTTGTGGGGTGTATGCCGAAGTATTTCCATATATGAAAAAAGATGTTTACCGAAAGCAGTTTTGGTAATTCCCCGTTCTCAATACGATCCAGTGTTTTTACCCCGATTCCCAGAATAGAAGCCATTTCCCTTTTGCTAAGTCCATTGCTTTCTCTGATCCAAATCACATTGTGGACAAAGTTTTTCCAGTCCAGACTTTCCTCTAGCGGATTCATAGCTGATACACTTCCTTAAATTGATTTCCTTTTCAGGCAGATCAATTTTACACCATTTTGAATCCTTATATTGTATTTTACATCTAATTGATGTAAAGGAAAATGGGCCGCCAAAATTGGCGGCCCTTCATAATCCTTATTTAAGATTTCAACCCAAATTTCGCTGTTAAGCCAAACTCATCGGCCAGGGCAAGGAGCTTGGCATCGTCTTTTGCCGCCGCTTGGAGCTCCGCGACACGGTTCAAGGGAACGAGAAGGTCCAGCAATGCCCCATAAAGAGCACTGGCCTCTTTTCGACCCTTCCGGCGGCCTTCCTGGCGACCCTGCTGTCTGGCCTCCCGTGCTTTCTCCTTCAATCCCATTTCCCAAATTTCTTCCTGGCTAAAGAGCAGTTCCATCATATCAATGACCTCCTTCCGGCGGGACAGGCTTTATCACTCCAAAAGTGATTCATAATTTCGCCTTGCATAAACTACACGGGCTACTGAAACCAGTCGTTTCCCTTCATCTACCCTATAAAACATCAAATAATTGCGAATCAATATCTTTCGATATTCATATTTCAACGGTCTAGCTGGTGTATATACGGGATTCGCATACGGAAAATCTAATATACTATCCCCTGCCTTTATCAGTTCCGCCGCCAATTGATTTGCGGCAACAGTATTCCTCAGTTCTTCACTGATATATCGCACAGCTTCTACCATGTCTCGCTGAGCCGCAGGCAGATACTCCAGCTCATACATCTGAATTTCCTCCAATCGCCTCCCGCATTGCCTTCCATACTTCTTTTGAGGAGTAGCGTTTGTCCGTTAGTTCCGCCTCTCTCTCTGCTTCTTGGAGTTTGAAATATACCTCACTGTCAAATTGCATCGACTCAAAGGCCTCCATGCTCAAAACGACCATATCTCCATATCCGTTTTTCGTTAAAAAAACGGGCTGTGCCGTCTCATGGACGGTCTTTGAAATATCCGCAAAGTGATTCCGTAAATCGGAAACCGGTCTAATCATCTTCATGAAAACACCTCCCACTTCTATTTTATCGTAATTACGCTAAAATAGCAACAGCTCCCTCTCAAATGGGAATCGCCCGGATCATCAACTTGTCGCAGACCTCGTCGATGTTGTTCCGGTCGATCTCCGCCCGCTCCATGGTCTCCTTCACCTTGTCCACCATGGAAGGCCGGTTCAAATCGCTGAGCTCGCCCATGACCCCCAGCCGCCGGCCCAGGCGGAAGATGTTCTGGGTGGATTCTGGCAAATCCAAAAAGCGGTCGATGAGGGCCAGCATCTTGGGTTTGTCCTCCGGCAGGCGGCCCCGGAGCTCCAGGAGGATGTTCAGGATGTGGTCGCTGTCCACCACGCTGGTGATCCCCTCCAAGCTCTCGATGAACAGGCGGATCTCATGGATGGTCTCGATGTCATTGGGCCGGGTAAGGAGGCCCGTTTCATAGTCCTCATACATCTCCAAGCTCTCCGCCAGGGCCATGGAGCGGATGCGGATAAAGTTGGGGTTAATCTGGTTCAAGGCATCGGCGGTGTCCAGGGCGCTGGCGCGGGCGTACTCTCTGCCCCCCATGCCGGGCATATAGAACTCGTTGATCTCGATACCCGCTGCCATGGCCTTTTGCCCCGCTTCGATCTGCACCTGCTTGGTGACACCCTTGCGCATCAGCTTCAAAATATAGTCGTTCCCCGTCTCCATGCCGATGTGGAAGCGGTTCAGTCCCAGTTCCCGGTAGCGTTTCAGCCGCTCCAGGCTCAGGCGGTGGATGGTGTCGGAGCGGGCGTAGGTGGTGATGCGCCGAATCTGGGGGAAGGTCTGGTTCAGGTATTCCAGCACTTCGATCATCCCATCCGGGGCCATGAGGATGCTATTGGCATCCTGGAAGAACACCGACTGCATCCCGCTTTGGAGCCAGTGATAGGCCATGTAACAGGCCTCCTGGTCCGCTGCGGACATCTGGGGCTTGCCCTTTTCCCTGCCTTGGAACACATCGATCCAATATTTCACGCAGTCAATGTCCTTCTTGATGTCCTCCGCTGTCCTGGGGCTGAAGGGTACATCCCGGTAAAAGCCGCAAAAGCGGCACTTGTTCCAGCCACAGCCCCGGTTGATGCGCAACAGCAGGCTATATGCCTCGCTGGGCGGGCGGATGGGGCCCAGTTCAAAGCCCTCATAGCGTTCCTTCCCCATGGTCTGTTCCTCCTTTTGCCTCTGGTTGCATCATAATAGCTGCTATTATACAGGAAAAGCCGCCCAAGGGCAAGCGGGGAATTTTGTCTTCCCCAGGGGGAAAATTTCCCCCTGGACGGAAAAATGCGAAAAAAAGGTTGCTATTGCGCCCAACACTCTGTATAATAATTGCGGTGTTTTTCATCAAACTACCATTCCCTACCAACAATATCGAGCAAATCAACAACAAATTGGAGGATACAACCATGGCAGGCGTGATTTCCAGAGGCATCCAGGGCCCCATCATTCGGGAGGGCGACGATATTGTCGACCTGGTCGTCAAGAGCGTATACGCATCAGAAAAGGAGGACGGCTACAGCCTCAAGGATCGGGATATCATCGCCGTCACTGAGTCCGTGGTAGCCCGTGCCCAGGGCAACTATGTCAGTGTGGACCAGGTGGCCCAGGATATCCAGAACAAATTCGGCAGCAAGAAGCTGGGACTGGTCTTCCCCATCCTCAGCCGCAACCGCTTCTCCGTGACCTTAAAAGCCATCGCACGGGCGATGGACGAGGTGGTGGTGCTGTTCAGCTACCCCAACGACGAGGTGGGCAACCCCCTCATGGCCCGCGCCGCCTATGTCAAGCACAAGTATGACGACGCCGGCTCCTACGATGAGGCCAGCTTCGTGGCCACCTTCGGCTCCCCTGTCCATCCCTTCACCGGGGTGAACTACTTGGACTTCTACCGGGACGTCATTGAGGGCGAAGGGGCCAAGGCCACCTTCCTCTTCTCCAACGACTGCCGCGCCATCGCCGCAGCCTGCGACCACATCCTCTGCTGTGATATCCACACCCGTCAGGAGACCCGGAACACCCTGGCGGAGATGGGGAAAACCGTCTACACCCTGGCGGACATCATGTCCGCCCCCATTGACGGCAGCGGCTGTCATGAGGCCTACGGCCTGTTGGGCTCCAACAAGGCCACCGAGGAGAAATTAAAACTCTTCCCCCGGAACTGCCAGCCGGTGGTGGACGGCATCCAGGCCCGCATCCAAAAGGAACGGGGCATCCAGGTGGAGGCCATGATCTACGGTGACGGCGCCTTCAAAGACCCCGTGGGGGGGATTTGGGAATTGGCAGACCCTGTGGTCTCCCCGGCCTATACCGCAGGCTTGGCAGGCCGTCCCAATGAGCTGAAGCTGAAGTATCTGGCGGACAACGACTTTGCCGACCTCTCCGGTGAGGAACTGAAAACCGCCATCCGCCAAGAGATCCAGAGCAAGAACGCCGACCTGGTGGGGGACATGAGCTCTGAGGGCACCACCCCCCGGCAGTATACGGACCTGCTGGGCTCTCTCTGCGACCTAACCTCCGGCTCCGGCGACAAGGGCACCCCTTTCATCGTCATCCAGAATTATTTCAAAAATTACGCAGAATAACCTTCCGGGGACAGGCGCACGCAAGTGTTCCTGTCCCCTTTATCTCCCCCCGACGCTTTGGAAAAAAGATGGGATTCCCTTGACAGGGATACCCTACCCAAAGTATAATGGGGCAAATGGACGGGGGTGATTGGATGCAAA
>CAJTQP010000101.1 GCA_910578575.1 uncultured Oscillospiraceae bacterium
CCAGTTGTGCTTGCCGCAGGAGGGGCAGCAGATATCGTGCTCGTCAATGAAGGCCTTCATCTCGCTCTGGGACAGGGCGTCCACGGACTTGCCCAGGTCGAAGCCGTTGTCCTGGCACCACTCCTCGATGACCTTGTCCGCCCGGAAGCGCTCCTTGCACTCCTTGCAGTCCATCAGGGGGTCAGAAAAGCCCCCCACGTGGCCGGAGGCCACCCACACCTGGGGGTTCATCAAAATGGCAGCGTCCAGCCCCACATTGTAGGGGTTCTCCTGGACGAATTTCTTCCACCAGGCCTTTTTCACGTTGTTCTTCAGCTCCACACCCAGGGGGCCGTAGTCCCAGGTGTTGGCCAGGCCGCCGTAGATCTCGCTGCCGGGGAACACAAAGCCCCGGCCCTTGCACAGGGCGACGATTTTTTCCATGGTCTTTTCGCTGTTGGCTAGCATGGTATGATCTCCTCTCTCTCCGGCGCTGGGCCGGGTGTACACAAATAAATATATAGCAGGCCGGCGGACTGCCGCCGGGAAATGGACCCTGGGCTTCATAGAGCCATAATAGATTTATTATATATAAATTTCCTGCGCTGTCAAGGGCTTGGGCCGGGATTTTTCCGGCAAAAATTTTCAAAAACACTTGTATAAACGGAAACTTTGTGCTATATTGTATGGACAGGTTCAGGATGGAATCCTGTGTGTAGGTGTTATTCGCCTGCGCAGGCCCATCTAAAGGTCCCCTGGCCCATTCGGGTCAGGGGACCTCTTTTTTATTGCCCAACAAGGCCAAATCAACCAAAGAAGCCGCCGGCCTACGCCGCCGTCACCATCCCCGCCAACCATTGCCGGTACTGTTCCAGATCCTCGTTCCAGCCCTGATAGGCCGCCTCACCCCGGCGGTCCGGGAGGTCGTAGTGCTCCAACAGATAAGCTCCCAGCCAATGGCTGACCTTCCGCATCCCCCAGTAGTTCACGTGGTAGACGTTGGCCATGTCCTGGTCGTAGTCCAGCCCCAGGTCCTGGTACATCAGGTTCACAAAGGGCACCCCCCAGTCCTGGGCGTAGCCCGCCACGGCGTTGACCATCTGCTGGCGGCCCAGCTCGTCGTCCTCCGGGGTGGTGAAGGGCACCGCGGTGAGTAGGAGTTCCACCCCCTCCTCCTGGCACAGGTCCACGATTTTTTTCAGATACTCCACCGCCACCGCCGGGGGTTCTATGGTCTCGCTCTCCGGCACCAGGGTCCAGCCCGCGTAGGGCTGGTAGGTGGAAAACAGCAACTCCGTGCCCTTGTGGCGCACCACCGGCTCCTGGACCTCCTCCTGGAAGAGCTCCTTCCAGCGGGTGTGGTAGGTGATGAAGTCGATGAGGTATTCCGGCTGGCGCTCCCGCTCCACCAGGTCGAAAATGGCCTGATACTTGGGCAGGCCGAAGCGCATACAGTCCAGGTTGTAGTGCAGGGCGGCCTCCGTTTCATAGAGGCAATCCTGGACGATCTTGTAGATGTCCAGGACGATCACCTTGGGGGTTTGGAAGCGCAAGGCCTCCTTCACCGCATAGTAGGTCATGGGCAGCACCTGGCTGTTCTGGGCAAAGTTGTTGGAGACCAGGCCGTATTCCTCCCACAGCTCCAGGGGAGACACGGCGTTGAGCATGTGGGAGGAGCCCATAAAGAGCACGTCGATGGAGTCTTTCGGCTCGTCATACAGCCCGATGGCCGCCGCCGTATACTGGTTCCCCCGCATACTGCCAGACAGGAGCTGGAACAGCAACAGGAACAGCAGGAGAAAGGCCACAGCGGACACCGCCCGCCGGGTCCGCCGGGAGAAAACACCTGTGTGCATGGCGGGAACCACCTCCTAAAACGCAAAATAGATAAAGGCCGCCGCATCGTAGTTGGGGCCGTAGATGCCAAAGATGAGGATGGTGAAGAGCAGCAGCAGATAGGCCACCCACCGCAGGGGCAGGACCTGCTTCTCCAACCACTTCCCCATGTCCCTCCACTCGTTGAGGAGATCCGCCAAGATCAGCACCGCCAGGGCGATCACCGCCACGGTGAAGTCCCCCCGGTCCAGGCCGAACTGATACAGCCCCTCCCCTGCCAGGGCACTGCCCTGCCAGTCCAGGACCATGGCCCGGATCAGCGTCACCGCGTCCCCCAGGCTGTTGGCCCGGAAAAAGAGGAAGGCAAAGGAGGTGAGGCAGAAGGTAAGGGGCACCGCCACCAGCTTGCGCAAGATCCCCTCCTCCTGGATGTGGAGGGCAGAACGCAACGCCTTCCGGGGAGGCCGGGTCAGCTTCCCCACCACCTGGTACAGGCCGTGGAGCCCGCCCCAGAGCACAAAGGTCCACCCCGCCCCGTGCCACAGTCCGCTGACCAAAAACACGATCATCAGGTTGGCCAGGGCCCTGGCCTCCCCCTTCCGGTTGCCCCCCAGGGGGATGTACAGATAGTCCCGGAACCAGGTGGACAGGGAGATGTGCCACCGCCGCCAAAAGTCCTGGATGGAGAGGGCCAGAAAGGGCCGGTGGAAGTTGTCCATGAGGCGGATGCCCATCACCTGGGCCGCCCCGATGGCGATGTTGGAATAGCCGCCGAAATCGCAATAAATTTGGAAGGTAAATAGTACCGTTGCCACGGCAACGGTACTGCCGGGTTGCCCGGCAGGGTCGTTGAACACCGTGTCCACCCACAGGGCCACCCGGTCGGCAATGACCAGCTTTTGAAAAAAGCCCCAACCCATCCGCAACAGCCCCGCCCGCGCCCGGCGGTAGTGGAACTTCCGGGGCCGCTGGAGCTGCTTGAGCAGGGAGCCGGAGCGCTCGATGGGCCCCGCCACCAGCTGGGGAAAGAAGGAGACGAAGAGGGCGTAGCGGAAAAAGTTGGGCTCCGCCCGCGTGTCCCCCCGGTAGACGTCCACCGTATACCCCAAGGCCTGGAAGGTGTAAAAGGAGATGCCCACCGGCAGCAGCAGGTCAATGGCCGGGGCCGTCACGCTGAGCCCCGCCAGCCCCAGAAGCCGGACCAGGTTGTCCAACAAAAAACTCAGGTACTTGAAGGTACATAAAATCGCCAGGTTGGACCCAAAGCTCAGCCCCACCCACAGCTTTTTCCGCCGCTGCCGGGCCACCGGGTCGGGGATGCGCTCTGCGTCCCGCAGCAAAAGCCCGCTGAAATAGGTGATGGTGGTGGACAGCAACATCAGCAGGGCGTACTTGGGGTTCCAGCACATATAAAAATAATAACTGGCCCCCAAGAGCCAAACCACCCGCAGCCGCTCTGGGATCAGGAAATACACCAGGGTGACCAGAGGGAAGAAGATCAAAAAAGGAAAGGAATTGAACAGCATGGAGGGGCTCCTTTATCTCTTATGTGTCCTATAAGCATACCACAGCCCCAGTTAAATTTCCAGAAAAAAAGATCTGCCTGCCATAAGGGCGTGGGGCCCTTGGGGGTTCGGGAATCACCCGTCACGGGCTTCGCCGTGCCACCCTCTTTGGAAAAGAGGGCTTTTCGTGCCCCCCTAGCAGCGCAGCACCTCCTTACCCTAGCCCCCCCAAAAGCCTCCCAATAAAAAACCC
The DNA here is from genome assembly GCA_910578575.1 of uncultured Oscillospiraceae bacterium. Taxonomy (GTDB): domain Bacteria; phylum Bacillota; class Clostridia; order Oscillospirales; family Oscillospiraceae; genus Evtepia. The sequence continues at coordinate 3,574 of CAJTQP010000101.1, forward strand.
ACTTCCGTTACCGTGAGAAAGCCCAAAGCTCCCCCACAACGTCAGAAGCGAGTTCAAAGTTCTTTTTGCCTACTTTTTCTTTCAAGAAAAAGTAGGTTAGGATTTGGTTTCGAAATGGGAGGAGCAGGAGCGGCAGGTGATTTGGACGGTGCCCAGGCCGCGGGGCACCCGCATGGGTTGGCCGCAGTTGGGGCACTTGAAATAATAATACTCCCGGTCCGGGGTCAGGGCCCGCTTACGCCGGCGGAACCACTGGGAGATGGCCCGCAGCAGGGCCAGGAATCGGGCATTCTCCAAATTCCGCTTCTCCTGGTTTTTGGAAAACACCCGGCTGAGCAGATACACCAGCACGATCCCCGCCGGGATGAACAGGGGCAGATACAGCCGCCCCAACTGGGTCAGCAGCAGGAAGAGGATCAGCCAAAACAAGCTGTAAAAATCCACCCCCGGATGCTTCTGCCAAAAATTCTTGACGCGCTCCGCCATGGGGGCCACCTCCTGCAACAACAATTCTTAATCTATCATTATACTGTTTTGTCGCCAACAGTCAAGAAGCCCTCATAAAAATTTACAATTTCTTTGAAACCCGGACCCGGACCTCCCCTGACGACAGGTCCGTCTCCCGTCCGTCCGCCTCCCGGACCCGAAGAGTGAAGTCCGGGTTCAGATCCAGCACCGTGGCCGGACGGGTCCGCCCCCCCTCCAGCACCTCCACCGCCTGGCCCAGCACCAGGCAGCGCTGCCGGTAGGCCGCAAAAAAGCTCTTCTCCTGGACCTGGGGATAGAGGGTGAAAAAGTGGTTCAGCAAGCTCCCCGCCAACTGGCAGCGCAGGGCCCCCGTGGGCTTTTCCAAAAACACCGCCCCCGCCTGGGCCAGCTCTGGGGGGAAGCCCCCCGCCGGGGGATACAAATTCACCCCGATGCCCACCACGGCGTAGCGCATCCCCCCGGTCTCCAGGTCCACGTCCCCCTCGGTGAGGATGCCGCAGACCTTTTTCCCCCGGCAGAACACGTCGTTGACCCACTTGATCTGGGTCTCCACCCCGGTGACCTCCTCAATGGCCAGGGCCGTGGCCACCGCCGCGCAGGTGGTCAGCAACAGCGCCGCCTGGGCGGAAAAGGCCGGCCGCAGGAGAAAGCTCATGTATAGCCCCGAATCCGGCGGGGAGAAAAAG
>CAJTQP010000102.1 GCA_910578575.1 uncultured Oscillospiraceae bacterium
ACAGGGGCACTTGCAACAGCTGGATGGGCGCAAAGTCCCGGCGGCGAATCACCACCTGGCCCAAAATCAGCACGCAGTTCCACACGATCAGCCACTCCCCCAGGGAGAGAACGGTAAACTGGTAGCTAAGCACATTGGCCACAGAGGAGATGGGGGATACCCCCAGTTCCCCATGCTTGGTCACCGCCACCCCTAAGGCCGCGAAAAACAGGCTGACAATGAACAATCCATACCGTTTGGCAAGCTCTTTCCGACTCATAGCAAATCCAACCCCAAATAAACCGATGTCTCGATGGGATTGTCGTTGTACCGGCTGACCTCATAAAAGCCAAAGCCCCGGTACAGACGAAGGGCACTGTCCAAAAAGGGCAGGGTATCCAGCAGCATCGCCTGATAGCCGATGGCCTTGGCCTCCCCGATGATTTTCTCCACCAGGCGCTCCCCGATGTGCTTCCCCCGGAAGGCAGGGCGGACATACAGGCGCTTCATTTCGCAGGTCGCCCCGTCCATCTTCCGCAGACCGATGCACCCTGCCAGAGCGCCATTCCAGTAGGCCAAGTACAACCTGCCATGGGGCAGCCCGTACTTTTCCTCCAAATGGGCCAGTTCCGTCTCATAGTTTTGCAGGGCAAGGTAGTCCCGAAAAGAGGGGTCCCCTTGGATAAGCATATCTGTATACTCCTGAAACAGAGCCCTTACCTCCTGGTCGTGCCCGTATGCCGGGATCGTTTGCAGTTCCATTTTCTTGTCCTTTCTCTGTGCCTTCCCTCCCCCGCCGTTGAAAAACGACCTCCACTGTGATAAAATAAGGAAAATCTCATCTGCGAAAGAGAAGAAGGAACGACTCCTATGGTAAACTTTGATTATATGGACTTTGAACGTCTCAACGGTCCCCCTATGACCCAGGACCAGATCGACGCATACTTGGCCCGCATCGGCCTCAGCGGCCCCGTCTCCCTGGACCTGGCGGGGCTCACCCGCCTCCACCAGGCCCACCAGCGCAGCGTTCCCTTTGAGAACCTGGACGTGTTGGCAGGCCGGCCCATCTCCCTGGAGCGGGAGGCCTTGTTTGAAAAAATCGTCCGGCAGAAGCGGGGCGGGCTGTGCTCGGAGCTGAACACCCTCTACAACTGGCTGCTCATCTCCCTGGGCTTCCAGGTCATCAGCTACAACGCCCGGATCACCGGCTATGGCAAGCTGGAATTCCGCCGCCACCGGGTCCTGGGAGTGAGCCTCAACGGCACCCGATACACCACCGACGTGGGCTCCACCTTGGAGTACGCCCGCATCCCCCTCCTGCTCATGGGCAACATCATCCAGGAGGACGGCTTTTGCGAATACATGTACAAGGAGGACCCCTTCCTGGGCTGGGTCCAGTACCAGCGCTGCCCCGGTGAAGACTGGAAAACCCTCTACGGCTTCTCCCTAGAACCCAACATCGACCTGGACTACGTCACCCCCACCTTTTACTATGAACACCACCCAGACTCCGTGATGGTCCAGGCACCGCGGGTGTCCATTTACACCGGCCAGGGCATCGTGGCTGTGCGGCGGCACTGTTACTTTGAGGAACAAAACGGGCAGGAAACACTCTGCCGCCCCCTGGAGGACTGGGAAGAGGAAAAGCGCCTGATCCGGGACATCTTCCACCTGCCCACGGAGGGCATCGGCTAAGCCTGAAAATACCCATCAGGGCGCAGGTCCCGGTCCCGGAACAGGGCATCCACAGCGAAGCGATAGTCCGCCAAGGACCTTGCCTTGCGGATGGCTTTCATGTACCGGGCGGGGTCGTCAAAGAGGGCGGCGTGGTAGAACCACAGCTCCTTCATCTTCCCCAGCACCGGCCGCTCCCCGGAGAAGGTTTCCCGATATGCCTCCAACACCCGGTCATGGAAGGTCCGCAGCTCCTCCTTGGACAGCGGGGCTCCTCCCCGAAGCTGCCGCCCTAGGGCGGGGTTGGCAAGCAGGCCCCGGCCCAGCATGAGCCCCGTCACCTCCGGGAATCGTGTCCGGATGGCGGCGCAGTCCGCCGGGGTGTTCAGGTCCCCGTTGTAGCACAGAGGTAGGCCGCTATGCTCTGTTGCGTAGGCAAAGGCCGCCATACGTACCGGCGCCCGGTAAAAGTCCTGGCGGACGCGGGGGTGGATGATGAGGGGGCGGATGGGATAGCGGGCAAATATTTCTAACAATGCTGGCCATTCCTCTTCGCGCTCCCAGCCCACCCGTGTTTTTACAGAGAGTTGTACATCCGGGGCGTTGTCAAAGACGGTTTGGAAAAAGGCGTCTAGCTGCTCCGGCGCCCGGAGGAACCCCGCCCCCTTGCCCTTGGCCGTTACCGTGCCGGAGGGGCAGCCCAAATTCAAGTTGATTTCCCGGTACCCCAGCTTCCCTAGCGCTTTTGCTGCGGCGAGGAAATCCTCCGCCCGGTTGGTCAGCAGCTGCGGGACCAGGGAGAAGCCCTGGTTGCGCTCCGGTTCCAGGTCCGCAAGCCCCTTGTTGGTCAGGGGGCTGTCCCCGGTGGGGGCGAAGAAAGGGGCATAATAGGCATCCAGGCCGGGGAACATATCGTGATGGATGCTCCGGTAGACCCAGCCTGTGATCCCCTCTAAGGGGGCAAAGAAAATCTTCATAGCATTCTCCCAAGCAATGGCATATAGTGTCAATAGAGCCCTGGTGTGCCCTGCGGGGCAGAACCGCCGCTACATAATTTACAGGAGGTAAACAAGATGGCAGAGTGGAAAAACCTTGGGGAAAAGGCAAAGAACCTGACCCTCACCGGCCTGGGCAAGGCCAAGGACCTGGGCGAGAGCGCCAAGCTGAACCTGGACAACGTCTCCGAGGAGGAGAACAAGAAGAAGGCCTATGCCGAAATTGGCAAGTGCTTCGTGGCCGCCAACCCCGTGCCCCCGGAGGGTTACGAGCTCTGGTACCGCCAGTTGGAAGAGGCCAACGCCAAAATCCAGGCCAACAATGCCCGGCTGTCTGAGCTGAAAGACCCCATCTGAACCTTTCCCGTCAGGAGGAAAAAGGCGCGTCGCAGAGCTTCTCTGCAACGCGCCTCTTTTTCGTCCTCTGCACAGCCGTTTTAGATGATTCGACGGGCTGCGTAGTAATGGTTGGTGTAATAGGTGGAGTTCAGGTCGCTGATGATCACGCCGGTGGTAGACGTGGAGGCGTGGATGAACTTCCCGTTGCCGATGTAAAGCCCCACATGGCTCACCGTGTTGCCATCGCGGGAGAAGAGGAGCAGGTCCGCAGGCTGGAGCTGGGACTTGTCCACCGGGACGCCGTTGCGCAGCTGGTCCCTAGAGGAGCGGTTCAGGCGGTAGCCAAAGTGGTTGAACACGTAAGAGGTGAAGCCGGAGCAGTCAAAGCTGTTGGGGCCCGCAGTGCCGTACACGTAGGGATAGCCCTTGAACTGGAGGGCATAGTTGACGATCTCCTGGGCCTTGGTGCCGTCGTAGTCAGAGTCCGTGATGCCGTCGTTGGTGCTCCCGCCGCCGTTGATCACGTCGTCCACCGTCTTTTCCAGAATGAACTCCGCAGAGACGTAGCCTGTGCGGCCATTGCAGGAAATCTGATACCAGCCGTCCACCTTGCCGGTGATGGGGAACAGGTTCCCGTCGTTGACGGTACACAGGATGGGGTAGGTGGTGCCGGGGCCCTGGCGCACCCGCAAGGGGTCGCCGCCGGCGTTCACGCAGGCAAATACCACGTCCTCCGGGTTGTTGGCCGTCACCGTGGCACTGGTCTCCTGGCCGTTCTGATCCTGGTAGACCACCTGGAAGCTGCCCTGGGCCTGTTCCACGGTCACAGTGATCGGGCTGTTGCTGCTGCCCTGGGCCTGAACGGCAGAGGAGGGCTTGTCCGTGCCCACCTGGAGGGCCGAGCCGCCGCTCTGGGCACGCTGGGCCGCCTGGGCGGCAATGATCTCACTCTCCGAGGCCATCCCCTCGTCCCCTGGGGCGGCCAGGGCGGTGACGGAGAGAAGGGAGACGGCGGCCAAGGTACAGGCCGCCACTCTCCCGCCAAATCTTGCAAGTCTCATCTGTGGCACCTCCCTCAGCGCGCGGCCAAGGCACGCTCCAGCCAGACGGATGCAATGTCAATGGCCGCGTACAGGCTGTCCTTTTCGCTGCGCTTGACCACCCGGTCCCGGCTTTTCAGGTCCGGGTCCGTGAGCTGGAGCTGGATGTTCACCTTGGTGGCCACCTTCAGGTCGCCCACCGGCTTGGTCTCCTGGATCTGTAACAGGATGATGTGGGAGTCGGCCATGTCGCCGTAATAAATCAAATCGTCCTTCCGACGAAGGGGATGACCCTTATAAGTAAGGGGAATGGATTCGTTCGCCATAAAAACCTCCTGGTTGGGTGATGGAAAGGGAATGCCCCCCGCTGGCGCGCAGGCTGACAGTCGGGGATGGTCCCTGCTTATAGACACTTAAATATACCATGGCCGGCCGGGATTGTCAAATTCTTTTGCCTTGACGGCATGAGGCAAGGGTGTAGGAGTACAATAGATATTGGACAGTAGAGAAAGAAAACAGTAGAAGGATGCGAGCACATCGGTTAAAGTTGAGTTGTCACACCTAACACAACCGAGAGGGGGTCACATCCTTCATGAGCAAGAGTATAACACAGGACATGGCGTATAGGCAATCCCTAATGAAATATGCGGAGAAATATGGCGTCAGCCGCGCCAGCCGGAAGTATAACAAAAGCCGGTCCTATATCTACTTCTGGAAGGC
>CAJTQP010000103.1 GCA_910578575.1 uncultured Oscillospiraceae bacterium
CACCAGACCCGCCGCTCCGGTTTTTCCAGGGCAATGCCCAGGGCGATGGAGGAGCTGTGCCCCATAGACCCTACCGTGAGGAAATCATGGGCGTGGTCCTGTCCTCTGGCCTCCCGCAGCTCGAAAAGTTCACGGGAGGCCATGCCTGTGGTAGAGACAAAAATATCATCCTGCCCGGCGTGGTCCAGGATATGGGCGATGATTGCCTCCCGGCCCATGGTGTTTGGATTGGTAAATTTGTTCTGGGCTTCGTATTCCAAAGCACCCTTGCGCACCACAAAGGCAGCCTGTTTTCCCTGGCGGAACAAGCTTTGGTATTCCTCCAATTTCAACTGGACTTCCTTCGGGGAGGTTTCCTTATCAAGGATAAAGTATGGGATCTCCATCTGCTCCAGCAGCCCCAGGGTGATCTCTCCCTGGAAGCGATGCTGGGGCTCGTCATGTACCCCTGGCTCTCCCCGCCAGCCCACAAGAAACAGGCAGGGAATGCCATACACCTTTCCGTTGAGCAAAGACGCCACCGGGTTGACGATGTTTCCCAAGCCGCTGTTTTGCAGGTAGACTACCGGGGTTTCTCCCGTGGCCAGGTGATACCCTGCCGCCAGGGCCACCGCGTTGCCCTCATTGGCGGCAACGATGTGCTGGGTAGAGACTCCGTAGCGGTCATAAAGGCAGTTACAAAGGGCCTTTAGTTGAGAATCTGGCACACCAGTGAAAAAATTCGCGCCTATGCGTTCCAAAAATGTTTCCACTCTCATCGGTATTTCCTCACAATCTGCTTACAGCAAAATTTCCCGATACAAGTTCTCGATCACCGCAGAGCTGAGAGGAATCGGGTTGTTCTTCAAACGTTGGGCGTTGACCCCGCGGCATAGTGCGGAAAGATCCGCTTCACAAGCTTTGGGCAGGGGTAACTGCAACCTCTCTAGCAGGGAATCATAGCGCCGGATGGCTGCCTGTACGGTAGAACATCCCATGGCTTTGGCAATCTCCTGAAAAACACCCTCCAGGTAGGATGCACCGCCTGGAAGAGTACACAACGCTACGTGTTCCACCATATAGGGCCAGAGCTTGGACACGCATAGGGCAGCAGCCTGTCCGTGGGCAAGGCCGTACCGTGTGGTCAAACCATAGGCCATGGCATGTCCGGCGGTGGTTTGCGCACGGTCGATGGCTTGACCAGCCAGGTAGGCGGCCCGCTGCATGGCCGCGTTTCCTGCTGCTTTGTTTTCCAGGTAGGCATCCACATTCTCTAAGAGCAGTTGCAGCGCTGCGCGAGAGAACGCCTTGCTTTCGGTTCCGGCATTCCTGGACCAGAAAGACTCTAGGGCGTGGCAAAGGGCGTCCAGCATGGTGCATTTTCTTGTATACTCCGGCAGAGAGGTCAAAACAGCGGGGTCCAGCAGCACAGCGTTTGGGATGCAGTTAGGGTGCGAGATGGACAGCTTTTCCCCGTCCCGGTAAATTACCGCAAAATGGGTGGCCTCGCTGCCGGAGCCTGCCGTGGTGGGAACCGCCAGGAAGCTGACGTCGTTAGGGGGATACGCCTGGGTTAGGCAGTCTTGGTCCGGGTCCAGCGCGGCCCACAGTCGGATGCACTTCGCCACATCAATGGCGCTGCCGCCGCCTACTGCCGCGATTATATCGCAACGTTCCCCCTGAAAAAGCCGCAGTCCCTTTCTCACAGAATCATAGCTGGGATTGGGGTGGAAGTCATGGAAACGTATGACTTGGATGCTGCAACGTTGGGGCAATGCCTGAAAAAACTTGTCCAACGCCAGGGAGCGGATGGAAGCGCCGCAGACGAGAAAGAGACGTGCTGCCCTGTTTGCCTGAAAATACCGTTCCAATGCTTTGTAATTGTCCCCGCCCCGCAAAAGAAGCTGCTCTGCCATCCTAAGCCTCCGAGGGGATAAGGCGGATGATCTCCCCAAAGGGCATTAGCTGGGCATCTGCCTCCATGGCCCGGTGGTGGGTCAGGATGGATTCTGCCGTATGCTGCATCGCCGGGACCTGGCTGCGCATCAACTGGTTGGCATAAATGACAATGTTCACGCCCCGGCGCTTAAACTCCGCTTCTGTCACAGAATGGAACGACGTGGGCACCACCACCAGGGGGGTATGGGCATCCTGAGCCCGGAATTTTTCCACGAACTCGAAAATCTCATCGGGTTCCTTTTTCCGGGAGTGGATCATGATCCCGTCCGCTCCGGCTTTCACAAAGGCAAAGGCCCGTTCCAAGGCGTCCTCCATACCCTTCTCTAAAATCAGGCTCTCAATGCGGGCGATAATCATGAAATCAAAGGATTTTTGCGCCCGCTTTCCGGCGGCAATCTTGGCGCTGAAGGCCGCAATGGAATCCTGGGTCTGTTCTACCTCGGTGCCGAAGAGGGAGTTCTTTTTCAATCCTTTCTTGTCCTCAATGATGACCGCCGACACCCCCAGCTTTTCCAGGGTCTTAACGGTGTAGACAAAATGCTCTGTCAAGCCTCCGGTGTCGCCGTCGAAGATGATGGGTTTGGTGGTTACTTCGGTGAGGTCGTCGATGGTGCGGAAGCGGGAGGTCATGTCCACCAACTCAATATCTGGTTTCCCCTTGGCGGTGGAATCGCAGAGGCTGGAGACCCACATGGCGTCAAAACTGTGGGGTTCCCCATCTGTGTGGACCACGGTGTTTTCCACGATCAACCCGGACAGGCCGTCGTGGGCCTCCATGGCGGTAATCAAGCCTTTCATCTCCAACAGCTTTTTTAGCCGCCCCCGGCGGTTGTCGGGTAGAGAGAGCTCGGCGCGGGAGCGCTCCTCCAGGGCTGTGTATTGAGGGGCCTTGCTATAAGGGAATTCTACCAACTGGCCCCCGTAGGAAGCCAAGACCTCCAGGACCTCCTGGCGCAGGGGCCGTTGGAAGCCCTCCCGCCAGTCATCCCCATGGACCACGATGTCCGGCTTCAACGTCAACAGGATATCCCGATAACTTAATGTCTTTTGCTCTACCACCCGCTCCACGCTCTTGATGTTTTGGAACAGGGTGCGCCGGGCGGCAAAGTTCAGCAGGGGAAAGCCTTTGTAGGCTGCCACGGCTTCGTCAGACAAAACCCCGACCGTCACTTTCCCCAGGCCAGCAGCTTTTTGCAAAATGTTCATGTGCCCGCCGTGGAGAATGTCCGAGGAGAAGCACAGATACACGGTCCGATTCTCTACCTCCCGCAGCTTGGCAGAGACCACCGCCAAATCTTCCGGGTCGTCCACCTCCGCGCACAGCATCCCCCGCACGTCCAGCGGTTCCAGGGAACAGGGGACCTCATTGAGAGCATCCTCTGCGTAACAGTTCGTTTTGCCGTCCTTGCAGAAGTCTACGATGCGGGAGAGCCAGAGGCCCCAGTCTTCTTGGGACAAGTGGTACAATGGCTGGGCTGCCACGGCGTTGTCAAAGAGATCGACCCCCACTTTTGCAATCTTTCCCTCCTGAACCACAGCCTTAAAATCCTTTTCCGGCAGGGGTGCTGTGGAGCTGACTGCCATGCAGCTGTGGGGGTACTCCACCACTTGGCGGAACACCTCGTCCTCCGCAACCAAGTCCCCGTGGAGCAGGAGCAATTCACCATCTAGGTGTTCCCGCGCCAAAAAGATGGAGTATATGTAATTGGTATCCTGATAGGCCTCATTTTTTACAAAGCGATAGCGCAGGGGATAGCCTAAACCCTCACAATACTCCACCAGAGCCCGGTCAAAGGGTCCGGTGGTGATGACCACCTCTTGAATCCCTGCGTGAACGATCTGCCGCAGTTGGCGGCTGAGGATGGTCTCGCGGGAGGAGATATCGGTCATGCACTTGGGCTGCTGGGCCGTGAGGGCCCCCATGCGTGTGCCCATGCCTGAGTTCAAGATCAATGCTTTCATGCTTCCGCCTCCTTGTGGAAGCCGAAGGCCGCCTCCAGGCGGGATACAATGGCCTCCGGCGTCTCGCTGCCGTCGTTTTGGATCACGATATCCGGGCTCTGAGGTTCATCAAAGGGCAGGTCCACCCCCACCACATTGGTTCCCGTGCGATATAGCCCCTTCTGATTGCGCCGCAGCAGGGTCTCCCGCGCTGCCTTGATATAGATCTCCTTATAGTGCGCAATGTTCGCCCGGTTCCAGTCCCGGACAGAATGGTACATGCAGATGCTGCACACCACCACGTCGATGCCCTGCTCCGCCAGCATCCGGGCCACCCGGAAGGTGCGGCGGGCGCCCTTGAGGCGGTCCGCGTCGTCGTAGCCGATGTCTTCGTTGTACACCGGGCGGATCAGGTCGCCGTCCAAGAGGATGACATCGTTTTTCTTTGCCTTCAGCCGCCGGTGGAACAGGCCGCCGATGGTGGTTTTTCCCGCACCGGACAGGCCGGTGAAAAAGTATACCGTTCCTTGTTCCATCATGCCCTCCTCAGTGGTATAGCGGCTGCTCCAGCAGGGCCGGGTCCAGCTCCAGCTTGGGCATCATGTGCAGGGGTTGGCTGTGGCGGTTGATGAAGTTCAGGCCCCGCATCAGGATCTCCGAGTTCTTCTTCCGGTTCTCCTGAAAAGACTTGATTTGGTTTTCCAAAAGCTGGGACTGCACATCCAGCTCCACCGCCTCCTCCACCCGCTGGTCATTCACCGTCACCGTGGCTTTTTTATAGATCTTCTTCCAGGTGTCCCGGATATAGTGGTCGATGGTGTCAAAGCCCTCGGTC
>CAJTQP010000104.1 GCA_910578575.1 uncultured Oscillospiraceae bacterium
ATGGAGAAAAGCGTGTGCCGGTTTCAGCGGTACACGCTTTTCGCTTGTTTGGCAGGTGTGAATAAAGTTGTTGGGTTTTTTCTCGCGTTTTTTCCCACAGCTTGCCACAGAGGCTGTGCCAGGTTTTGGAATTTCTTTTCCGCTTTCCTCCCCCCGAAATGCGGCCAATTTTGCCATATTTTCGTGTAAAACCCCCTGGTCCCGATGGGTATAAATATTGGCGGTGACGGAGATATTTGCATGGCCCATCAACTCCTTCGCCACGTTGATGGGTACCCCCGCCCGCTGGAGATCGGTGCAGAAGGTGTGGCGCAGGCAGTAGGGGGTCAGGTCCTTGGCGATGGCGTGTTCCACGATTTCCCCGTCCACCACCTTTGCCCCCATGTGTAGATCCAGGGCGTGGGCGAAGGAGTGCCACAGCCGCCACAGGCTACTGCTGCTGCGGACATTGCCCTGGCGGGTGGGGAACACCGGGGCGTAGGGCTCCCCGCTGCACCGGAGGAATTTTTCCCGCAGCTCCCGACACATGGGCACGTCCCGTACCCCCGCCGGGGTCTTAGGTGCCTTGACCACTTTCGTCCCACTCTCCACCGCCTTATGGATATGAATTTCGTTGTGTACAAAGTCGATGTCCTTCCACAACAGCGCCGCCGTCTCCCCTGGGCGCAGGCCGGCGTAGAGGATGGTGAGCACCCACAGTCCAGAGGGGTGGGTTTCCGCCACCTCCAGGATATGCTTTCGCTCCTCGTCGGTAATGGGCCGGTGGCTGCCCTTCACGCTTTCCGGGAGCTGCAAGCCCTCCGCCGGGTCGTAGACGATGATCCGGGAGCGCCGGGCTTGGCGGAACATCTCCTGCAAAACCATCCGCAGCTTGCTCACGTGGGAGTAGGACTTTCCCGCCTGGGTGTTCAGCAGAGCTTGTAAGTGCAAATCCCGCACGTCCTTCAAGGGCATCTCCCCAATGGCCGGGGAGATATAACAGTTGTACTTCTCGTCATAGATGGCCAGGCTCTTTTTGGTCAGGCCCACAGGGTCTTTATAGGTGGCCTTCCATTGGCGGAACCATTTGTCCACGGTGAGGGTCTGCTCTTCCTGGCGCAGGTTGGTGAGGAGCTCGATAAATTTGTCAAAAACCTCTTCCTCGCTTTTTCCCCGGACCTCATAACGACGCCCGCCAAATGTGAATGTTTTTCTGAGATACGTATACTTTTGCATAAGAATAACCTCCTGACGCAGAATATTTTCCTACATCAGGAGGCCATTTGTCTACAGTTTTTCTGGGTTTTCTCTCAAAATTCAACAATATCTGACGAAAAACGTGTTTAGTCGTCCCTAGTGGCAGCGTGGAACGCCTCCCAGGGGAGCAAATCGCTGAGCTCGATGAGCACCGGGGAGAACCCCTCCAGGTTGTCATAGCCGGGGTTGTTCCGCACGGGAACGCTAGGTGGGGTAATCACCGGCAGGGAGATGGCTACGCAGGCGCCTCCCTCCCGGCTGCTCTGGGCGATCATCACGCCTCCGTGGAGCAGGGCGATCCGCTGGGCGTTGTATAGCCCCAGGCCGGAGCCCTCCCCTGGCCGGGGGATGCCTGTGGAGACCTCCCCGGTGAAGAGGGTGGCCATGCGGTCCTCCGGGATGCCCATGCCGCTGTCCCGAATGGAGATCATGCAGCGGTTTCCGGCGGACTGCACCCGCATCTCCACCTGCCCCCCCTTACCCGCAGCCCGGATGGCGTTGGAGACCACCGCCAGGATCATCTGGGTGATGAGGGATTTGCTGGCCTGGAAGGGCAGGGAGCTCACGTTGCTGTGGTAGCTGAACTGTACCCCGGCGTACTCCGACAGCCAGGCGGCCTCGTCGGCCATACCGCTGCACACCAGGGCCAGGTCAAAGGCCTCCTCCTTGGGGAAAGTCTTGTAGTTCAGATCCTGGGTGAGCTCCGCCTGGCGCACGATCCGCAAGAGCTGGTAGGTAAAACGGCTCTGGTTGGACAGCTCCCGCTGGAATGCTTCGTCCAAGAAACGTTCCTCCAGGCCGCGCTTGATCTGGGTATGGGTGGTGGTGAGGTTGGAGATACTCTCCCGCAGACGGTAGGTGGCGTTGCTAAAGGGGTGGTCCCGCTCTTCCTTGGAGGGCAGGGGCCGGAGCACCAGCAAGACGCCCCCCTCAAAGACAGAGACCGACACCCGGTAGGTGACCAGGGCCGTGGCCACGTCGATGGAGTCGCCGGGGTGCTCGGCCAGGGCGAAGAGCAGGTCCGCCGGGAACTCCTCGTCTTGGAGCAGCTCCTGACCGGCTTCGTTGGCATACACAGCCTCCCCCTCGTCGAGGAAGATGACTGCCTCTGGAAATGTGTGGAAGAGATCGTTCAGGCGGGAGGTAATGGTATCCATGACATCAGCTCCTTGGAAATAAAAATAGGATATCCGATTCCAGCGAGAAATTTTCGTCCTTATAGTGTAACAAATCCTGGGAATAATAACAAGGATTTTGTCAGATTTACGGGGAGAAACGGGAAAGTTTTTTCTTGTAGGGCTTCCATCCGGGGCGGAAGCGTTGTATAATGGTGCCATCTGGTGTATGCCAGGGAAATAAAAACTGAGAAGGATTTGGTTGGAATGGGTATGAAAGTTGGCATCAACGGCTTTGGCCGCATCGGCCGCCTGGTGCTTCGCCTGGGGGCGCAGCGCCCTGATGTAGAGTTCGTGGGCATCAACAGCCACAGTCAGACCCCGGACTATATGGCGTATCTCCTCAAATACGACAGTGTGCATGGCCGCTTCTCCGGCGAGGTGGATTGGGATGGGGATGATCTCATCGTCAATGGCCGCCGCATCCGGGTGTTCCACTGCGAGCTGCCGGAGGAGATCCCCTGGGGCAGTGTCGGGGCGGAATATATCGTGGAGAGCACCGGCAAGTTCACCACCGCCGACAAAATGCGGGGGCATCTGTTGGGCGGCGCCAAAAAAGTGGTGCTCACCGCCCCCTCGAAGGACGACACGCCTATGTTTGTCATGGGCGTCAACAACACATCCTATGACAAGAGCATGGATTTCGTTTCCAATGCCTCCTGTACCACCAACTGTCTGGCCCCTTTGGCCAAGGTCTTGCACGATAGCTTTGGCATCCGGGAGGGCCTGATGACCACCGTACACTCCACCACCGGCAGCCAGAAAACCGTAGACGGCACCTCCAAAAAGGACTGGCGGGGCGGCCGGGCGGCGGCAGGGAATATCATCCCCTCCAGCACCGGCGCTGCCAAGGCTGTGGGCAAGGTGATCCCCAGCCTGGAGGGGAAGCTGACGGGGATGTCCCTGCGGGTGCCCACCCTGGACGTTTCCGTGGTGGACCTCACCGCGGCCTTGGAAACCCCCGCCACCTACGACCAGATCTGCAAAGCCATGAAGGCCGCCGCCCAAGGGCCCATGAAGGGGATCTTGGACTACACCGACGAGGACGTGGTCTCCACCGACTTCTTGGGGGATACCCACACCGCCATTTTCGACGCCAAGGCGGGCATCTCCCTCAACGACCGCTTCGTCAAGCTGGTGGCCTGGTATGACAACGAAATCGGCTATTCCTCCAAAACCGTGGACCTGCTGCAATATATGTACCAGGTGGACCACGGCTGAGGCGATCCCCGTCGGGAAAGATTGGTATATATTATATAATGTATAAACGGGAGGCTGACCCAGCGTCAGTCTCCCGTTTTCTCTTGCCAACGGAGGAGAAATATAGTAGAATAAAGTCGCTATCGGCGCGGAGGCGTCGGTCATACGGCGGTTGGCCCTCTGACTAAGGGGGGCTGAAACGTGCTTTTTGCTCCCTGCGGGAAAGGGGGTGGCACCATGACATTTACAATTACGCTCAGCGAATTGTGTCAGGTTGCCCTCGTCGTCATTAGTCTGGTCAACCTGATTTGGACGATCCGGCATGGCGGCCGAACGAGCGACAAAGAGCAGTAACCGCCCGGTCTGCACCCGAACGGTTACTTAAACATCTAGCATAAACTGTGAGGGCCAACCGCTGACTGACCTCTCTAACCCATAGTATAAACGCTGCCGCTCCTTCTGTCAAGAGGGGGCGGCGGTGTTTTTTGGAAAGGGTCCTGATATACTATATACAATATATGCCCCCTCCCCGCCTGGGGTGCCCCAAGCGTCCCCGGCTTTATTACCGTTCTGTTACAAAACCGTCAGACCTCTTTACAAATAAGCTCGAATCGCGTATAGTACCCATAGAACAAATTCCCCGACCTGCGCCCGGCGCAGATACCGCTACGGCATGCCACGATATGTGTGCCGGACCGGAGAGAGGAATGCGTTCAAAAATTTTTAAAGGAGGCAAACCTCTATGAGAAACCTGAAGAAGGTGCTGACCCTGGTTCTCACACTCGCCATGCTCTTATCTGTCATGGTCGTGGGGGCGGGGGCAGCGACGTTCGGGGATCAGGAATCGATCACGAACAAAGAGGCCGTTGATGTGTGTACGACATTGAACATCATCGGCGGCTATGAGGACGGGACCTTCCGTCCTGCTGGCAACGTCACCCGCGCGGAGATGTGCAAGATGATCTGCGTCGCTTTGAACGGCGGCAAGGAGCCCACCATGGGCAGCGGTCTGATTGGCACATTCAATGATGTCGCCAAGGATAA
>CAJTQP010000105.1 GCA_910578575.1 uncultured Oscillospiraceae bacterium
CAACTGCATGACCTCTGTGGGCTTGATGCCGTTCTCCCAGAGCACGCCGGGAATGTGGCTCATATAGCTGAACTCCAGGGTGTAGATCACCACCCGGATCTTGGGGTTCACGTGCACCAGGGTCCGCAGCTCCATATTCAGCTTGTCCGAAGCCACCAGGAAGGCCACGTCAGGCACCGGCCAGCGGTGGGAATAGCTCTCCATATCGCTGACGATCCGGACGTTGCGCAGGCCGAAGCGGACCAGGTTCTCCTCCATGGTCTGGTGGTCCCCCTCCTTGTACTCCACGGCCACCACCTGGCCCTTCCGAAGGGCAATGGCAGCCTCCACGGCGATGCTCTCCCCGGAGACCACGCAGATGTTCTCCGTCTCATTGAGGTGGAGCTTGTTCATGATCACCGCTCGGATCTCCGGGGCCACATAGCGGATGGAGCCGGGGGAAAAGCTGCTGTTGTCCAGCCCTGTGGGGTAGGCGCTGTGGGCATGGGGGTTCTCAATGAGCATGGCAGCGGAGACGTTCACTCCCCGGTCGATCATCTCCGAGAGGAGGTTGTGCTTCATGGGGCCGCTGGGCTCGGAGCCCTCATTGTACCACACCTGGCAGTCCCCCATGCCGTTGTCCCACATGTTATAAAAAATCTCCGGGTGGTTCCCGTCGGTGAAAACCAACACAGAAGGGTTGGCCTGGACCGCAGCCATCAGGTTTTTGTCGCTGCCGGTGACGTCCAGGATACGGATCGAGGCCAGGTCGATGGCGGTGTTGTCGGAAAAATACTTCAGCCAAGCCAGGATACTCTCATTGTTGAAAATGCTCATAAAACGCTCCTTTCCCGGAGAACGGGGTTCTTTCCTATGGTTCTTTTGCCTATGTTTTTTTATTGTAAGGCCCGCGGCCCCTTCTGTCAAGGGTCAGCTTGCCCTGTGCTCCCGCCTGCGCGTTCCATGCTCTCCGTCTTTTCGCCCAAAAATCTCCTACGACAGAGCACCTACCTTCTAAACACGAGGGTAGGTGCTGCACTTACGCCAGACGCTATTCAAAACAAGTCCCCAAAAATGTCATCCAAGCGGATGATGAGATCATCGTACAAGTGACACTTAAATTCTGTTACCCTAGCCTTTTGTTCTGCCTCTGACATATCCTCTAACATCCAGTCGGGATAAAAGGTATACATATCGTGGAGAACATAGGCCCCATCCACTTGACGGTAGACCTCAATGAATTTATCCGAGGGGCTCACCAGCCAATATTCCGGAACGCCGTAGCGCTCATACACTTCTTTTTTGTAAGTCCGGTCGTTTTTCGCCGTGCTGGGGGAAAGAACCTCCACCACCAAATCGGGGGCTCCATGGACGCCATTGGGCTTGATTTTCTCGCGCTCACAGACCACCATCACGTCAGGGACAAACTTATCTTCCTCTGACAGGTGGACCAGCAGACTATGTCCAAAGGGGATACACGTTTTCCCCTTCAAATAGTTCTTAAAGATTCTAAGAATGTTGTCGGAGACGTATGCGTGTCCAGCGGAGGCCGGGGACATTGCCACGCGTTTACCACCAATCAATTCCTCCCGCCGTTCTTCCCGACGCACTAAAGTTCCCGTCATAGAAATGACCCTTTCCAAACAGGATTTTTTATTTATCATAACACGGTCATTTGTTGCCGTCAAGTACGCCTGCGACCTGATGCAGCAGCTCCATAAACAGCGTCATAAGGGGGCTGACCCACTTGTTCTTGTGATAGCCGCACACCGCCGTGATGCTTCGGTCTGGGACTTCCTCTGCCAACGCCACCAGGCTCCCCTGGGCCAGTTCCTCCTCCACGGTGAAGCGGGGCAAATAGGAGACCCCCATGTCATGTTGCACCAGCTTTTTGATGGTGGGAATGCTCCACAATTCGATGGTGTGGTCCAGACGAATGGAACGCTGCCGGAGGTATTCCTCAAAAATTTTCCGGAATACACTGTTCCGCTCGTTGAGGATCAAAGGCAGTGGGATGGTTTGGTCTGGGGTGGTGAAGTCCCCAAACCGCGCCCCAATGGCCGGGGAGGCCACCAAAACCTGGGGATAGCTGCCCAAGGGCATCGTGGTCAGTTGAGCGCCGAAGCCCCCCACCCAGTCATAAAACAGACCCAGGTCCAGGTCTCCCTTCAGGAGGGCGTCCCGGATATCATAGCAGTTCATGGACTGAAGGAACAGACGGGCCTTGGGGGCACGGCTGTAGAACTCCCCCAACATCTCCGGCAGCTTGTAGCACAGCAGGCTCTCCGCCACCCCCACCCGCAGTTCCCCCTGACACTGGTCCAGATCACAGGCAAAATACTGGAGCTTTTCCACCGCTCCCAACACATCCCGGACGTAGGGCAAAAGCTGCTCCCCAGCCTTGGTGAGCACCATCCTTCTGCCCAGCTTTTCAAAGAGCTTGGCCCCCAGGGCCTGCTCCAACTGCCCGATCTGGAATGTGATGGTGGATTGAGTGTAGGACAGCTTTTCCGCCGCCTTGGAGAAGCTCCCCTCCCCCACAATCGTCTGAAACGTATTGAGATATTTTAGTTCCACCGTACTCTCTCCTGCCGCAATCATTCAATTTTATCGAAGGATTCCATTGATTTTTTTCAATTTTACAAAACAATCATTTTCCTGTATTATACCAGATGAAAGGAGGAATTCAAGTGTTTGGTTCCATTTTTTTATCCTATCTTCCCTACGGAATGGTCACGGCATTCACCCCCGGTCCCAACAACATCATCTCTCTTCACGCAGTCAGCCAAAATGGCTGGCGGCGGGGCAAGGATGTCCTGTTGGGCATTGCCGTGGGCTTCCTGTGCGTCATGGTCCTCTGCGCCCTGTTCTGCTATGAACTGGCCCGTTTCGTCCCGGCGGCAGTGGGCGTGTTGAAATATGTTGGCGCAGCGTACATCCTTTGGCTGGCGTTCCATGTTGCCCGAAGCAAGCCAGAGACGCAGACGCAGAGCGGCTTCTCCTTCTGGCGCGGCTTTTGGCTGGAATTCGTCAATATCAAGATCATCCTCTATGCCATCACCATTTATACCGGCTACGTCCTGCCCCACGCCCCGGCCCTCCCCTCCCTGCTCCTCCACGCCCTGGGCATCACCGCCATCGGCGTGGCCGGTACCCTCACCTGGGCCGCCCTGGGCAGCGCCTTCCACCGTTTTCTTCAAACATATTACCGGCCCTTCAATTATACTATGGCCGCTATCCTGGTCTACTGCGCCATCACGCTGGCGCTGGAATAAGCCCCTATCCCCCTGTCCCTGAAAAATCCATCGAAGGAGGTTGAACGATAAAAAATAAAGGGCGGTCTCTCCCCGCATGAAGGGCGGCGGGAGAGGAGATACTGGAAACAGTATCACGAAAGCGAGGGACCGCTATGGGACGGCTTAGCAAGGTAGAGATCAGCGGGGTGAACACCTCCAAGCTCCCGGTGCTCACCAGGGACGAGGCCAAAGCCCTGTTCCTCCGGGTCCGGGAGGGGGATCAGGAGGCCCGGCAAACCCTCATTCAGGGAAATCTGCGCCTGGTGCTCAGCGTCATCAAAAAGTTCGACGGGCGCAATGAGAACCCCGACGACCTGTTTCAGGTGGGCTGCGTGGGGCTCATCAAGGGCATCGACAACTTCAATGTGGATCTGGATGTGTTTCCAAGCACCTATTTGGTGCCCATGATCATCGGTGAGATCCGCCGCTATCTCCGGGACAACAGCGCCGTGCGGGTCTCCCGCTCCATGCGGGACACCGCCTATAAAGTCCTTCAGGCCAAGGAGCGCTATATGGCCGAGCACCAGCGGGAGCCCAGCATTGAGGAGATCGCCAAGCTGCTGGACATCAAGCGGGAGGACGTGGTGTTCGCCCTGGACGCCATCGTGGACCCGGTGTCCCTCTATGAGCCGGTGTACTCCGACGCGGGGGACACGATCTGCGTCATGGACCAGGTGCGGGACCAGAAGAACACCTCGGACAGTTGGCTGGAGCAGATCGCCTTAAAAGAGGCCATGGACCGCCTCAGCGACCGGGAAAAGACCATCCTCAACCTGCGCTTCTTTGAGGGTAAGACCCAAATGGAGGTCTCCGAGCGCATCGGCATCTCCCAGGCGCAAATTTCCCGTCTGGAGAAGAACGCCATTCAGAAGATCAAACGGGAGCTGTGACCCTGTCCTAATCACTGGCATATTCGCTCACACATTTCTATTTCTATATCGTTTCAGAGGCGCTGCCCACGCATCGGGGCAGCGCCTCTTTTTTATTCTCCCAGGGGGAACGACAACTCTGCTGCTCCCCCTCCCTGCTCTGTATTCCATAGCCGTAATTCCCCGCCGTGGTCCTTGGTCACCTGGCGGGCGTAGCACAGACCCCAGCCAGTGTGGCCCTCCTGGGAACGGCTGGCGTCGCTGGTGTAGAGGCCCCGTCCGGCGCGGGCCAGGGCCTCCGGGGTGAAGCCTGGGCCGCTGTCGGTCACTGACACCGTCAACATCTCCCCCACTATCCCAGCAGACAGGCGCACCTCACCCCCCGTCCCAGCGTAGCGGGCGGCATTGTCCAGCAGGTTCAATACCGCCCGGTTTACTGCCTCTTGAGATCGGAAGAGCACACGTCTGAACTCCAGTCAC
>CAJTQP010000106.1 GCA_910578575.1 uncultured Oscillospiraceae bacterium
ATTCTCCAAAATCTCCTGGGCGCCGATGGGGTCCAACCCGGCGGTGGGCTCGTCCAGGATGAGGACCTTGGGCTCCATGGCGATGACCCCGGCGATGGCCACCCGGCGTTTCTGTCCACCAGAGAGGGCGAAGGGGGAGCGCTCCAGCACCGAGGCAGGGAGTTTTGCAAACTCCGCAGCGGCCCGGACCCGCCGGTCTACCTCCGCCTCTTCCAGCTTCATATTCCTGGGGCCGTAGGCGATGTCCCGATAGACAGTCTCCTCAAAAAGCTGGTATTCCGGATATTGGAACACCAGGCCCACCTGAAAACGAATGCTGTGGGTGAGGGCCTTATTGCTCCAGATATCCTGCCCCTGAAAGAGCACCTGCCCCTGGGTGGGCTTGATGAGGCCGTTCAGGTGCTGGATGAGGGTGGACTTGCCAGAGCCGGTGCGGCCGATGATCCCCAAACACTCCCCCTGGTAGACGTTAAGGTCGATGTTGTCCAGGGCGGTCTGCTGAAAGGGGGTGTTGGGGCTATAGATATGGGTCAGATGTTTCAGTTCAATGATAGCTTCCACAGGGGCATTCCTCATCTCATATCAAGTGGGGGGCGGTGTCAGTCCAGAAGTTCTGCCAGAACAGCGGCGCAGTCCGCATCGCTGATGGCGTCCAGGGGGACGGAAAAGCCCTCTTGTTTCAGTTCATAGAGCAGGGCGGTGGTCTCTGGCACGGCCAACCCCGCACTGCGCAGCTTTTCCACCTGTTGAAAGACCGCCTGGGGGGTACCGTCCGCAAGAACCTGGCCCTGGGACATGACGATGAGCCGTTGGGCCTGGGCTGCCTCATCCATGTGGTGGGTAATTAAAATCACGGTGATGCCGTAGTCCCGGTTGAGCATCCGAATGGTGTCGAGGGTCTCCCGGCGGCCGATGGGGTCCAGCATGGCGGTGGCCTCGTCCAGGATGATGCACTGGGGCATCATGGCGATGATGCCGGCGATGGCCACCCGCTGCTTCTGTCCGCCGGAGAGCAGGTGGGGGGAGTGCTCTCGGAGGTCATACATCCCCACCATCTTCAGGGCCCGGTCCACCCGTTCCCGAATCTCCTTGGGGGGGACCCCCATATTTTCCGGCCCAAAGGCCACGTCCTCTTCCACCACGCTGGCCACGATCTGGTTGTCCGGGTTCTGAAAGACCATGCCCACCTTCTCCCGGATGGGCAGGAGGTTTTCCGGCAGGGAGGTGTCCAGCCCGTCCACCCAGAGCTTCCCTTGGGTGGGGGTGAGTAGGGCGTTGATGTGCTTGGCCAGGGTGGATTTTCCCGACCCGTTGTGGCCTAGGATGGCCACGAAGGAGCCTGCTTCGATCTCTAGGTTCACGTCCGTCAGGACCGGGGGCTGGTCCGGGGTGGCGTCAGGATAGGAGAACCCAAGGTGTTCGGCTTTGATGATGGCACTCATGGCTGTCTCCCTCCCGCACTTGTCCACCGTCCGGAAGCTCCACAGGGGAGGATCAGGCCGCTGGCGGTGGCAGGCAAGCCCAACTCGTCACTGACGGTGGAGCCGCCGTATTTCTTCGTCAGTAAGGTCTCCATCAGGTAGGTGAGCACCGACGGGGCCAGACCAGTGGTGTAGGAATTGATGAGGAAAAACAGGGGCTGGTCAGATAGGACTCCCGCTACCAACTCCACAAAGGGGTAGAGGTTTTCTTCCAAGCGCCAAATCTCCCCGGAGGGGCCCCGACCGTAGGAGGGGGGGTCCATGATCACCGCATCATACCGCCGGCCCCGGCGGATCTCCCGCTGGACAAATTTGGCGCAGTCGTCCACGATCCAGCGGATGGGGGCTTCCGCTAAGCCGGAGCTCTTGGCGTTTTCCTTGGCCCAGCTCACCATACCCTTGGCGGCGTCTACATGGCAGACAGAGGCCCCGGCGGCGGCACAGGCGACGGTGGCACCGCCGGTGTAGGCAAAGAGGTTCAGCACGGAGATGGGCCGGCCGGCGTTGCGAATCTGCTCCATGGCGAAGTCCCAGTTGGCGGCCTGTTCCGGGAAGATGCCGGTGTGCTTGAAGTTCATGGGCTTGACATTGAAGGTCAGGTCCCGGTAAGCAATCTGCCAGCGTTCCGGCAGATCCTTTTTCACCCACTGCCCACCGCCGCTGCTGGAGCGGGCGTACCGGCCGTGACACTGCTTCCAGCCGGGGTGGAGGCGGGGGGTGTTCCAGATCGCCTGGGGATCCGGGCGGATGAGGGTATACTTCCCCCACCGCTCCAGCTTCTCCCCGCCGCCGCAGTCCAGCAGCTCATAGTCCTTCCAGTTGGTCGACGCCCACATAGTTATTCTCCTCTGCCGGACCTTTCAGGGGACCGGTTCGATAAAATTCCATATTTAACCTTGTCATTATATCATTTTGCGTCCGGCTCGTCAAACATTCTTCTACTCCTAACGTGTTTTTGTCAATTTTTCTATCGGTGCTGGAAAATAAAGGAGATGGAAAAACCTTGACATACAAGGCGCTTCGCAGTAGTATTATAGAAAATTAAGCAGAAAGTGCCGTTTTTGGATTCAAACGGAGAGAGAGGATCGAGCATGAACGAAAACGCGGGCCGGTTTCGCAGTGCCCTAGGCGGCTTTCACCGCCAGGATGTTTTGAACTATATCCAGAGCATCACCCAAGAGAACCAAGAGACGGTCAAGGACCTGACCGAGCAGTTGGAGGCGGCCCAGAGCGCCCAAAATGCCATGGAAGAGGAGCTGCACACCCTGCGCTGTGACTACAACCGGGTGGAGATCGCCAACGAAGCCCTGGAGGAGGAGCTGCGCCGCACCAAGGCCCGCAATGAGACCCTCTCCCAGGAGCTCTCCCTTTCCCAGGGGCAGGTCAGGACCCTCCAAAATCGGGTGGCAGAGCTGGAGCCGGGGGCCAATTCCTGGCAGAATATCAAGTCCACTGCTGGGGACATCGAGGTGACCGCCCATGAGCGGGCCCAACTGGTGATCCAAGAGGCCCAGGCAAAGGCGGCGGAGATTCGAGCGGACGGCATCCGCTGGGTGTTGGAGATTCAGGACCGCTGCGATAAGCTGCAAAGGGACTTGGGGTGCTCCATCCAGTCGGCGGAGACAGAGCTGGCTGCCGCCCACAAGGCCTTCTCCCGGACGGAGGAGGACATGGAGGGCTTCCAGAAGGCGTTGTCTGAGCTGGTATCCGCCCTCAGCGCTGAGGTAGGGGAGGAACCCTCCGGCGAATAAAAAGAAAACCGCAGGCTGACGGGGTGCGCCCCGGCCTGCGGTTTTTCTATTCTTGTGTTCCCTTCACATATTGCTCTACTACCTGCCGGTTCACGGCCTCCATTTTCCGGAGCTTTTCCACGCTCTCAGAGAGGAAGGCGGGGTCTTTTCCACGGGTAACGGCGCTGTCGATGAGGGATTTCAAGCTCTCCTCGGTGAGGGAGTTCAGATCCTCGCACAGGTCCTGCCCGATATAGGAGAGGAAGGAGCCCACCTTTTGGTCATAGACGATGCCCACCAGGGGGACCCCCTGCCCGGCGGCGAAAATCAGCCCGTGGAGGCGCATGGATACCGCTACCTTCATACGGGAGAGGATGCCGATGGTCTGGGCAGCGGTGTAGGCATCGGTGATGCTGTGGTAGGGGGCGTGCATCCGGGCGGTGACCCGCTGGGCGGCAGATACGTCCAGACGGGGTTCGATGGGGAAGAACACCGGCGTAAGGCCGTAGGTGTCGTAGGCGTAGTCCGCGGCGGCGGCGATGCAGCGGGTTTTGGACTCATAGCCCGGCCAGGGCCGGAGGACGAAGGCAATGTAATTGCCCTTAGGTGGGATGCCGCAGCTCTCCAGGATACCGTCCACAATGTCCGCCGGGGCGGCGGGAAGGATCACCGTGGTGTCCGCCGAGAGGGAGATTTGAGGCTTGGTCACCCCCAGGGCTTCCAGCTCCTTCCGGGAGTCCGGGTCTCGGAGGGTGATGGCGTCCACATATCTGTTGATGACCTTGGCGGCTTTGATGCGGTTTTGGCTGTTGCGGATGGGCCCGATGCCACAGCCGTACATGATCACCGGGCAGCCGCTGCGCTTGGCGCTGGCCAGGGTCCAGAGATAGAACCACAGGGAGCGGAAGCTGGTGACGTCCTGCATCAGGGAGCCCCCGCCGTTGATGAAGAGCTTTGCGTGGCGGAAGTGGTACAGGGCCTGCGCCGCGTTGAAGGTATAAAAGGCGTTGACCCGGTAGGTGAGACGGGTGTCCTTGGGGTTGCGGGAAAAGACCTGGAAGGAGAGGTCCGGGTCGATGGCCCGCAGCTCTGTGAGGATGGCCAGGAGGATGGCGTCGTCCCCGGCGTTGCCCCGGCCGTAAGCGCCGCAGATCGTCACCTGGGAACGCCCCTTGCGGGTGTACCGGAGGATGGTCTCATA
>CAJTQP010000107.1 GCA_910578575.1 uncultured Oscillospiraceae bacterium
CGCTGCCCCCGCCCCCACGACCATGACAGATAAGAGCATGGCGAGTGTGAGAACCAGGGTCAGCACCTTCTTCTCGTTGCAGTCATAATTCCAGGCAAAATTTTAGGACGTACCTGACGGCACGCCCTAAAATCACCTCTCCCAAAAGAGGAAATATCTGGATTGTATAATTACCCGCAATATTCACCAGTTTCCGGGTATTTACCCACACCCTCAAACCTCCATAATCACCGGCAGAATCATAGGATTGCGCTTGGTTTTTTTGTAGAGGTAGCGGGACAGCTCCCCCTTGATGGCGGATTTGATGGACGCCCAATCGCTGATGCTCCGCTCCTGGCACACAGACAGGGTCTCCAAAGCCACCTCCCGCAGCTCCTCCATCAGGCTCTCCGACTCCTTTACGTACACGAAGCCGCGGGTGATGATATCCGGGCCGGAGACCAGCTCGCCGGTCTCCCCGGAGAGGGAGGTCACCACCACGATCATGCCGTCCTGGGCCAGGTGGCGGCGGTCCCGGAGGACCACGCTGCCCACGTCTCCCACGCCGTAACCATCCACGAACACCCGGCCGGAGGGAACGGTGCCCCCCAGTTGGGCGCTGTTGGCGGTGAGTTCAATTACCCGGCCCACGTCGCTGATGATGATATTCTGGGCGGGGGTACCCATCTCCTGGGCCACCTTGGCGTGGGTTTTCAGGTGCCGCTGCTCCCCGTGGACGGGGATGAAGAACTTGGGCCGCACCAGGGCGTGGACGATTTTCAGCTCATCCTGGCAGGCATGGCCGGAGACGTGGAGGGGCCGGTTGTGCTCGCTGACCACCTCGGCGTTTTTCCGATAGAGCTCGTTGACGATGTTGTTCACGGAATTTTCGTTGCCGGGGATGGCGGAAGCGGAGATGATCACCCGGTCTCCCGCCTGGATCTCCACCTGCTTGTGGGTGGAGAAAGCAATGCGGAAGAGGGCGGACATGGCCTCCCCCTGGCTGCCGGTGGTAATGATACAGATCTTCTCCTTGGGCAGGGATTTGATGTGGTTGATATCCACCAGCACCCCCTGGGGAATTTCCGTATACCCCAACTCCGTGGCCACCCGCAGGGAGTTTTCCATACTCCGGCCGGTGATGGCCACCTTCCGCCCGTGCTTAGCCGCCACGTTGATGACCTGCTGGATGCGGTCCACGTTGGAGGCGAAGGTGGTGAGGATGATGCGCTCCTTACAGCCCTCAAAGAGCCCCTCGAAGCTGGCTCCCACAGAGCGCTCGGAACGGGTGAAGCCGGGGCGCTCCACGTTGGTGGAGTCCGCCAGCAGGGCCAAGACCCCCTCCTTCCCCAGCTCTCCCAGGCGGGTCAGATCCATGATCTTGCCCTTGATGGGAGTGGGATCGATTTTGAAGTCCCCGGTGTGGACGATGGTGCCCACGGGGGACTTGATGGCAAAGCACACCGCGTCCGCAATGGAGTGGTTTACATGGATGAACTCCACAGAGAACCGCCCCGCCTTGATGACATCCCCCGCTTCGCAGGTGACCAGCTTGGTGCTGTCCAGTAGGCGGTGTTCCTCCAGCTTCAGCTGCACCAGTCCCAAGGTCATCCGGGTGGCGTAGATGGGAGCGTTGAAGGACCGCAGCACGTAGGGCAGGGCCCCGATGTGGTCCTCATGGCCGTGGGTGAGGAAGATGCCCCGGATCTTATCCCGGTTCTTGATGAGATAGCTCACGTCGGGGATGACCACGTCGATGCCGTACATATCGTCATCGGGGAATCCCATGCCCACGTCCACCACGATGATGTCGTTGCCGTACTCGTAGACGGTGAGATTCTTCCCGATCTCGTTGAGTCCGCCCAGAGAAATGATTTTCAGTTTTTCTGCCATGATAACTCCTTGTCTAAATTTTGCACAGCCAGAAGCGGCGGAAGAATTTGAAGGAGAGGCTCACCCATTCGCCCTGTACCGCGAAGGGTCTGTTTCCCTGTCCTTCTCTCTACCGCCGGTCCCGTTGCGTCTTATCTCATTTTACAGGCTTGATGAAAAAGCCCAAACTTATCAAGGGTTAGTATAACACGAAAGACAGGAAAAGTATACCTATTTTTGCCGCTTTGTGGTATGCTGGAGAAAAAACTGCCTGGGAGGATCACCATGAACATTCAAATTTTTGGAAAGCCCAAGTGCTTCGACACGAAAAAAGCCGAGCGTTACTTCAAGGAGCGCCGGATCAAATTCCAGTCCATTGACCTGAAACGCTATGGCATCAGCAAGGGAGAGCTGCGCTCGGTGCTGCAACGGATCCCCCTGGAGGAGCTGCTGGACCCCAAGCACCCGGACTTGTCCCTGGTGCAGTACCTGGCCTACCCGGAGGATAAGGTGGAAAAGGTCCTGGAGGACCCCACGCTTTTGCGCACCCCCATCGTCCGCAACGGTAAGGAAGCCACGGTGGGCTACGCCCCGGAAATTTGGAAAGATTGGGCGTAACGGGGCCCTTTTGGGGACTGCCTTCCAAAACTTTCCCTTGCATAAATCGAACATTTGTTCTATAATAGGGCCATCTTAGAGAAAAAAGGAGGGCCCAATCCATGGGAAAGCACACAGACCAGCGGGACCGCACCCTGCTCTTGACCACGATCCTTCAGGAGGAGACCGACGCAAAGCATCCTCTGAGCTTGACCCAACTCCGGGAACGACTGGCGGAACGGGGCGCTGCCGCCGAGCGCAAGAGCATCTACCGGGACCTGGCCGCTCTGCGCCGCCACGGTCTGGACGTGGTGTTCCGCCCCGGCGCCGGCGGAGGCTGGTACCTGGGTCAGCGTACCTTCGCCCTGGGAGAGCTGCGGGCTATGGTGGATGCCATCACCGTCTATCCCCACTTCAGCCAGGTCCAGCGGGAGGCACTGCTGGATAAGGTGAAGGGGCTCACGTCCATCCATCAGCGGCCCCGGCTCCAGCGGCCTGTGGCCCTGCCCCGGCAGGAGGAGGACCTCCAGCCGGTGCTGGACCGCATCCACACCGCCTGTCAGGAGGGGAAGGCCCTGAGTTTCCTCCCCTACCGCTACAACCGGCGGCTGGAAAAGGTCCCTGACGGAGAACGGCAGTTCGTCAGCCCTAAGGGCCTGCTGTGGACCGACCAGGGCTACCGGCTCCTGGGTTGGGATCACCGGCGCCAGACCCTGCGCCTGCTCCGCCCCGACCGGATGGGGGAGGTGCTGGTAACGGGCCTACCTGCCCAAGGGCCCGTGGCAGACCCAGCCCTGTGGGCTGCCACCCCCTTCGGCCTGGACCCCGACCGGCGGGAACGGGTGCAACTCCTCTGCCAGGAGGATTTGGCGGAAGAAGTGGCGGACCGCTTTGGCCCGGAGGCTCAGGCAGAGCCCCAGGGCGGGGGCTTTCTGCTCAGCGCCGACGTGGTGGTGGGGCCGGAGTTTTGGGATTGGGTGGATGCCCACAGCGGCCAGGTGGAGGTGGTGGGGCCCGCCTGGGCTGCCCGGCAGTGGCGGGCCCGCTGCTGTTTCCCATCCCGCCGGGCGGCGGTGTAAGGGTTTGAAAAAAGTTTTGGCTAGTTTTGACTAAGGTGTACGAAATCGTCCCCGAATCCCCGCTGTCCCAGCAGGGATAGATTACAGGAAAGGGGCATCATCTTATGTCAAGCAACAAAACCACCTATTTGAAATTGAACCAGTGGCGGGCCGACGATCCCGTCCTACGGGATGACTTCAACGCGGACAATAGCCGCCTGGACGCCGCGGTAAACAGCCGGTCCCTCCTACGTATGGCGGGCGGGACCGTCAGCTCCTCCCGAAGTAGCATCACCATCGACCTGGGGACCTATGATCTGCTCCAGTTCCGGGAGATCCAGCTCCTCTGCGGTCCCCTGGTGACGCGAGGGAGCTACAGCGGGACCCAGGGCGGGCCGAACCTTCGCCTGGCCCTGAACGGCAGCAGCAAGCAGGCCACCCTTCAGCGCCTCAATGCCGCCGAAAATACCCGGCAGGGTGTGGCGGTCCACATCATGCTCACCCCGGCGGGACCCTGTGGCTATGTCCTCTCCACCGGGGGGACCATGACCGCCCTGAGTATCACTGACGTGGTGGACTATGGGGATGGGTTGAGCTTGACCCTGTCTCTCTCCGACAACGCTACCTTCGGTGCGGGGACTTGGTATGGGGTGTATGGGATCAAGTTGTGAATAAAGTTGTTGGATTTTGTGGATATTTGTGGAGGATATGCATTCCAGGATTTTCTAGTTCTGGGAGGGCGTATTTTAGGGTGCACCGTTCGGTGTGCCCTAATTTTTTGCCCACAGTTAGCCACGCAACGAGAAGAAGGTGCTGACCCTGGTTCTCACACTCGCCATGCTCTTATCTGTCATGGTCGTGGGGGCGGGGGCAGCG
>CAJTQP010000108.1 GCA_910578575.1 uncultured Oscillospiraceae bacterium
CCCAGATCGCCGCAATGGCGGACACCCACTTCTCGGTGGAGAAGGGGGAGAAGAAGGGCCGCACCTTCACCAATGTGGAGCGGCTGGAACAGGAGGGGCGGGTGGACGAGCTGGCCCGCCTCATCGGCGGGGCCGCTGTCACCGACTCGTTGCGGGCCAGTGCCTCCGAGCTGCTGGCTCAGGCGGAGAGCTACCGGAAGAAACGGAAGAAAGCGTGATAGGGCTCGTCCTGTCCTTATATTTGAAGACAAAAACAGGGCGCACAGCTGTTAAGCTATGCGCCCTGAGACGTTTGGGTTAAGTGGCGGGGAGAGTAAAGAACGCCACCAGTTGTCCGTAAAGGACGAACGCCATGCCGAGAGGGGCGATGATCTTGATGCAGAAATTAAAGAAGGCATACAGGCCGGAGCTCATTTTATTGCCCTCCAGCTCCACCTCATCCTTGACCAGCTTGGGCCCTACGAACCAGCCCAGCCAGATGGACATCAGCAGCGCACCCAGAGGCATCGCGATACCCTCAGAGATGGAGTCCATAAAGTCAAGCCAGCTTGCGGAGAAGGGGAGACCGGTCTCATGGAAGGGAATCCAAAGACCGTTTTTACCCAGGCCGTCGGCGGCCACCAGGGCAGCCTCCGCAAAGACTACCAGGCAGACGATGGTGACCAGCTTGGCCCGATTGGGGGTTTTGCCCTTGAGTGCGATACGATCAGACAAGAAGGTGGCCAACACCTCCAGCAGGGCAATGGCGGAAGTGATAGCGGCCAGAATCACCAGCAGATAGAACAGCACGCCGAACAGGGGGCCGGTGGGACCCATGGCATTGAACACATCCTGGAGGGTGATAAACAGAAGGGCGGGGCCCTGCTTTTCCGCTCCGGCGCCGCCTAACGCAAAAGCGGCGGGTAAAACGGCCATACCGGCCAGGATAGCCACAATGGTGTCGGAGATAATGATGATCAGGGAGTTCTTGATCAGGCTCTCCTTTTTGCTCAGGTAGGAGCCGTAGGTGACGGTGATACCCATGGCCAGGGAGAGAGAGAAGAACATCTGACCGCCGGCTTTAGAGAGTACCTTAAAGAAGTCGTCCTTCAGGGGGGCGAAGTTGGGAGCAAACATGAAGGCCAGACCCTCGCCGGCCCCAGGCAGAGTGACGGCCCGGACGATGACGATGACCAACATAATAAACAGGGCGGGCATACCAACCTTATTGAACTTTTCAATTCCGTCTTTGATGCCGCCCCGGATGATCAGGAAGCAGATGAAAATAAAGAGGAAGGTGAAAGCAACCGCGCCAAACTGGTTGACGCGCACCGCGCTGAAGGTGTCGCCGCCGGACATGCCCGCCATGGCCGCCACGCCGAAGGCCAGGTCGGCCAGGTTCAGGGACATATACTCCATGCAGTAGGCGCCCAGAACGGTGTAGAAGCTGAGAATCAGGAAGGGGGAGAGCATGGCCAAAAAGCCAAGGAAAGTACCCATTTTACTGCCCACCTGCTGATAGCTCACCAGAACGCTCCGTCCCGCCCGCCGGCCGATGGCCAGCTCACACAGCATGATGCTGAAGCCGATGGTAGCGGCCAGAATCAGGTAGACGACCAGAAAGGCAAAACCGCCGCCCTCACCCATTTTATAAGGGAAGGCCCAGATGTTGCCCAGGCCCACCGCAGAACCCACGGCGGCCATAAGAAAGCCCAGGTTGCTGCCCCATTCTCCTCTATGATGTTTTTCCATAATATCCTCCTGTTTACAATTTATTCACATTCACACTGAAATGCCAGTTAAACGCCATTCTACCAGAATTATCCGTCCCCGTCAACGGTGAAAGTGATAAAATTTGGTGAAAAAAGCGAGGATTTGTGAGGAAAAAGCCGAGGAAGCGCATAAAAACGAAGTGACCATTGCACTTTTTCCAGAGTTTAGTATAATAGCATCCGTGAAAACTATACATATTTCAGCAGAAAGGGAGCGTTCATATGGATTACGCGAAGGAAAGTCTGCGCCTGCACGGCGAATGGAAGGGCAAGATCGAGGTAGTGGCCACCGTGCCTGCCAACGACAGGGAGTCTCTGTCCCTGGCCTACACCCCCGGGGTGGCCCAGCCCTGCCTGGCCATCCAGGAGGACCTCACCAAAAGCTACGAGCTCACCCGGCGGCACAACCTGGTGGCCGTCATCACCGACGGCTCCGCCGTTCTGGGTCTGGGGGATATCGGCCCCGAGGCCGGGATGCCGGTAATGGAGGGCAAGTGTGTGCTGTTCAAGACCTTCGGTGGGGTGGACGCTTTCCCCCTGTGCGTCAAAACCAAGGATGTGGATGAGTTCGTCCAGACCGTGTACAACATCTCCGGCTCCTTTGGCGGCATCAACCTGGAGGACATTGCCGCTCCCCGGTGCTTCGAGATTGAGCGGAAGCTGAAGGAGCTGTGCGACATCCCCGTCTTCCATGACGACCAGCACGGCACCGCCATCATCGCCCTGGCCGGGCTGACCAACGCCCTGCGGGTGGTGGGGAAGCGGAAGGAGGAGGTCCGGGTGGTATTTTCCGGGGCGGGCTCCGCCGCCATCTCCATCACCAGGTTGCTCCTGCTGGCCGGGTTTACCGATATCACCCTGGTGGACAAGTTCGGTGCGGTGTATGAGGGCTGCGGCCAGCTGAACTGGGCCCAGCAGGAGATCGCCAGGGTGACCAACCGGGAGAAGCGTCAGGGGACCTTAGCCAACATGATGGTGGGGGCCGACGTGTTTATTGGCGTCTCCGCCCCCAATCTGGTGACTCCTGAGATGGTGTCCACCATGAACAAAGACGCTATCGTCTTCGCCTGCGCCAACCCCACCCCCGAAATTTTCCCCGACGACGCCAAGGCGGGCGGGGCCCGGGTGGTCGCCACCGGCCGCAGCGACTACCCCAACCAGATCAACAACGTGCTGGCCTTTCCGGGGCTGTTCCGGGGTGCGCTGGATGTCCGGGCCAGCGATATCAACGAGGAGATGAAGCTGGCCGCCGCTCAGGCTCTGGCCGGGCTCATCTCCGACGAGGAACTGCGGGACGACTACATCATCCCGCAGGCATTCGATCCC
>CAJTQP010000109.1 GCA_910578575.1 uncultured Oscillospiraceae bacterium
AAACATACTCCTTGATCTGCGGATAGGTTGCTCCATCTTGGAACTCCGACATATCCATATCTTCCAAAGAGAACTCAACCCGAATCTTTTTCGAGTCGACCTCGCCCTTGGAAAGCAAGACAATGGTTTCCACATGCCCCGCCCGCGGAAACAAATCCACCGCCTCCGCCCGCCGCAGCGCATACCCCCGCGCCCCCAGCAGCTTCACATCCCGCGCCAAGGTCCCCGGATCACAGGACACATACACCACCCGCTCCGGCGCCATGGTCACGATGGCGTCGATCACCTGTTCCGAGATCCCCTTCCGGGGTGGGTCCACGCAGATCACCTCCGGCCGCAGGCCCCGCTGGGCCAGCAGTGCAGCCGCCTGGCCGGCATCGGCGCAGAGGAACTCCGCGTTGGAAATCCCATTGCGCTCCGCGTTCCCCTTGGCGTCCTCCACCGCCTCCGGCACCACCTCCGCCCCGATGGCCCGCTTGGCCTGCCGGGCCATGGCCAGGGTGATGGTGCCGATACCGCAATAGAGATCCAGCACCGTCTCCTCCCCTGTGAGCCCCGCCAGCTCCAAGGCACGGCCATAGAGCAGCTCCGCCTGGTCCCGGTTCACCTGATAAAAAGAGGGCACCGACAGCCGGAAGGACAGCCCACAGAGGGTATCCTCCAAAAAGTCCTGGCCCCAGAGCAGCCGCTGCTCCTTGCCCAGGATCACGTTGGTCCGCTCCGGGTTGCTGGACAGCACCACTCCCACCAGCCCCGGCTCCGCGGCCCGCAGGGCCTCCACCAGGGCGGTCTCCTGGGGGAGCTTTTTTCCCCGGACCACCACGGCGCACAGGGACTGTCCCGCCCGGTTCACCCGGACATAAAAGTGCCGCACCAGCCCGCTGTGGCTGGCCTCGTCGTAGGCCGGGATCTGATGGGTCTCCATCCACCCCTTGAAGGCCTCCCGCAGCCGGGTGGCGGGAAGGGGCTGCAAGAGGCAGTCCGGGGCGTCCACCACATCGTGGCTCCGGGCCCGGTAAAAGCCCACCCTGGGCCCTTGCGCCACGGGGAATTGGATCTTATTGCGGTAGCGCTCCGGCTGGGCCGCACCGTGGATGATGTCCACCGTCCCCTCCCAGCCGCCGATGCGCCGCAGGGCGTCCTCCACCCGCTGGCGCTTGTAACGCAGCTCCTCTTGGTAGTCCATGTGCCGTAGGGCACAGCCGCCGCACTTGGGGTACTGGGGGCAGTCGGGGACCTGCCGGTGGGGGGAGGGCTCCAGCACCTCCACCACCCGGCCCCAGGCGGCGTGTTTCCCCACCTTCAAGAGCTGCACCCGGCACAGCTCCCCCGCCAGGGCGCCCTTGACAAACACCGCCTGGCCCTCCAGGTGGGCCACCCCTTCGCCACCGCTGCCGTAGCTTTCGATGCGCAGGGAATATACCTCATTCTTTTTCGCCATGCCGTGGGGTCCCCTTTCTCTAGTTTTGGGGACAGTTTATCCCCGAAAAGTCTGCCTTAGTATAGCACACCCCGGTGGAAAAATCCACCGGGGTGTCGTTGCATCATTTCTTCCCTCATCACCGCTCCATAAAGCGGGAGAGGAACTCCTTGGTCTCATCTCGCTGGGGGTGGACGAAAATCTCCTGGGGGTCGCCCTCCTCCCAGATCACGCCGTCGCGCATGAACACCACATGGCTGGACACGTCCCGCGCGAAGGCCATCTCATGGGTCACCACCAGCATGGTGAGGCCCTCCCCCGCCAAGCTGCGCATGACGGTGAGCACCTCCCCCACCATCTCCGGGTCCAGGGCGGAGGTGGGTTCGTCGAAGAGCAGCACCTCCGGGCCCATGGCCAGGGCGCGGGCGATGGCCACCCGCTGCTTCTGTCCGCCGGAGAGTTGCCGGGGCTTGGCGTTGATGTAGGGGGTCATCCCCACCTTGTGGAGAAATTGCAGGGCCGTCTCCTTGGCCTCCTTCTCCGGGCGTTTCAGCACCTTGGTCTGGCCCACCATGCAGTTTTGCAGCACGGTCATGTTGCTGAACAGGTTGAAGTTCTGAAACACCATGCCCACCTTAGAGCGGTAGGCGGTGGGGTTCACCCCGCGGGCGGCCACGTTCTCCCCGTGGAAGAAGATCTCCCCCTTGCTGGGGGTCTCCAACAGGTTGATGCACCGCAGGAGGGTGGACTTGCCAGAACCGGAGGCCCCGATGATGGAGGTCACGTCCCCCTTCTTCACGGTGAAGTCGATATCCCGCAGCACCTCATGGGAGCCAAAGGACTTGGAGAGGTGATTGACTTGCAGCACAGCGTCCATATTACCGTTCCTCCTCCTTCTTCAAGCTCCGCTCCAGGGCCTTTTCCGGGGTGTGGGGGTGGGAATAGGTCCCGGCAGCCAAGGTGAGCTGGTCGGCTTGGACCAGGTCATAGTTGTCATCCCCGTCCATCTTCTTCTCCAGCAGCCGCAGCAGGAAGGAGGACACCAAGGTCATGGTCAGGTAGCCGATCATCTCAATGGTGGCGGAGGGGAAGTACATCAGGTTGATGCCCACCACACTGCGGTGG